>CAZSVK010000033.1:0-23138 GCA_964610245.1 uncultured bacterium
CCAGGGGCCAGCCCAATCTTGGAGCCGGGGTTTTCCAACCCCGGGCCCCCCGCCCGAGCCACAGGCTCGGGCTGACCCGAGCGGGCGTAGATCCCAGGGAGAACGCGAGTCTGAAGCTCGCCAGGGGCCAGCCCAATCTTGGAGCCGGGGTTTTCCAACCCCGGGCCCCCCGCCCGAGCCACAGGCTCGGGCTGACCCGAGCGGGCGTAGATCCCAGGGAGAACGCGAGTCTGAAGCTCGCCAGGGGCCAGCCCAATCTTGGAGCCGGGGTTTTCCAACCCCGGGCCCCCCGCCCTCGCCTGCGGCTCGGGCTGACCCGAGCGGGCGTAGAGGTCGCGCGCCAGCGCCAGTTGCTCCAGCGCACGGGTGTCGAGCCGCTGCAGATGAGCGGCGCGGCCAAGCTCCAGGTGCATGCGGGCCTGGTCGTCGATGGCGCCCGTCCGCTCGAACCTGGCGAGCGCCGACTCGAGTGCCAGGGTAGCCTCGGCGTACTCGCCGAAGGCCATCCGGTCGAGGCCCAGGTTCGCCTCGGCGACGGCCAGCGCCTCCGACACTCCGCTGAGGCGGGCGGCGGCCAGGGCCTGCTCGTCCGCTTCGAGGGCGCCCCGCAGGTTGCCGCGGGCCCGGTCGAGGCGAGCGAGGGTCAGGAAGATCGGGGCAACGTCCGGAGCGGGCGTGCGTCGCGCCGCGGCCAGCGCCTCGTCGCAAGAGGCCCGGGCCCGCTCGAACTCTCCCTGGCTGGTCTGCACCATCGCCAGGCCGTCGAGGCTGGCCGCGAGCCCGGCGTCGTCCGGGAGGCCGCGGTACAGCGAAACCGACTCCTCGGCCGCCGCGGCCTGGGCCCGGTAGTCGCCGAGCGCGCCCGCCGCCAGGGACAGGATGCGGAGAGACGCGGCCCGGTCTCTTGCCGTGGCCTTGCCCTGGAGCGCCTCGTGGGCCAGCCCCAGCACGCGCCGGCTCTCGCGGTAGTCGCCGCGGTAGGCGAGAGATTCCGAGAACCGGCGCAGGGTCGCCGCGATGCCGGGCCGGTCGGAGGTGGCAAGTCCGAGGGCCAGCGCGGCGCGCCAGGCTTCGGTCGCTTCCTTGTAAACTCCGGCTTTCTCGGCGCACTCGCCGAGCTGGGAGTAGGCGTGGGCATCGGTCTCGAGATCCCGAGAGACCGGGCCCCTGGCTCGGAGATAGTCGCGGTACCGGCCGAGCGCCTTGCCGTAGTCGTGACGGTTGTAGAGGCGGTCGGCCTCGCGAAGCGCCTTCCTGGCCTCGACACCGCGGTCCCAGGCCAGGGCGGCCGGCGCGAGCAGAATGAACGCGAGAGTTATCAGCGAGAGCCAGGCGGCCGGGCGGCGCACGTGTCGAAGGGTGTGGCACAGCGCGGGCACTTGCCCGCAAACCGGGACAGGTATCACAGAGGCACAGAGGCACAGAGGCACAGAGAAGTAGGTAGTCTTCATGAAATCAACTCCCCCTCTGTATCTCTGTGATTGGTCAACCTCGTCTTCCTGTCGAACCCTCGCGTCCTGCGACGATTCTCGCGAGTAGTAGGTCAGAACCGCACCTCCGCCGAGAGCATCGCGCCGTTCATCGAGAGCACGTTCCTGCCCGACACCGGCATCGAGAGCTGACTCGTCACCAGGTAGGCGCCGCAGCCGAAGGTCAGGCCGGGCCGAAAATCCAGGCTCCGGGTGTGGGCCACCGGCACGGCCTGGTCGCTGCGCCGGCCCTGGTCGCGCCACTGACCGACCAGCAGCCCTTGCAGCCCGACGCTCTTGCCGATGGCATAGCTCGCGCCGGTGGTGAAGCCGAGCCCTTCGCCCGGGTCGAGCCGGTAGTCCCGTCCGGCGGCGTCCCGCAGGGTCGCGGAGCGGTTGAACTCGAACCCTGCCTTCGCGAAGTAGGTCATCGGGAAGATCTCACGCATCGCGGAGCAGGAGACGCGGTAGGTCCGGTAGCCCTGGCCCAAGGGCAGCTCGAACGGATCGGCGGAAGCGCTGCGCGCGGTCGGTACCACGGCATCGAGCGTGAGCCAGGTGTGGGGCCTGCGTCCGAACCAGGCGGGCTCGTATTGCAGATAGAAACCCAGATCGCCCGGGCCGGAGCCCTGCTGCTCGAGATCGGTGGTGGCCCCGACCGGCAGCGCCTGGCCCAGGAGCGACGCGCCCGGCACGAAGTTCAGGACCGAGAGCCGGCGCGCGAGCTGGTTGACGACGCTCAGCCCGGCGCCCGCGTTCCAGCGGTGGCCCAGGCCGTAGGAGAGCAGGAGCGACGTGGATTGCCGGGTCACGGCCTGGTCGAGCGAGAGGTCGCGGCGTTCGCCTGAGGCGTCGAAGTAGCGCGTGGCCGACTGCCAGACCTGACCGACGTTCAGGAGCAGCTCGCCCTCGGCCGCGCTGACCTCGCGGACGTCACGCAGGTCCAGGAGATGACCGGCCGCCGGCAGGGCGCTCGGGATGTCCTGGGCCGGGGAGGGGCCGGCGAGCAGGGCCAACAGCAGCAGTGCAATCAGACGACGCAGCCGGCTCCCGGCCGGGAGTCGCGAGGCGAAGATGGGCACTTCCGGGGCCACCGTCAGTTCCTCCACCGGAGGGCCACGTCCAGCAGCGGCTCGTCCACGAGACCATGGGTCACGACGGGAATCCGCACCTGGGCGATCGCCTCCAGCACTTCGGAAGCCTGCCACGTGAGGGCCGGGGTCACGGCCAGTTGCCGGGAGCTGCTTCCCGCCAGGTCGACGCCCCCCCAGGCGTCCCGCCCGGCCGCCCAGGCCTCGAGCACGAGCGACGCGGTCAGACAGTTGCGGACGCGGCGATCGCCCCGGACCGTCGCGAACAGCTCGTCTCCTCGATCGAAGGCCACGGCCGTGCCGCCCCCGTCCGAGCGCCAGACGGCTTCTCGGCGGAGTCGGGTGCCGGCCTCGCCGGTGAGCGCGAAGCTGCCTCTGGTGCGCTTGGCCGCGTAGGAGAGGGCATAGTCCTGCTGACCCGTACCGAGTTCCGGGGCTCCCGGAGCGGCTTCGTGGGCCGTGCCGGGCTTGAACTCGAGCTTGAGTCTGCGGCTCAGTCCGGGGCGATTCCAGGCCCGCGCCACGCTGAAGCGCAAGTCTCCCAGGCCCTCCGAACTCCGGATGTCGTCGGCCACGGCGAAGAAGGGGGGCGCCGCCATCGCGTGGATCCTCGTGGGACGGCTCTCCTTGAGCTGCAGCCAGGGGACGAGCACTCCGGCCTCGAGGTCGTGCCCGATGGCCCGCCGGTACGAGAGATAGGATTCACGGTAGGTCCAGCGCGTGCGGGAGTAGGCGGCGGGAAAGGCCGGCAAGCCGAGCGACTCCGGGTACGAGCCGGAACTGGAACGATAGCCGGCAACCAGCGTGTGATCGCGGTAATCCCTCGCCAGAGGCCGGTCAACGAGAGTGGGCGCCGGTTCGACCGCGACCCTACCCGCCAGCTTCTGGAGTTCGGCCCGGACCTGGATGTACGGCCGGAACGTGGTCGGCAGCAAAGAGGCGGCCGACAGCGTCGCCGTCACGGTGCCGGCGAGCGACGACCCGGCGCGGGCGGATGAGATCTGTCCCGCTCTCGCCGCCGCCGGGCAGGGGGGAGTCAGCGCGAGCGACAGCGCCACGAGCAGAGCGGTGGTGAAGCGACGACTCAGGATGCCTCCCGGCACCAATCCCGTTGGATCCCCTCTGTAGAATCGGCCGGTGATGTAATGTCGATGAGCGGCTCCTGTCGACGCCGCCTGGGTTGTAGCCGAAGCGAATTCCCGGCAAGTCCTCCCGGTTGATGCGTCAAGAGTCACTGGAGACCGGCCACCCGACAGTCCAGGGCCTGTCCTGGCGCCGGGTTGACCGGGGGATGCGATGAGTTGGATCTTCTTTGAATACTTGCCCGACGAGCCCGCCCAGGCCGGGCCCTGCCCGGATGAAGAGCTGCTCTGTGGCTACGTCGAGCGCTCCGTGGCCGACGCCGAACTGCGATGGGTCGAGTCTCATCTTCCCTTCTGTTCCGCCTGTCGAGAAGTGCTCGTGTTTGCGGCGGCCGTTCCGGTCCAGATCGCGACCGCCGTGGCCGTCACCGAGAGGCCGGCCGGTCGCATACGGGTGGTTCTCCGCGAGGCGTTGCATGGCGTCCGGGTCCTCGCGGAGGGGTTCATCGATCTCCCCTGGCTCGAGTGGCCGACCGAGCCGGTCTTCAGGGCGGGTCCGAACCTGTCGCCCTCCGGCGCCGCGTCCGATCGGCTCGAGCGGGAAGTCTCCCTCGGCCCCTACCTGCTGCGCTTTCCGCGACATGGCACGCCGGGAGACCACACGTGCCGGCTGCAATTGACCTGGGCTTCCGGCGCGCCGATGGCCAACGTGCCTTTCGAGGTCGAGCTCGCCGGTGGCCGGCGCATTCTCGGTCAGACAGATCCGGACGGATGGATGGAACTCGGCGAGCTGAACGTACATTCGATAGCCACCATCTGGCTCTCTTCACATTGATGATGCACCCACATCGGCCAGGCGCTCCGAGCCCCGGCCGGCCTCTCAGGTTGCGTGCCCCAGACCCGATGAAACCAAGACCGATTCTCGAGCTTCGATGAGCCCTCGTTCGGTCGCGGGGACGCCTGCCGCCGAACGCTCGCGCAGCGCACATTCATGACGGACCGCGAACTCTGCCAGGCAGGGCTTCGGGGGGAAGGGGAGGTCCGGCAACGTCTGTCGACCGAGTTCCGGGAGGTTCTCGTCGCGGGCTACCGGGCTGCGTGCGAGGTCCGGGGGGCGTTCGAGCTGACCTACGAGACCTTCGCCGCACATGCTCTGACCGCCGCGTGCCGGCGTGTGACCGCCGCGGGCGTCGACCTGGGCCTGGCCAAGGCGCTCGATACTTGCCGCTTCGGCGAGTTGCTGTTCGCACTGGCCCTTGCCCGGGGCTCCGAGCATGCGTGGCGCTGCCTCGATGACGAACTGGACCGCTGCTGCCTCCAGGCACTGTGCCTGACCGGCGGTGCGGAGTTCAAGGAACTGGTCCAGGATCTCAAGGGCGACCTGTTCCAGGCTGATCGTACGAGCCATGAATCCCGGCTGTTTGGCTTCAACGGAGCGTCGAGCTTGCTGCGATGGCTCATCACCAGCCTGACGAACCGCCTGATCGATCGAAAGCGGCGCGAGCGATTCACCGTTCCTCTCGAGGGCTGGAGACCAACCCCTGAGCAGCAGCGGACAATGGGGCTCCACACCGTCCTGGGGCTGCCCGCCGATCCTGCCGAGAACGCCATCGTCCTTGCCGAGAAACGCATCCTGAGCGACGTTCTGCCCCGGGCGTTCGCCATCCTGGAGCCGCGGGAACAGACGCTGTTCAAGATGTGTTTCCTGGACGGAAGAACGCAGAGGGCCGTGGCCGCGGCCCTCGGAATCGGCGAGACCTCTCTCAGCAAGAGGCTGAGCCGGGCCGGTGTCAGGATCAACAAGCGAGCCCTCGAGCTGCTCACGCGGGAGCACGGCCTGCCTCACCGGGACGCCATCGAACTGCTCCGT
This sequence comes from uncultured bacterium, assembly GCA_964610245.1. Taxonomy (GTDB): domain Bacteria; phylum Muiribacteriota; class UBA6191; order JACPRK01; family JACPRK01; genus CAZSVK01. Next base: position 5,513 of record CAZSVK010000033.1, read on the forward strand.
CGCTGCTGCAGGCTGCAGGTCGGTCTGAAGCTCGACCTCTGAGGCGATGCACCCACCCGCATTGGCCGGGTCGCGGCGGAGTCTCGGGCCAGCATCGGCTGGCGCGTGACATCAGTCACCGCAAACGCGACAAAACGCAGACCTGCAAAGAATTCTTGGCAACTGTACGCATTCAAATCGTCACTCTATTCGGAGAGGCTGGAGCGATCAGTTGCTCGCTCCTTGGGGGGTGACCTCTCCCTTTCCATGTCTTCCGTACCTCCCTTCCATCAGGGTTCTCTCTCTCACGGTCTCCTTCGCTTGGTTTCCCGGGTTCGTCGAGGCAGTCTCGGGAACTCGTGAGTCGAAGGCAACCTGCTCTCCTCGGGTCGAGGTGCCCGGGCTCCGGGTCAGATCCGGTCGGAGGTCCTCGTGAAGCTCGTCTCCTCGCTCCCGCTCATCCTTGTCGCCGTCTGCCAGACAGACGGCGATGGGATGCTTGTCGGGTTGCTGGAGCAGCAAGGCTATCGGTCGCTGCAGGCCCGATCCGTCCGCGAGACCTTGGCCGTGGCGGCCGAACTGCAGCCCGAGTTGCTGCTGGTGGAGATCGGAGGGGAGAACCCCACCGGTCTCGATCTGCTGCCCCGCCTCAAGACCGACCCGTCCACCGCCAGGATTCCGCTGCTGGCCGTTCTGCCGAGTGACGCCTGCGACGAGGCTGCCCGGGCGTTGAGGCTGGGTGCCGACGAGACGATCGGCCGGCCCGTCGACCCGGTCCAGCTCAAGGTCCGGGTGACCGGGTTGCTCCAGCGAGAATCTCTCTGGCGCGAGAGGGAACGGTTGCGCCGCGAGTGGGACGACCTGTTCCTGCACCATCTCCTGGAACCGTTGGCGGCCATCCAGTCGATGTCGGAGGTGCTGCTCCGACGTTCCACGGGCGGCGACACCGCCGAGTTTGCCGAAGGTCTCGACCACATCCTGTCACGCACCACGGGCATCATTGACAGCCTGGCCTCGCAGTTCGATCCCGTGCGCCTCAGCTCCGGCCGGCTTCATCTCGACCGACTGCCCACGGACGTCTCCGTCGGTCTCCAGGGCATCGTGCGAGGCCAGCAGCCCCTGGTGCAGCAGAAGCGGCTCCGGCTGCGCAGCGAGATCGATTCCGGCTTGAGGGCCGAGATCGATCCCGTCAAGTTCGGGACGGCGGTCTCCCATCTACTCGGCAACGCCATCCGGTACTCCCCCGAGGGGGGCGAGATCGTTCTCAGCGGGCACCGCGGCCGTGGCGCGATCCAGATTGCCGTCACCGACAGCGGCCCTGGGATCTCCCTCGAGCTGCAGCGGAGGCTCTTCATGCCGTGGCGGCACGAGGGTCCCGTCCATGGGATCCGCCTCATCGGCCTGGGGCTGGCCGTCGTCAGAATGGTCGCCGAGGCCCATGGTGGGGGCGTGGCCGTCGACAGCGAGCTAGGAAGGGGATCGACCTTCCGGCTCTGGGTGCCACCGCTGACCGAACCCAAGGAGGCCCTGCTCCGCGCGGCGTGAGTCGCCGGAAGCCCTCAGCCCTCGAACTTCCAGCTCTCGATTCATTCCCGGCGCCGCCTCCTGCCCTGTCCCTGCCGTGCGGAATCCTGCGCCGGGAATGTCCTTTTTCGGGGAGTCGAGAGTTCAGGAGCCGAGAGTGGACAGCCGGAAAGGTGATGCGGACTCTCGACTCTCGACTCCCCCCCTCAGAAGATCTCCCGGATCCAGCCTCGCATTCGATCGAGCATGATCTCGAAGAGGCTGCTGCCCTGGTAGTGCCCGAGCGGATGGGTGGCCTGGTTGGCGATTCCGTAGTGGATCAAGCCGACGCCGGTGGCGAAGACCGGATTGGCCACCTTCTCGGCCAACCCTCGCAGGTTCTGGGGCCGTCCGACGCGGGCCGGGAGATCGTCGAAGATGCGGCTGGCCATCGAGGCGCACCCACGCATCAGAGCTGTGCCGCCCGTGATGACCAGCCCCGAGGCGAGCTGGTCGAGGCAGCCGGCGCGCTGGAGGTCGGCCTTGACGAGGTGGAAGATCTCCTCCATCCGGGGCTCGATGATCTCACAGAGGCTGCGGCTGGTGACGGTGCGGCTCATATCGCCGCCGGTGCTGAGGACCTCGAGTTGGGCGTCGCCGCGTTCGAGATCGGCCATCGCCGCGCCGTGCTTGACCTTCAGCTCCTCGGCGCGGGCGGTCGTGGTGCGCAGCGCATGGGCGATGTCGTTGGTGATCTGGTCGCCGGCGACCGGGATCACCGCGGTGTGGCGGATGGCGCCCTGGGTGAACACCGCGATGTCGGTGGTGCCGCCGCCGATGTCGACCAGGCAGACGCCCAGCTCCTTCTCGTCGGCGGTCAGCACCGCCTCGGCGCTCGCGATCGGCTCCAGGACAATGTTGGCCACATCGAGGTGGGCCCGGTGGCAGCTCTTGATCAGGTTCTGGATCGCGGTCACGGCGCCCATCACGATGTGAACGTCGACCTCGAGACGGACGCCCGACATCCCGATCGGGTCTTTGATGCCGACCTGATCGTCGACCGTGAACGACCTGGGGAGGATGTGGATGATCTCGCGGTTGGGCGGCACCGCGAAGGTCTTCGCCGCTTCGATGGCCCGCTGGATGTCGGACTGGGAGATCTCGCGCTCTTCACCGGCGACGGCCACCACCCCCTTGGTGTTGAAGCTGGAGATGTGCGAGCCGGCAACTCCGACGTAGACGTAGTCGATGACCACGTCGGCCATCTTCTCGGCTTCCGAGACCGACTCCATGATGGAGCGGGTGGTGTCCTCGATGTTGACGACGATGCCCTTGCGCAGGCCGAGCGACGGCGCGAGGCCGATGCCGATCACGTTGATGCCGCCGTTGTCGTCGATCTCGGCCGCGATGGTGCTGATCTTCGTGGTCCCGATGTCGAGACCCACGACGATGTTGTTAGTTGCCATCCTCGACCGCCTCCAGGTCGGGAGCGGTCCGGACAGGCGGCCGCTCGCGGGCTCGTCGAGGTGCCGGCCGGCTGGCCTCCTCGTCTTCGAGCACCTCCGGGGGGTTGTAGATGTAGGCCGGATCGGGCGCCTCTTCCGGGTCGGCGTCCGGTGTCTGCGGCTCGAAGGCGGGTTTCGAGGCCATCTCGGCGGTCGCGGGGACCGTCGCCGGGGCCGCCTCGAGCGCCTTGAGCTCCTCGGGGCTGAACATCGCCGACTCCGACGTGTAGACCTCCGACGTGCTGCCCGTGGTGACTGCCGCGGCGAGCACCGCCGGGTGGCTGGTCAGCACCGGCTCGGCGGTCGGGGTCGAGGGCGCCGCGGCCGGTTCGATCGCCGGGGCGGGCGTCGTCTCGGGCATCGGCGGCTGGGCGATCTCCGTCCAGGTGGTCGGGGAGGTCACCGGCGCCGCCGGCGCCGAGCCGTACTTCACGACCAGCATGCGAAAACGCAGATCCATGGTCTGGACGCACACCCTACGCCGCTCGGCGTCGTGCAGCGTCGCCTCCACGGGGCCCATCTCCCTGACGTCCTGGGGTTCGGAGACGAACACCCGCATGCCCCGCCACTTGACCTCCACCCGGAACGGATTGTGGAAATCGATCGATTCGAAGTCGGCCAGCAGACTGCCCTTGAGCGCGGTCAGCCAGGCCGGAATCTGGTTGAACACCTCTGGGGACACCCGCCGCACCCCGCCGGTGTCCCGGTGCACCTCGGGAAGTCCGAGCAGCAGGGGCAGGGTGGTGGAGACGGTGTCGGCCGCGCCCAGGATGCGGCCGTCCTCGCCGACCTCCTGGAGCGTGCCGTCGATGATCGTCTTGGCCACCGGCCGGTTCTCGACCACCTGGATGTTGATGGTCTTCGGGGTGGCTTGCTCGACCTTGACCGAGAGGATCCGCGGATGGGCCAGCAGCGACTGGCGGATCGCCTCGGGCTGGTAGCGGAAGAAATGGCTGCCCAGCTCGATCTTGGTGAGTTTCAAAATGTCCTGCTTCTGCAGCACCTGGTTGCCCGCGATGCCGACCTCCTGGACGCGGAAATAGGACGTCTCCCAGAAGAGCACCCAGCTCTGATAGGCGGCATAGACGAGCAGAACTCCCAGCCCAGCCCAATAGGCCGCCCGGGTGATTCCGACGAAGAAGTCCTGGAATCCCGGGCTGCGCCTACCGCGACGGGTCGATCGGACTTCACCCGGGCGGTAACGGACGCGATAACCCGGCTGGCCCGAACTCTTGATCATGCCTCCAGAAACCAGCCCCTTGATGGGAAAGTAAAATGCCGGCCGATTCTAGCACGGTCGAGGCGGCCTGAGAAGACAGAATGTGCGAGCCCTCGGCCGTTTTCGTGCGGAGCTGGCCCTCGCCGTCCGACAGGCCCCGGGCCTCGAGCCTTGGAACGGGCGAAGCCCGCGCAGGTCAGGCTGCGAGCGCGATGCCGACGAACTCGATCTCGGGCTCCAGCGTGATGCCGGTCTCGGCGCTCACCCGGCCGCGGATCCGTTCGATCAGGTCGACCACGTCGCGCGCGAGCGCCTTGCCCCGGTTCACGATGAAGTTGGCGTGCTTCTCGGAAACGCAGGCATCGCCGATGGCGAAGCCCTTCATCCCGAGCCGGTCGATCAGCGCCCCGGCCGAACAGCCCTTCTCGGCCGGATTCTTGAAGACACAGCCCGCGCTGGGCAGGTTGATCGGCTGGGTCTTCTCGCGGTAGGCGCCGTACTCCTTCTGGCGCGCCAGTACCTCCGCCGGATCCTTCAGTTCGGCCTGGAAGGTGGCCTCGACCAGCACCAGATCCTGGTGGCCCTTGAGCACGGTCGTGCGATAGCACCCCGCCAGCTCGCGGGACGGCAGCTCGACTTCGTTCCCCGCGCCGTCGACCGCCTTCACGGTGACCAGCCGGGAATGCAGATCCTGCTTGAAGGCGCCGGCGTTGACGGCAACGCTGCCTCCGACGCAGCCCGGGATCTGCGCCGAGAACTCCAGCCCTCCGAGCCCGGCCCGCGCGATCGTGTTGGCCATCCGGGCGAGCGACATTCCCGCCCCGACCGAGAAGAGACCGTCCTGTCCGATGTTCAGGTAGCTGAATCCCTCGCCGAGCAGCAGCAGCACGCCCGCGTACCCCTCGTCCGCGAACAGCAGGTTCGAGCCCTTGCCCAGCACCCGGTACGGACAGCCGCGCTGCGCCAGGAACCGGAGCACGGCCTTCAGCTCCGAGACGTCCCGCACTCGGCAGATGGCCCCCGCCGGGCCGCCGACCCGGAAGGTCGTAACGCCGGCAGTAGGTGCCTGGAGTTGCGTTCCGGGCACCAGGGCCTCCAGGCCGTCGAGCGGCATCATGACGCGCGCTTCTCCTTCCCCGCGAGATAGTCGAGCAGCATCTGCCCGAGCTGATTGACGTCGCCGGCGCCGACCGTCATCACGAAATCGCCCGGTTCGAGCTGGCTGACCACGAAGGGCAGCAGCCGTGCGTAGTCGTCGCCGCCGCGCACCTGGATGACGAACGGATGGCCCTTGACCATGTGCTCGTAGATCAGATCGGTCGTCACGCCCTCGCGCTTGGCCTCGCCGGCGCCGTAGACCGGCAGCAGCAGCACGCAGCTGGCGTCCTTGAACGCCCCCGCGAAAGAGGGAGCCAGCAGCTCCGTTCGAGTGTACCGATGGGGCTGGAAGATGACCACCAGCCGCTTGGGATTCGCCAGTCGCACCGAGGCCAGGGTCGCGGCGATCTCGGTGGGATGGTGGGCGTAGTCGTCGAAGACCCGGATGCCCGACTGCTCGCCGATGAACTGGTAGCGTCGCTTGACGCCCTTGAACGAGCGCAGGCCGCGGCCGAGCGCTTCCGGCGTGACGCCGATGTCGCGCGCCACGGCGATGGTGGCCAGCGCGTTCTGGACGTTGTGGATGCCCGGCACGCCCAGCTCGTAGTGGCCGGCCGGCTCGCCGTGCACGAGCAGCCGGAACTTGCTGGAGCCGGCCATGCAGCTGATCTCGTCGGCGCTGTAGTCGGCCGGCTGGTTCAGCCCATACGTCACGCACGGCACGCGCACCCTGGGCATCAGCTGCCGGATGTGCTGGTTGTCGGTGCAGAGCACCACGTAGCCTGACGGGTCGACGTGATTGATGAACTGCTCGAAGACATCGACCAGGTGGTCGAAGGAGCCGTAGAAGTCGAGGTGATCGTCATCGATGTTGGTGACGATGGCGATCTTGGTCGGAAGGTGCAGGAAGCTGGCGTCGCTCTCGTCGGCCTCGGCCACCAGGTAGGGGCCCTTCCCGAAGCGGACGTTGCCGCTGCCGTTGTTGACGTCGCCGCCCACGATCAACGTCGGGTCGACCCCGCCCTGTTCGAGGATCCACGACAGCAGGCTGGTCGTCGTGGTCTTGCCGTGCGCCCCCGCGACGGCGATACCGACCTTGCTCGCCATCAGCCAGCCGAGGATCTCGGCGCGCTTCTTGACGGGCAGGCCGTGTTCCACCGCATAGGCCAGCTCGGGGTTCTCCATCTTGATGGCGCTGGAGATGACCACCATCTCGCAGTCCTGCTGGATGTTCTCGGCCGCGTGGCCCTTGAAGATCTGGGCCCCCTTGCTCTTGAGCTTCCGGGTCGCCTCGCTCTCCTTCATGTCGGAGCCGGACACCTGGAACCCCTGTTCCAGGAGCATCTGGGCGATGCCGCTCATCCCGACGCCGCCGATGCCGATGAAATGGAGCTTCTTGATTCCTTGCATCCGGGTCGCATCGGCGTTCCCGGGGGAGATTTGCTGCATGCTGCTGGCCTCCTGGGAGGAAGAAGCCGCCGACGTCCCGGCCGACTCCTTCACTACCTGGAATCGGACTTCCGGAGCTCCGTCTGAAGGTCTGGTGCTCAATTGATTTCCTTCGTGACCGGCCCTCGAGGGGCCGGGGGAGTGTCAGGGCTCGAGTTCGTCGCCGGCCTGGCGGGACCACTTGCCGGCCGACTTGGTCAGCCGCTCGCGCTCGCCCGCCAGCGAGATGTTGAGGATCACGGCGATGCTGGCCATGCTGAAGATCAGCGACGAGCCGCCGTAGCTGATGAACGGCAGCGTGACTCCGGTCGTGGGCGCCATCCCGATGACGACCGCGATGTTGAGGATCACCTGCGCGATCATCCCTCCGACCAGTCCCAGCGCCAGCAACACCCCGTAGAGGTCGGGCGCGTTCAGCGCGACCCGGATTCCTCGCCAGAAGAGCACGAGATAGAGTCCCATCACCATCATCCCTCCGACCAGTCCGAGCTCTTCGCCCACGATCGAGAAGATGAAGTCGGTGTGCTCCTCCGGAAGATAGAAGAATTTCTGGTGACTTTGCCCGATGCCGACGCCCATCAGTCCTCCGGAGCCAAGGGCGATCAGCGACTGGATGAGGTGGTAGCCGGACCCGTACGGATCGTTCTCCGGATGCAGCACCGCCTCGATTCGCCGCATCCGGTACGGGGCGACATAGATGAGCGCCGCGACCCCCACCGCCGCCAGCACCAGCAGCAGCACGATGTGGCGCATGTTGCTGTAGCTGACGAAGATCAGCAGGCCGCCGATGCAACCGACGATCACCGCCGAGGAGAGATTCGGCTGCTTGACGATCATCCCGCAGATGACCCCCAGGATGGCCAGGTTGGCCAGCAGATAGTCGCGGAACGAATCGCGCTTGCGATAGTTGCGGGCCAGCCGGTCGGCCAGGAAGAGCGCCACCGCGAACTTGGCCAGCTCCGCCGGTTGCAACTGCAGCGGACCGAACATGACCCAGCGGGTGGCGCCGCCGGCGGTGCGGCCCATCCCCGGCACGTGCACGAGCGCCAGCAGCACCACCGTGACGATCAGCCCCACCGTCGCATACGGCCGCAGCAACCTGTAGTCGGTCACCAGGAAGAACATGAAGAACAGGCTGCCGATACAGGACCAGGCGAACTGCAACTTCACGAAGTGGAACTTGTCGTGGAATTTCTCCAGGCTGCCGACCGAGCTGGAGCTGAACACCATCACCAGCCCGAAGCCCATCAACACCACGAAGGTGAAGAACAGCTTCTGATCGATGTAGGCCGCGGAGAGCTTCATGGTCGTCAGGGGCGCGGGCTCACGCCCGGGCCGCGAGCGACCGCACCACGTCCTTGAACGTGCGGCCGCGGTGTTCGAAGTCCTTGAACATGTCGAAGCTCGCGCAGGCGGGGCTGAACAGCACCGTGTCGCCGTCGCGCGCCAGCGAGCGCGCCAGCAGCACCGCCGGCTCGAAGCTGTCGGCCAGGTGCACCGCCACGCGGCCTTCGAGCTGCCGGGCGATCTTCTCGCGGCATTCGCCGAGCGCCACCACCGAGTGGACATGGCCCTCGTGGCCCGCCAGCACCGCGGCGAAATCGAGCCCCTTGTCCCGGCCCCCCAGCATCAGGACGACCGGTGAGAGCGTGTTCTCGATGGCGTAGCGCGTGCTGTCGATGTTGGTCGACTTCGAGTCGTTGACCCAGCGCACGCCATCCAGCCGGCGCACCGGTTCCATCCGGTGCTCCAGCGGGCGGAAGGTCTCGAGCGTGCCGCCGAGCGCCGCCGTGGGCAGTCCGAGCCCCCGGCCCAGCGCCACCGCGGCCATCAGGTTCCAGAGGATGGAGTGGTAGTCGTAGTCGAGCCGCGGCTGCCAGGCCGCCAGATCGACGAGGAGCTCACCGCTCTCGCGCCAGACGATGTGCTGCTTCTCCGAGTCCCAGTCGACCTCTCCGGGGGCGCCGCCCCAGGTGAAGCGCAGCTTCCGCACCGGGAAGCGCCCCAGCTCGCGGGCCAGCCAGTCGCTGCCCGCGGGGTAGACCGCGACGCCCTCCGGGCCGGTGTTCTCGAACAGACGCAGCTTGGCCCGCCAGTAGGCATCCTCGCTGCCGTGCCACTGATGGTGGTTGGGGGCGAGATTGGTGATGATGCCGCCGCGAACCGAGAACCGGTCGATCGTGGCGAGCTGGTAGCTGGACACCTCGACCGCGTACCAGTCGACGTCGGTTCGCTCGAGCACCGCCGACGAGAAGGGATAGCCGATGTTGCCGACGGCGACCGCGCCGTGGCCGGCCGCGCGCAGCATGTGCTCGACCAGCGTGACGGTCGTCGACTTGCCGTTGGTGCCCGTCACGCCGACCAGCGGCTTCTCGGTCGCCCGGCTGGCCAGCTCGATCTCGCTCATCAGCGGGATGCCCGCGGCCTGGATGGCCACGAACGCCGCCGCATCGGGGTGCACGCCCGGGCTGACGACCGCCAGCTCGACGCCCGCGAGCGCCTCGGCCGGAAGCGAGCCCGAGTGCAGGACAGAACCCTCCCAGGGACCCGGGGGCAGTCGCGTGGCCTGGTCGTCGTAGAAGACCACCTGGGCGCCGTGGTGGGCCAGCAGGCGTGCCGCCGCGAGACCGCTTCGCCCGAGACCGTAGACCAGAGCCTTTCGAGCGTTGATGGGCATGAGAGACCCGAAATTATATCATACGGCGCCGCGTGCGGACAACTTTCGGGCAGCCTCGCTCGAATTTGTGCGGAAGACAGGGGTTGGGGGTTAGGGGTTGGGGGTTAGGCACCACACACCGGGTCATACGACCGGCAGCGGTCGCGCCCTGGTCGGGTGGGCAGGCGACTCGCGTCGACCGGACCCACGCCTTTCGACGGTGGCCACGCCTTGCCTAACCCCTTACCCCCAACCCCGAACCCCTGTCTTTCACGCGCCGCTCATCTGGCCGCCCAGCATCCCGTTCAGGCCTAGCAGGCTCAGCCCGAGCAGGGCGAGCATGATGGTCAGGATCCAGAATCGGATGACCACCTTGGGCTCGGCCCAGCCCAGCAGCTCGAAGTGGTGGTGGATGGGGGCCATCCGGAAGATGCGCTTGCCGCGCAGGCGGAAGCTGCCCACCTGCAGCATCACCGACAAGGCCTCGACGACGAAGATGCCGCCGATGATCACCAGCAGCAGCTCCTGCTTGGTCAACACCGCGACCGTGCCGATCGCCCCGCCCAGCGCGAGCGAGCCGGTGTCGCCCATGAAGACCGCCGCCGGGAACGAGTTGTACCAGAGGAAGCCGACGCAGGCCCCGACCATCGCCGCGCAGGCCACGGCCAGCTCGCCGGCGCCGGGGCAATAGGGGATGGCGAGGTGGTGCGAGAAGTCGAAGCGGCCCGCGACGTAGGCGATGCCCGCGTAGGCCAGCGCGACCCACATCAGCACGCCGGTGGCGAGGCCGTCCAGACCGTCGGTCAGGTTCACGGCGTTGCTCGCGCCGATGATGACCAGCATCACGAAGCCGATGTAGACGATGCCAATCGGCCAGTCGATGGCCAGCAGCGGCACGAAGACGCTCGAGGTAAACGCCTGCGATTGGTAGAGATAGATCCCCATCCCGGCGGCGAATCCGGCCTGTCCGAGCAGCTTGGCTGCGGCGGTCATCCCGTCGCTCTTCTTCTTGGCGACCTTGAGGAAGTCGTCCATGAAACCGATGAGCCCCAGCCACACGAGCGAGACCAGCACGGGTGCGGTGTAGGGCGTGAAGCGGGCCCAGACGAGCGTGGCGATGAGGATCGACACCAGGATGACGATGCCGCCCATCGTCGGCACGCCCTGCTTGGCGCTCCGGTGGCTCTGCACGCCCTGTTCCCGGACCTGCTGGCCGATCTGCATGGCCTTGAGCCTGTCGATGACCCACGGCGTGAGCGCCATGCAGATCACGAAGGCCGTGACCAGGGCATAGATCGAGCGAACGACGATCGAGGTGAAGACGGAAGCAAGCATCTGGTTAGGGGAATCGAGACTGCGGACTCTGGGCCGGCAAGGGTAGCACTCTTTCGGCCTCAGTCCGAGAAGAGTCTTGCCAGGATGGTCTCCAGGGCGACCCCTCGCGACCCCTTGACCAGTACGGCGTCACCCCTGGCCAGCCGCTCGCTCAGGGCGCTGGCGATCTCGTCCTTGGTGCTCGAAACGATCCCGCGGCCCCGGTTCCCGGGCCCTCCCGCGGCCGAGAGGAACTCGGCGCCGAAGAAGTAGGCCGCTTCGAGCCCCGCCGCGCCCGCGCACCGTTCGAGCATCGCCCGATGGTAACCGCCGGAGTAAGCGCCCAGCTCGAGCATGTCGCCCAGCACCGCGAACCGGCGGCCCTCCACCGGGACCGAGAGCAGGAAGTCGAGCGCCGCCTCCATCGAGGCGGGATTGGCGTTGTAGCAGTCGTCGATGACCCAGACCCCCCGTTCCTGGCGCACCTCCATCCGGCCGTGCTCGGGCCTGAACCGGGCCAGGCCGCGCTCGATGACGGCGGCGTCCAGGCCCAGTTCGGCCGCGACGGCCGACGCGAACAGCAGCGGCAGCGCCATGTGCCGGCCGCAGAGGGCTGCGTCGAAGGGTAGCCTCATCTCGCGCGACGGCAGCTCGATCGACCCGCTCAGTCTGTTAAAGCCGACGTTCAAGGCGCCGCATCGCGCGAAGGCCGACTCGCCCTCGAGCGCCACGGTGCGCACGCGGCCCGCGTAGCGCGCGGCGATGTCTCTCGACAGCTCGCAGCCGCCGTTGACGAAGAGCGCTCCCTCCGGGGGCAGCGCTTCCATCAGCTCGCCCTTCGCCCGGGCCACGTTCTCGAGCGAGCCCAGCCCCTCCAGGTGGGCCGGCCCGACGTTGGTGATCACGCCCAGACCCGGCTGGAGGATGCGGCACAGTAGCTCGATCTCGCCGCGGTGGTTCATCCCGACCTCGAAGACGCCGGCCCGGTGGCGCGGACGCAGCTCGAAGAGCGACAGAGGCAGCCCGATGTGGTTGTTGAGGTTCCCTCGGGTCGAACAGACCTCCATCCCCTCGGAGAGCACCGAGGTGATCGCCGCCCGCGTCGTCGTCTTGCCGTTGGAGCCGGTGACCCCCAGGATCGGGATGTCGAAACGCCGGCGATAGTTCGCGGCCAGCGTCTGCAACGCCGCGACCGGATCCTCGACGCGCAGGAGCGCCATCGCCGCGGGGGCCCCCTCGACCGCCCGGGTCACGAGTGCCGCGACCGCGCCCTTCCCGGCGGCCTGCCCCAGGAACGTGTGGCCGTCGACCTTCTGGCCGGGCATCGCGACGAAGGCGTCGCCGGCCTGCAGCGTGCGGGTGTCGATGCTGAACCCCTGGAGCGGAGTGGTCGGCTCGCCCTGCAGCAGCTCCGCGCCGGTGAGACTCGCCGCCTCGGCTGCGGTGAACAGCACGGCCGGTTCGCGGGGCGGGGCCTCCGTCAGCGGCGCGGCCATCAGCAGCCACCCGCCAGGTTCGCCAGCGCTTCCCGCACGACCTCGCGGTCGTCGAAGTGCACGCGCCGGGAGCCCAGGATCTGGTAGTCCTCGTGGCCCTTGCCCGCGACCACGACCAGGTCCCGCGGACCGGCGGTCTCGAGCGCGCGCCGGATGGCCTGTCCTCGGTCCAGTTCGACGGTCAGCTTCGCTCGGTGCTCCTCCGGGATGCCGGCGAGGATGTCGGCCAGGATCTGCTGCGGGTCTTCGGTGCGGGGGTTATCGTTGGTGACGAAACAAACGTCGGCGAGACGTGCCGCCACCGCCCCCATCCGCGGCCGTTTCGTGCGATCGCGGTCGCCGCCGCAACCGAACACCACGATCAACCGTTCGCCCTTCCCCACCAGCGCACGGCACGAGGCGAGCAGCTTCTCGGTTCCCTCGGAGGTGTGGGCATAGTCGACGAGCACGCGCCGCCGGCTGCCGCCCAGCGCCTGGAAGCGGCCGGGCACCTCCTCCACGCTCTCGAGCCCCCGGGCGATCGCCGGCAGGTCCAGGCCGAACCCCAGGCCGACCGCGGCCGCCGCCAGGGCATTGAGCACGTTGAAGTCGCCGCCCAGGGCGAGCCTCACCGCCTGCTCGCGCCCCCCCGCGCACATCAGGAAACGGGACGAATCGAACGAGGTCTCCACGTCGCGCGCCCTCACGTCGGCCTCCGGCGAGGTCCCGAAGGTGCGCACCCTCCCGCGGCAGACCGCGCGGAACCGGGGATACTCGGCGTCGTCGACGTTCAGCACGCTCGCGTGCTCGGGCGCGCCGTCGCCGGCCGGCCTCTGCATCCCCTCGGAGAAGAGCCGGAGCTTCACGGCACGATAGGTGTCGAGGTCGCCGTGCAGTTCGAAGTGCTCGGGCGAGAGATTGGTCCACACCGCCGCGCTGAAGGGGACGCCACGCGTCCGGTGCTGGGCGATCCCCTGGCTGCTGACCTCCATCACGAGCGCCTGGTAGCCCTCCTCCTCGAGCGCCCGGAAGGTCTGGTAGAGCGGCATCAGGCCCGGCGTGGTGTTGGGCGAGGGGTCGCGCTGCCCGCCCTCCCGCAGGGTGCCCAGAGTGCCGATGACGGCGACCTTCAGCCCCGCCTGACGCAGCACGGCGGCGGTCATCATGCTGGTGGTCGTCTTCCCGTTGGTGCCGGTGACCGCCACGATCGGGATCCGGGGCGTGGGATGGTAGAACCGGCGCGCAGCATCGGCCAGGGCGGCCCGGCAGTCGGCCGTTTCCAGCACCGTTCGCTCGCCGGCGACGGATACGCCCGGCGCGACCACGACCGCTTCCGCGCCCCGTTCCAGCGCCTGCCCCGCATGGGCCGCGGCCTGGCTCGGCTCGGCCGCCAGGCTGAAGAAGAGAGCGCCCGGAGCGGCCTGCCGGGAGTCGTCGCAGAGCGACGCGAGGGTTGCTGCGGCGTTGCCTCGAACCAGACGAAGGGACGGTACGGAATCGAGCAACTGAGCCAGTTTCATGCGGGTGGTCTCTCTCCTTGCGTGGCCTCTCCGGTTGCGCCGCCATCGGGGCTTGCCGGCTGAACCGGGCCGGCTGGCTCCCCACCCTCGGTCGCCGGTGTGTCGATTCCCTCCGGCTCGTCCTCGGTCGCCGGCGTGTCGATGCCGGCAGGTCCCGGTACCTCCATCGTTCCGGCGGGCTCCTCCAGGGGCCCCTCGATCGCCGGCAGGTCGGCCGCATCCGGCGGTATCGCCGGCTTGATCTGGTAGTCGGGCGTCGGTTCGCCGGCGGGCCCGGCTCCGTTGGGCTGCGCCGGCCCGGCGGTCGTGGTTTCCGGGTGGGCGCTCTCGACGACCGTCCTCTGCGGTGCGGGACCCGGCTCGGTCGAACCCGGGGGGGGCGTCTCGCCCTCGACCGCGGGGGGGCGCATCGCCTCGTCCGGCACGCGCATCGGCGACCTGAGGACGACCTCGGGGATCATGCTCTTCTGCCAGACAATCTGCGAGGCGATCTCGCGGAATACGGGGGCGGCGACCGTTCCGCCGGCGGCGCGGTACATCTGGGGCTCGTTGGCCATCACATAGATCAGGTACTGGGGCTTGTCGTACGGGAAGAAGCCGACGAACGAGGTGACCACCTTCTCGTTGTACTTGTCGCGTTCGCCGCTGTCCTTCTTGGCCCGGCTGTTCTTGCCGAGCTTCTGCGAGGTGCCGGTCTTGCCGCCGGCGGTGTAGAGGTCACTGCTCGCGCGCCGGCCGGTGCCCCCGGCCACGACGGTGCCCATCATGATCTTGACCTTCTCGGCGGTCTCGGGGCTGACGACCTGATGGCGCACGGTGGGCCTCGCCCGATAGAGCACGCGCCGATTGTCGTAGGTGGTGACGCGCTTGATGATGGTCGGCTTGAGCAGCTTGCCGCCGTTGACGATGGCGCTGGCCGCCATCGCCATCTGGATGCCGGTGACGCCGATCTCCTGGCCCATTGCGATGGCTGCCACCGAGAGCCCGGACCAGTCCTTGGGCAGGCGCAGGATGCCGGTGGCCTCACCGGGCAGTTCGACCCCGGTGCGATCTCCGAATCCGAACTTGCGGATGTACGAATAGAGTGTCCGGGCGCCCAGGACCACGCCGAGCGTCATGGCTCCGACGTTGCACGACTTCTCGATCACCTCTGTCGCGGTCACATCGCCATGCACCGAGGTGCAGCCGATCTTGATCCCCCAGAGCGACAGGTAGCCCGGACAGTGGAACGGTGTGCTCGGAGTGACCTTCGCCTCCTCCAGGGCCGCCGCCATCGGCATCAGCTTGAAGGTCGATCCGGGCTCGAAGATGTGGGCAATCGGGAGGTTGCGGGCCTTCGAGACGTCGCGCGAGTACTCGGCGAAGTTGGACTGATCGTAGGTGGGCCGCATCGAGCAGGCCAGGATCTCGCCCGTCATCGGGTCGACGACCAGCACGAAGCAGTTCTTCGGCGTGAAGGTCGCCATCAGCTTGTCGACGGCGTTGTCGGCGATCTGCTGGATGGTGGCGTCGATCGTCAGGTAGAGGTGGTGACCGCCTCTGGGCTGGTTCACGATCAGGTTGGCCTTGGGGATCTCGAGCCCCTTGAGCCCCGAGAAGACGATGGTCTCACCTGCCAGGCCCGAGAGCTGATCGTCGTAGGAGTACTCGATGCCGGCCAGGCCACGATCGTCCGTGCCCACCAGGCCGATGACGTTCGCCGCCAGCTTCGGGTTGGTGTAGAAGCGCTTGTACTCGGGCCGGAACTCGAGGCCCTTGATCTTCAGGGCCCGGATCTGCGCCGCCACCGCCGGCTCCAGCTTCCGCTGGATGTACTCGAACCGGCGATCGGTCGAGAGCTTCTGCTCCAGGTTCGCCCGGGCGCGTGAATCCCACCCGAGGATGCTCGCGATGCGGTCGGCGGTCGAGCCGGGATCCTCGACGAGCTTCGGATCGGCGACGAGCGACCAGGTCGTGTAGCTGAACGCCAGGGGCGTCCCGTTGGCGTCGAAGATGGTGCCGCGCTTGCGCCAGATCTTGTTGGTGCGAACCTGGGTGCGCTCGAGACGGCTGCGCCACTCGTCCCGGTGAAGCACCTGGATCGAGTACATCTGCGCCACGAGCGCGAGCATCGTGAGGCAGACCACGACGAAAAAGAAGAGGATGCGGCGGCGGTGGAACTTGAGGATCATCTTGGCGCGGAGGCGGCGGGTTCCGTGGCCGGAGGGGAGAGGCGTTCGGCGGCCCTGAGCCGGGCGGAGCGAGAGGCCGGATTGGCGGCCGCCTCTTCCTGCGTCGGCTTGACGACGCCCCGATGGAGCAGCCGAACGGTGGCCCGGTGGCCGCATCCGCAGGCCGGCATCCGGGGCGGGCAGATGCAGTTGCGTGCCGCGGCGTCGAGGGCGTGCTTGACGCGACGATCTTCCAGCGAGTGGAAGCTGATCACGGCCAGGCGTCCGCCGGGGGAGAGGCAGTCCAGGGCGTCGGGCAGGACCTCGTCGAGGTTGTCCAGTTCTCGATTGACGGCGATCCGCAGCGCCTGGAAGACCTGGGTCGCGGGATGGATCTCGCCGGGCCGGGTGCGGCGGGCCGGCCCCGGAATGGCGTCGAGGACGGCGGCGGTCACGTCGGTCGTGTAGAGCAGGTTGGCGCGCCGTTCGTGGAGCACCCGGGCGATACGGCCGGCGAAGGGGGCCTCGCCGAACTCGCGCAGCCAGCGCTCGATCTCGGCCTGGGAGGCCCGCTGCAGCATCTCGCGGGCGGTGGTGCCGTGGCGGGCGTCCATCCGCATGTCGAGCGGGCCTTCCTGGGCGAGCGAGAAGCCGCGCGAGGCGGTCTTGAGTTGATAGGTCGACACTCCCAGGTCGAGCAGCAGGAAGTCGACGTTCTCGAGCCCCTCGTCCTCGAGCGCGGTCCGCAAGGAGGTGAAGTTCGCCTGCTTGAGCAGGAGCTGGCCTCGCCTCGCCGGCCCTCCCGGGCCGCACAGCCGTTCCCGGGCCATCTCGAGAGCGTCCGCGTCCCGGTCCAGGCCCACGTACAGCTCGATCTCGGCCCCCCGGGCCTTCAGCAAGGCCTCCGCATGGCCGCCCAGCCCGACGGTGCCGTCGAGCACGACTCTCGGCGGCCGCTGCATCTCGCGCAGCAGCTCGACGACCGGACCGGCGAGGACCGGAACGTGTGGCCAGGCGACGCCGCCACCCTGGTCTGATTCGAGGGGCTCGAGGGGGCTTTCGTCCTGGGTCGGGTCGGGAGGATTCATGGGGTGCTGGTGGCCCTCAATAGGCGTAGAGGACGTCGTCGATCTGGCGCTCGCTCATCGGATCGTTGACCACGGCAGCGGCCGCGGCAGCAGCGGATGCGGCCCGAGCCGGGTCGGCCTGACCGGGCAAGGCGCCCGTCGGCGCGCCCGGCGGCGGGAGGACCTGGACCGGTTCGATCGGCCGGTCCTTCGGCGCGCAGACCATGCCGGCCCGGGTGAGAAACTGGATGTTCGCGCGAGAGGGCGACACCATTCCGAGCTTCTCGCGAGCCAGGGATTCGATCCGGGCGATGGCCATCAGCTTGGCCCGCTCGACCTGCAAGTTCTCGAGCTGCTCGTTCTGCGCCTTTCGCTGCTTCTGGACCTCGCGGATGGCGATCTGGATCTCGACCATCTTCGTGTACTGCCAGATGTAGAAGAACAGGAGAATGCTGACCGTGACCACGACTCCGCTGAAGAGCAGCGTGATCTTGCCCCGGTTGGCCAGGTACTCCTGAACAGCCTTGTGCGAACGAAACTGGGTCATCTTCCGGAAGATTTTGTGCGGTCTGGCGGGAGATTATAACTCTGGAGCGGCCCCAGCGCAAATCAGAGAGCGGCGGCCGGGTGCACGCGCGGAAGGTGGGGTTCCGCTCCGGTTCGAGTTCTGCCGGGGACGCTGTCCCCGGGC
>CAZSVK010000034.1:0-23119 GCA_964610245.1 uncultured bacterium
GACAAGAGGGTCGAGGACGGGGACGGTCCTCGATGACGGACGAGTTCCGCGGAGCCAGCGTCACGGAGGCCACGCTCGACCGGATCGTCATCGCGAGCGCGTCGGGAGCGGCCTTGCTGGGTCTCTTCGCTCTCGCCGGGTGGACGTTTGGTCTGCCGAGGCTCGCGAGTGGCGTCCACGGGACAATCGGGATGGTGCCGAACACGGCCGCCGGGCTGCTGCTGGCCGCGCTGGCGATCGTCGCGCGGGCGCCGCGTCTGGCCCGACTTGGAAAGGCGTGTGCAGCGCTGCTGGTCCTGCTGGCCCTGGTGAACCTCTGCGAACTGCTCACCATGCGGGACCTCGGCATCGACCAGTTGCTGCTGCGGCTACCGGAGCAGTCGGTCGACACTCCGCATCCGGGCCGGATGGCGCTCAGCACCTGCGTTGGCCTCCTGTTTCTCGGATTGGCAGGCTTCGCGCTCCGGAGTTCGAAGCCGAACCGCGATCTGCTCGTCCAGATCCTGGCGGGCGTGCCTGCCTGTGCCGCCTTGCTTGCCCTGGTCTATCACGCCTACGGCGCGGGGCATCTTGCGCCGACCGGCCAGATGGTCCCCATGGCGATCACGACGGCGATCGGTCTCCTGCTGCTGGCGGTCGGGCTCATGGCGTCCGCGCCTCGAGCCGGGCTGACTCGAATCGCCGTGAGCGCGACGCTGGGCGGCAGGGTGGCCCGGCGACTGCTGCCTCTGAGCGTTCTCACGCCTTTCGCGCTCGGTTGGTTGAGGATCTGGGGCGAGGAAAGAGGCTACTACCAGCCCCACTTCGGCGTGGCACTGTTCACCGTCGCCACCGCCTTCATCTTCGTCGTCGCGGTCGTGCTCTACTCGGATCTTGCTCATCGACACGAGCTCGACGAGCGCAAGGCGATGGCGCACCTCCAGATGAGCGAGGAGCGGTTCCGACGCGTTGTCCTCGAGTCGCCGTTGCCGCTGATGCTGCGCGCCGACGACGGAGAGGTGCTCCTCGTCAACGAGAGCTGGACGGAGCTGTCGGGTTACGGCGCCGCCGAACTGCGGACGACCGACGACTGGCTGACGCTCGCCTTCGGGGAACGGAAGCCGGAGGTCGCCCGGGTCATCGCGTCTTCCTATGATACCCAGGCGCGAACCTGCCTCGGGGAGTTCATGATCCGCACCCGCTCGGGCAGCATGCGTTGCTGGGAGAGCCACGTCGCGCCTCTGGGCCGCATGTCAGACGGCCGCCGCCTCGTCATCAGCATGGCCGTCGACCACACCGAACTCAGGGAGACCGAGGCTGTCCGCGAGCGCGCCGCCCGCCTGGAGGCGGCCAACAAGGAGCTCGAGTCCTTCAGTTACTCCGTCTCGCACGACCTTCGCGCCCCCCTGCGCGCCATCGACGGGTTCAGCCAGATTCTGGTCGAGGATTGCGCCTCACAGCTCGACGAGACCGGCAAGGATTACCTGAGCCGCATCCGCAACGCCAGCAAGCGGATGGACACGCTCATCGAGGACCTGCTCGAGTATTCGAGAGTCAGCCGCTCCGACTTCTCCGAGGAGCCCGTCGATCTCACCCGTCTGAGCTTCGAGATCGCCGGCGACCTGCGGGCCGCAGCGCCGGACCGCTCCGTCGAGGTCGCAATCCCGGAGGGGATGCGGGCCAATGGCGACCCCCAGTTGCTGCGGCTGGTCCTGCAGAACTTGCTGGAGAACGCCTGGAAGTTCACCTCGAAGAGGAGCGCTGCCCACATCACGGTCGGAGCCCTGCCCGCCTCGGCAATCGAGCGCACCTTCTTCGTGCGGGATGACGGGGCGGGTTTCAGTCCCGAGCACGCCGGGAGACTCTTCCAGATGTTCAAGCGGTTGCACGCCACCTCCGCCTTCCCCGGCACCGGCGTCGGGCTCGCGATCGTCAGGCGGATCGTCGAGCGGCACGGGGGCCGGATCTGGGCCGAAGGAAAGGTGGACGAGGGCGCGACGTTCTACTTCACGCTGCCTTGCTCGAGAGGAACCAAGAGCCATGGAGAAGACGATACTGCTGGTCGAGGACAATCCTGACGACGAGTTGCTCACGGTACGTGCACTCAAGAAGAGCCACGTCGCCAACCGCATCGTCGTCGCCCACGACGGCGCCGAGGCGCTGAGCTATCTCCACTGCACCGGCGAGAACACCGGACGGGACGCACGCGAGACGCCGCAGCTCGTGCTGCTCGACTTGAAGCTCCCGGGCATCGATGGGCTCGAGGTGCTTCGCCGGATCCGTGAGACGCCGGCCCTGAGGAGCCTGCCGGTCGTCGTGCTGACGACCTCGAACGAACAAGCCGATGTCTTTCGCAGCTACGATCTCGGGGCCAACAGTTTCATCCGCAAGCCGGTGGACTTCGCTCAGTTCAGCGAGGCAATGACGATACTCGGCCTCTACTGGCTCGTCCTCAACATCGGACCCGACGGGGACGGCTGATGCCCCGCCGGTGCGCCCGCCCCGCTCGGCCGAGGACCTCGTCGGTCAGGCCGCTTGACTCGGTCTGGCACCCCTTCAAGCGTCCGGGCTACGGCCCCTCGGAGGTCGTGAACTCGCTCCCGCTCTCGGCGAACCACGGCTTCCGCCGCGTGCGGTAGGGAGCGCCCTACGGCCCCTCGGAGGTCGTGAACTCGCGCACCGGCAGCGTCTTGACCCGGTCCTGCTCGAGGCTCAGCCGCAACTGATAGCGGTAGACGTGGCCGGGCGTCAGGCCGGTGAGGCTTGCCCGGTGCGCGGTCGCCGGGTTCTCGGAGATCACCTTTCGGCGCTCCAGCTCCGGACCGTCTCCGTAGATCAGCTCGGCGCCGAGCGCTGGCTCGGTCTCGAAGCTGAGCATCACCTGATCGCGCCCAGGAACCAGCGTGAAGGCGCTCACCCGCAGCTCCGTCGGGCGGCTGATAGCCCAGGTCCAGCCACCCAGCGCGGCCACGACGAGCAGCGCGGCGCCCACGACCGTCGCCGTCTTCCAGCGGCGCTTCTCGGGCAACCGCAGGATGGTGTGCTCCAGGTGCGACGCCGAGGCCAGATTGGCGCACGAGACCCGCTCCAGGTCGGCGAGCAGCCCCGCGGCCGACGGATACCGCCGCAGCCTCTCCCGCTCGAGACATCGGAGGATCACCTGCTCGATGTTGCCCGGCAGATCCGGCCGCAGTCCCGTGGGGGCCGGGATCGGTTCGGACAGCCGCCGCGTGGCGGCAACGTAGGGGTTGTCGCCGGCGAAGGGGATGATCCCGGTGGCCATCTGGTAGAGCACCAGCCCGAGCTGGTAGATATCGGAGCGATGATCCACGTCGCCGCCCTGGATCTGCTCGGGCGACATGTAGAGCGGCGTGCCCATCAGCGTGCCTGCCTGGGTCAGCGTCTTGTCGGCCGAGATCTTGGCCAGGCCGAAGTCGCACAGGATGCTCTGGAACTCCGGCGTCATCAGGATGTTCGAGGGCTTGATGTCGCGGTGATAGATGCCCTTCTCGTGCGCGCAGCGCAGGGCGTCGCCGACCTGCCGGGCCACGGTCATGATCTCGTGGAGGGTGAAGCCCGTCCGCTTCTTCCTGAAGCGCTCATCCATGACCTCGCGGAGCGTTCTGGAGGGCCTGTTCTCCATCACGTAGAAGCAGAGTCCCTCGGCCGAACCCACGTCGAAGATCTTGATGATGTTGGGATGGTCGAGCTGGGAGAGGACCTTGATCTCCTGCTTGAACCTCTGGATGACGCTGCGGTCGATGTCCTTGGGCAGAATCTTCACCGCCACCGACCGTTGCTCCTTCTCGTCGACGGCCCGGTAGACCGTGGCGGTACCGCCCTCGCCGAGCACGCCCTCGATGCGGTATTTCCAGAGTTTCTTGCCGATCAGGCTCACGGGTTCATCCCTTCAGACCGGTATGGGCGATTCCCTGGATGAACTGCCGCTGGAAGACGAAGTAGAGCGCCACCAGCGGCAGGATCGAGAAGGTCGAGGCGGCCATCAGCAGCTCCCAGCGGGTGCCGCTCTCCTGGCTGAAGAACGAGAGCCCGACCTGCACCGTCCTCAGTCCGGGGCTATCGGTGGCGATCAACGGCCAGAGCAGCGAGTTCCAGGAACTCAGGAACGTGAAGATCGAGAGGGTCAGGATCGGCGGCACCGAGAGCGGAATCAAGATGCGCCAGAGGAAGCCGAAGCGCGAGCAGCCGTCCACCACGGCGGCGTCGTGGAGGTCCCGCGGGATCGACTGGAAGAACTGCTGCAGCAGGAATATCCCGAAGGCGCCGGCTATCCAGGGCACCACCAGCGCCGAGTAGGTGTTGAACAGCCCCAGCTTCTTGAGGATGAGAAAGTCGGGGATCAGCAGCACCTGTTGCGGCACCATCATCGTCGCCAGCACCAGCATGAACAGCAACGACTGCCCCCGGAAACGGAAGAAGACGAAGGCGTAGGCCGCCAGCAGGCTCGTCAGCACCTGCCCGATGGTGGTGAGCACAGCGGTCACCGTGCTGACCCAGAAGTAGCGGCCAAACGAGGGCTGGACCTGAGTCCACGCCTGCACGTAGTTCTGCCAGAGCCAGACCCGCCGCACGATCTGGCCCGGTTCGAGCGACTCGCGCCGCCCCCGGAAGCTGCCCGAGAGATGCTTGACCGGCACCTTGCCGCTCGCCGGTTCGGGCGGTCCCAGCCGTTCCAGCTCGACCTCCTCGACCTCGCCGAGCGGGTTGGTGAAGGTGTGATAGAACTTCTCCTGCGGCAGCCAGTGGTCGTTGTCGAGGACCTCCTCGGGGCTCTTGAAGCTGGTGGTGACCATCCAGAAGAACGGGAACACCATCACCACCGCTCCGAGGAGCAGGCCGGCGTGGATGAGGACGCTCTGGAGCATCCTTTGTAGCTTCATGGAGCGCAAAGCGCCTCCGTTATAACACAGCGCGGGTTTCCGCCGCTCCGCGTCCGGGAGCCCCTCGCGCGACGTGCTCGCCCCCGACTACCGCACCGGCGGCAGCCAGATCGTGAAGCAGGTGCCGACCCGGCGCTCCGGTTCGAGCCGGATGGTGCCGCCGTGGCCCTCCACGACGCTCTTGCAGATCGCCAGCCCCAGGCCGGTGCCGTTCGGTTTTCCATGGGTCACGAACGGCTGGAACAGCTTGGTGGCGATCTCCGGCGCGATGCCGGGCCCGGTGTCGGCCACCCGCACCTCGACGCCCTGGCCGGTGTCGCGGGCGGTGAAGGAGATCACGCCCCGGTTCTTCAGGGCCTCGAGGCCGTTGCGCGCGAGGTTGAAGAACACGCGCTTTAATCTGTAAACGTCAGCATTTATCTCGAGCCCCTCGGGGACGTCGCACTCGAAGCCGATGCTTCGATCGGCGCAGTCCTTCTCGAGGACCGGGATGACGTCGCTCAGCATCTCGGAGAGCGAGATACGCGCCAGCCGGTACTGCGTGTCGCCGCGGGCGAAATCCAGGATCTCCTGGGTCATGTCGACGCAGCGGTCGATCTCCCGGATCATCATCTTGGCGAACTTCTCGCGCTTCTCGGGCGGCAGATCGCCCTCGCCGAAGAGCTGCGAGAGGCCCTTGATGACCGTCATCGGGTTCTTGAAGTCGTGGATGATGCGGCTGGCCATGTTCCCGATGGAAGCCAGGCGCTGGGCCTTCTGATTCTCCTCTTGCAGGAGCTTGCGGTGCAGCGTTCCGGCGAGCTGCCGCGCGATGAACTCGAGGGTGGCCAGGTCGTCCTCGGTGAAGTTGCCCTGCCGCTTGTTGAGGATCTCCATCACGCCCAGGACCTGGCCGCCGGTCACGAGCGGCGCCGCGAGGATGTTCCGGACCCGGAAGTGGATCTCCTCGGTGAGCTGCCTGAGGAAACGGGGATCCTTGTCGGGCTCGTTCGAGACCGTCGCCTTCAGGTTCTGGAGGACCCACCCGGCGATGCCCTCGGTCCGGGAGACCGTGACGCGCTGCAGCGCCTCGGCCTTCTCGCCGTAGCTGTAGTGGAAGACGAGTCTGTCGGAGTCGCCCTCGGCCATCAGGATGGAGCCGGCCTCCGAACCGAAGGCCTTCGCGGTCAGGTCGGTCACCTGGGCCAGGATGGGCGCCAGCTCTCCCGGCTGATTGATCGCCTGTTCGATGGCGTAGAGCGTCTCGAGCCGGTGCATCCGGTCGGCGAGCTGATCGCGGGCGTGCGTGAGCTGCACGATCGCCTCGCGGTTCTCGCGGTTCAGGCGGGCCCCCTCGAGGGCGACGGCGGCATGGGAGCCGAAAAGGGCCAGGAAGTCTTCGTCCTGGCGCGTGAAGGGGCCCTCGCGCTTGTTCAGGAGCTGGAAGACGCCCAGGATCTCGCCGCTCAGGTGCCGCAGCGGCGCGCAGAGCATGCTGCGGGTGACGAAACCGGTGAGCCGATCGGTCTCGGGATAGAACCGCGGATCTTCGTAGGCGTTGGCGATGCTGAGCGCCTCGCCGGTGGCGGCGACGTGGCCCGCGATGCCCGACCCGACCTTGACCCGGATCTCGCTGCTGGTGCCCGTGGCCACGCGCGACCAGAGTTCTTGCCGCTCTCGATCGAGCAGGAAGATCGTGCACCGCTCCGAATCGGTGATCTCCGTGACGATGTCCGGGATGTACTCGAGCAGCCGCTCGACGTCCTTCTCGGAGTTCATGTCCCGAGCGACGGTGAGAAGCACCGACAACAGCCGGCTGTCGATGCCCTCTTCGAGCTGGGTCGCGGTTTCCTTGATGCGATTCCGTGCCACGGGGTGGCTCCCTCCGAGCGCTGAAGTCTAACACATCTATCGGGGGGAATTGTGACGGGGCGACGGTACCCGAATTCCGGGATCCGGTATCGGTCGTCCAGTCACAATCCCTCCGTGGAGAGGAGGTATTCCACCGTTCCGGCTGTCCAGTTGAGGGCAGCGCGTTATGATGATACGTTGGACGCCACCGGCGCCGCCCTCTCCCATAAAGCCGCATGATCGACAGGAAGGACATCCTCGCCTCTCTCGACAGCCCCGAGGAGGACGTCCGACTCGAGGCGATCCGGAGCCTGGTGAAGTCGGGCAGCCTGGACGCGGCCCAGTTCCTGCGCAAGGTCGCGGCGACCGATCAGAGCCCGCAGGTTCGCTACTACGCCCAGAAGGGGCTCGATCACCTGTCGCGGCGCCTCGCCCAGGACGACGCCGGCGGCGCCGCCACGCCCCGCGGCCGCAACGAGCTGCTCGGGCGGCTATCGGGAATCCTCCAGGGCACCAACCGCGACGTGAAGCTGAAGGCGCTGCAGGTGGTGGCGCTCCACGGGTTCAAGGAAGGGCTGCCGATCGTCCTCGAGCACTACCCACGCGAGAACGACCCTTTCGTGCGCTCCAAGCTGCTGGTCACCATCGGCATGCTGGGCGGGCGCTCGGAGATCCCGCTCCTGGCCGCGGCCACGGAAGACCAGGACTTCCGCATCCGGGCCAACGCGGTCGAGGCGCTCGAGTACATCGGCCACCGCTCCATCTACCCCACCATCATCCGGATGCTGCAGGACACCGACCACCGCGTCCGGGCCAACGCGGTCAAGGCGCTGCGCAGCTACGGGCGCGAACAGGTCATCCAGGTGCTCGACGAGATGCTCGGAAACGTCGAGGTCCGGGCCCGCGACTCGGCCCTGTTCGCCTGCCTCACCTTCGATGCGGAAGCCAGCGTGCCACGCCTGGCCAAGCTGCTCGACGACCCCGCCGGCATCATCCGGCAGAAGGCCTTCCACGCCCTCAGCCGCCTGGCCGAACGCGGCTGCGAGCCGGCCGCCAAGACGCTCTCGGGACGGCGCTTCGAGGGGGCCGAGCAGGAGAAGCTATTCGACTACTTCACCCTGCTCGACCAGGCGATGACCCTCGAGGAAGACCTGCCCAAGCGGTTGGGGCACGACGACTTCCGGGTGCGCCTGGCGGCCGTCCATCAGATCCTCCGGGAGAAGCGAGCCCAGTACCTGCAGCCGCTCGTCGCCCGGCTCGGCAAGGAAACCGACGGCTACGTCAAGGCCACGCTGGTCACCGCCATCGGCAAGCTCGGAGGGATGGCGGTGGTCGCCGAGCTGACCCCGTTCCTGTCGAGCGAGGATCCGCGCCTGCGCGCCAACGCGATCGAGGCGCTGGGCGAGCTGAAGCTCGAGACGCTCTACCCCAGGCTGCGCCCGCACCTGGCCGACCCGGCCAACCGGGCGCGGGGCAACGCGCTCCTGGCACTCGCCGACGACCCCGAGACCGACGTGCCGGCCTGCGTCGGCGAGATGCTGCGCGGCGACGAACTGATGAAGCTGACCGCCTGCTACGCCATCTCGCGGCTGGGCCGGGAAGAGCTGGTCGCCGGCCTGGAGCCGCTGCTCGACGACTCGTCCGAGAAGGTGCGCAACAAGGCGCTGTCGACGCTCGCCGCGCTGGCGGGCCAGAGCGCCGAGGCCGCCGCCATCCTCACGCGGCACACCGGGCAGGCCAACATCGAGGCGGTGCTGGCCCGGGAGTTCGAACCGGCCGAGGCCGGGAAGGTGAAGACCTCGCTGGAGATCGAGAAGCTGCTGTTCGACCTGCGGAGCCCCGAGGCAGCGACCCGGATGGACGCCATCCGGCTGCTGGCCGACATCGGCGACCTGGGTGCCGTGGAGGCCCTGGCGCTGTCGCTTTCGGCCGAGAGCGCCGAGGAGCGCATGAGGGCGCGCCAGGCGATCGTGTCGATCCTGCTGCACCAGGAGAAGGAACAGCGAGGCGGGTCGCTCGACACCACGAGCGGCGCCCAGGACCCCGAGCTGGGGGCGACGATCGAGCAACTCCTGTCGGGGGCCGAGGGGCTCGACGCGGCGGTCGCGGCGGTATTGCGGCTGGCACTGGCGCAGGGACGGCGTCCGGTGATCCGCGGGCTGCGAGATCGGTTGAAGGCGGGCCCGGGCCCCGAGAGGCTGCAGTTACTGCTGGTCATCGCGGGGCTGCTGGGTTCGGCCGAGCTGCTGCTGCGCTATCTGGACCACGAGCAGACGGCGGTGAAGCAGGTGGCGCGCGAAGGGCTGGAGGCGATCCAGGGCGATCAGGCGCTGGCGGCGGTGGTGCCGCACGTGCGTTCGGCGAGCCGCACGGTGCGCCACAACGCGGTGCGGGCGCTGCGGCTGTTCCCCAAGGCAAAGGTGCTGCAGATGTGCCGGCGCATGCTGCGGGCCTCGGATCCGAAGGCCCGCGAAGGGGGCATCTACGTCCTCACGAAGCTCGAGTACGACCAGAGCTTCGAGATGCTCGTCGAGTACTTCCGCTTCGAGGAAGACCTGGACCTGGCGCGCAAGGCGGCCGGCACGATCGCCAAGCTGGCGACCCCCGCCGACCGCAGGATGATCGAGACCCTGCTCGACGGCGCGGGCAACGCGGGCCGGGCCGAGCTGGCGCACAAGATCCTGAGCAAGATGCCGGGCTCGCCGGGGAACGCGCAGGCCGGATCGCCGGGCGCCGCAGACTCGCTCCCGGACCTTTCGGGAACGGACGTGAGCCAGTCGGGCGTGGTGACGGCCGAGCAGCGCCAGCAGTTCATCGACGACCTCTCCCATCCCGACCCGGAGGTCCGCAAGAGCGCCCTCACCGAGCTTGCCCGGACGAAGGACCTCACGCTGATGCCGCTCATCCGCAAGGTGGCCTTCACCGACCCGGATTCGCGCGTCGCCTTCTTCGCCAAGAACGCCCACGATAACCTCGAGCTGGCGCTGCTTCCTCACGTCGAGTTGAAGAAACAGGGCGAGACCGAGTTCTCGCTCGGACGCTTCACCGGCTACCTGGAGAGCCAGGACCCGCGGGTGCGAGTGGCCGCCGTCAAGAAGGCCATCACCCACGGCGAGAAGAAGGTCGTACAGCTGCTCGAGAAGAAGCTCAAGGAAGAGCAGGACGACTGGGTGCTCGCAACGCTGATCTCGGCGCTGGGCGAGCTGGGCGACAAGCGGGTGAGCGGCTCGATCACGCCGTTCCTCAAGCGCCGGGACACCCGGCTGCGCACCATCGCCATCGTCTGCCTTGCCGACCTGGAGGACGACAGCGTCTTCCCGCTGATAACTCCAGCGTTACTCGACGAGGACGCTGACGTGGCGGCGGTGGCTTTCATGTCGCTCAAGCGGCTGTCGGAGGCCGACCTGGTCGAGTACGTCTCGAACATGTGCGAATCGAAGAAGGTCGAGCTGGCAGAGAAGGGCCTGCAGCTCGTGCTGAGCCTGAAGACGCCGGCCGCGCTGATGAAGCAGCTCGAGCTGCTGGGCCGCTCGGCCGACAAGGTGTTCCTGAACAAGGTCGCCGCGAACCTGGGCGAGAGCGGCTCGCCGGAGATCCTCTACGCTGTGGTGGAGCGCGTCGAACAGATGGTCCTGCCGCGCAACGAGTGGACCGATCGGATCGAGAAGGCGCTGCTCGCGGCCACCGGCAAGAGCCGCGACGAGGTCAAGCAGGAGCTGAGCGAGCGCCGGGAAGAGCGCAAGCGCTCCCGCACCCAGGCCGCCGCCGTGCTCGCCTCGGCCAAGCAGGCCGCCGAGGAGGAGGGCGGCATGGTGGGCAAGCTCAAGGGGCTGTTCTGGAAGAAGTGAGAAGTTCGTGGTCATCGAACGCAGAGACCAGTCGGGAGCGCTGCTCCCGAACCCTCGCCAGGGGTGAAATTCACCCCTGGACCCCCTGATGGCTGGAGGAAGTCCTGCTTGCGCTCGCAGCGCCGAGTCTTCGAGAGTGCCGCTCAGACCACGACTCCTCTTCTCATGGCCGGGTCCAGGGCCCGGCTCGGGTCCTGGCGAGGCCTGGAGCAGAGCTCCAGCAGGGGTCCGGGGACAGCGTCCCCGGAGGCCTTCACCCGTCCCTCACGGCTCGAGCAGCACGTCCAGGCGGGTCGTCTGGCCGTCCACGATCGTCGCCCTGGTGGTCAGCGAGGTCTGGCCCTGCGCCGAGAACTGCACGTCGTAGGTGCCGGGCAGCAGTTCGGTGAACGAGTAGCTGCCGGTCGTGCCGGTGAGGAGTTGCCTGGCGAGGGCCGGCAGCAGCACGCGGGCGGCGGCGATCGGGGCCTGGGTCGAGCGCTTGCTCACGAGGCCCTCGAGCGCCCCCGGGATCGACAGGCCTACTCGGACCTGCGTCGACTGGCCGGGCAGAACGCTCGCGTAGGTCGTCGCCAGCAGGTAGCCGACCGAGTTGACCTCGAGCCGCAGGAAGCCGGTCGGGAGACCCGAGAATGAGAAGAGACCGGCGTTTCCGACGGGGGTCGTCAGCCCGAGCTGGGGCAGAGAGGCGACGCCTCCCGGGATGGGCACCCCACCGCGCAGACGCACCACGGTACCGGCGATCGTCCCGGTGGCCCTCCGCAGCACGAAGTCGAGGGTGACGCTTCCGCCCGTCGCGAGGGTCACCCAGGCCGAACCGGGCTCGAACCCCGTCGCCTGACAACCGATCGGCGTCTGGTGAGGCGGCAGCGTGGTGGTTCCGCCCGGGATCGCCACGGTCAGGGGGAACTCGCGCACGATCACACCGGTCGCGAACGAGTAACGGCCCGCGGCGTCAGTCCGCGTCGTGAGGCCTTGCTCGGCGACGCTGACCAGGGCGCCGCCGACGGGCGAACCGGACTGGTCGAGCACTCGCCCGGCCACCGTGGCCCGGTTGTACCGCAGGCGCACGTCCAGCGCGGTCCGGCGGTTGATTGCCACCGCCGTGGTCACCAGGCGGTCGTCGTGACTGGCCGCGGAGATGAGGAGCCCGACGGTGCCGGCGGTGACGCTCGAGAAGCGGTAGCGGCCGTCGGCCCCGGTGTGGGTGACGAGGCCGGTGTCGGTGAGGCTCAGGGTGCGCGTCGGGAACTCGGTGTAGGTGAGGGAGCGGGAGGTCTGCTGGCCGACCGGCTCCAGCAGCTTCACCAGCGCGCCGGCCAGGGGCGTTGCGGAGGTGACGGAGTTGGTGGAGAGCACCGTGCCGTCGAGCGAGCCGGCATTGGCCCTGAGCCTGAAGGTCTCGACCAGAGCGCCGCCTGCAGTGACCTCGATCCGGGCGGTGAACCGTTCGTATCCGACCGCCTGGATCTCGACCTCCAGCGCCCCCGTGTCGAGGCCCAGCGCCGAGAACCGGCCGCCCAGGTCGGTGAAGGTGGTGTAGCGCTTGGCGGCGATGCTCACGACGGCGCTGCCGATGCGGGCGCCGGTGGAGGCATCCACCACCAGACCCGAGAGCGCCCCGGTGGCCACCGACGGCCGCAGTCCGAGGTCGACCGCGAGGTGTACGCGGGCCTGCAGATCGAGGCTCTGGAACGACGCGTTGTAGCCGCCCGCGTCGGCGGTCAGCCGGTAGCTGGCGGGGTTCAGAGCGAGAAAGGCAAAGGTCCCGTCCTGGCCGGAGAGGGTCTGGATCGATTGCCGGCCGGAATCGAGGCTGATGAAGGCGCCCGGGATCTCGCGCCCGGACGACAGGTCGTAGACCCGGCCGGTCACCTTGCCGGCCGCATCGGGGGGCAAGAAGGGCGAATCGGCCTCGGTGCCGCAGCCCATGACGACGATCAGCAGGAGCAGGAGGCTCCAGGTGCGCCAGGGAAAACCGCCGCCGCCTCGAGGGGACGGGGGAACAACCGCGGGCAGGCGGTGGTCGAACGGATCGAGTTCCAGGCGGCGACAGGTGGGCTTCATCGGGCTCCCTGTTAACATCATCGGGCCGAAACGCGGATCATTTGATTTGTTATTTCGGGCGGCGGCGGCCCGATGATCTGGATAGGGTCCAGCCGTTCGGGGCCGGTCCGTTGGAGGTCCCCTTTTCCTGGCAAACCCGGTAGTCCTGCGGTAACTTGGATCGCATCCCGACATGGGAGCAGAACTGAGAGGCAACGTCGATGTCGTCCCGATTCTTCCTGGTTGCAGCGGCCTTCACGATGATGCTCTGGGTGGCCGAGCCCACGCCCGTGCTGGCGGGCCGCACCTCACTCAGCTACTTCAACGAGCTGCAGGGCTTGAAGGAGGCGTACGACCTGGTCCAGAGCCAGTACGTCTCCGAAGACAAGTTGAAGGAGAAGGAGCTGGTCTACGGGGCGATCGAGGGGATGCTCAAGAAGCTCGACGATCCCTATACCCGGTTCATGAAGCCGGAGGGTTTCGAGAACATGCAGACCGAGACCCAGGGCCAGTTCGGCGGCCTGGGAATCCTGATCGGCATGAAGGAAAACGTGCTCACGGTGATCGCGCCGATGGAAGACACCCCCGCCTACCGGGTGGGCGTCCGCGCGGGCGATCAGATCGTCAAGGTCAACGGCACCTCGACGCGGGGGATGACGGTCAATGACGCGGTGAAACTGCTCCGCGGGGAGATCGGGACGAAGGTGCTGGTCTCCGTGCGCCGTGAGGGCGAGAAGAGCCTGCTCGACTACAACATCGTTCGCGAGCAGATCAAGGTGTCCAGCGTGAAGGCCAAGATGCTCGACGACAGCATCGGCTACGCGCACATCAGCTCGTTCAGCCAGAGCACCGGGGAAGACCTCGAGAAGGCGATCAGCGGTTTCGAGAAGAAGTACAAGCTCAAGGGGTTCGTGCTCGACCTCAGGAACAACCCGGGCGGGCTGCTCAACGCGGCCGTCGACGTGGGCAAGGTCTTCCTGGGCAAGGCCAAGATCGTCAGCATCAAGGGCCGCAAGGGCGAGGAAGTCACCTACGCCAGCTTCAGCCAGGCCCACAAGCGCTGGCCCCTGGTGGTGCTCATCAACGAGGGCAGCGCCTCGGCCTCCGAGATCGTCGCCGGCGCCGTTCGCGACAATCACCGCGGCGTGCTGCTCGGCAAGAAGAGCTTCGGCAAGGGCAGCGTCCAGACGGTGCTGCCGCTGGCCGACGGCTCGGCCCTGGCCCTGACCACCGCCTACTACTACACGCCCAGCGGGGTCTGCATCCACAAGGTCGGCATCCAGCCCGACATCACGGTGGAGCTGCCCCAGCTCTCCGACAGCCAGCTCATCGAGCTGCGCGCCGAGCGCGAGAAGGAATTCGACCGCACCATCGAGGACGCCAAGGCGAACAAGAAAGACGCCTTCCTCTCGGTGAGCAAGTACGACACCCAGCTGCAGCAGGCGATCGAGATCCTCAAGGCCTCGGTGGTCTTCAACCAGCGCGTGCTCGAGCCCCCGGCCGCGACCTCGCCGAAGGTGGCCGCAAGCCACCCGGCCGGCGTGGTGCCGTCGACGGCCGCCAAGGACTGACGACAGAGAAGCCACGGATCGCCGCTTGTCCCGACGCGAGCATGTCGGCAGCCTGGGAAACCAGCGTAGATAAGTGGAAGACGTAGGGGCTGGGCTCGTTCCCGCCCGTACGCCGGGCGGCCACGAGGGCCGCCCCTACAGTGCAGCCTTCGACTTTGCCGACTCCCTGCCAGCGAACGGCGAGCCGAACGAACTGCTCTGTCGGCTGTGCTATGCTGCACCTGGGAGTGAGAGCCGGGTCCAATCACTCGCGCGCGAGATTTTCCCCGGAAATTCGTCTGGGCTCGGGCTAACCGGGGAACTGCAAAGGAGTCCTGCCGCCATGGCCAAGACCTACAAGGTTCTGATCGCCGACGATGACGCCGACCACGTCACCATCGTCAAGGCCATCCTCGAGCAGCACGGCTACCACGCCCTCGAGGCCTTCAACGGGGAGGAGGCTCTCCAGGAGGTCGAGAAGCACGATCCTGATCTGGTCCTGCTCGACATCATGATGCCCAAGATCGACGGCATCGAGGTGGTCCGCCGGCTGAAGGACAACCCGAAGACGCGCGACCTGCCGGTCATCATGTTCAGCGCCAAGAGCGGCACCCGGGAGATCATGGAGAGTTTCAATTATGGGGCCTCAAACTATCTCATCAAGCCGATCGACACCGAGCGGCTGCTCGAGAAGATCCAGGCCACCCTCCGCAAAGAGGAGTTCCGCGAGACCCTCGAGAAGCGGTTCAAGCCCGGCGACGACTCGGCCGGAGCCCCTGCCGCCGGCGACGCCGAACAGACTCG
Organism: uncultured bacterium; assembly: GCA_964610245.1. GTDB lineage: Bacteria > Muiribacteriota > UBA6191 > JACPRK01 > JACPRK01 > CAZSVK01. The sequence goes on from CAZSVK010000034.1 coordinate 14,959, forward strand.
CGACCGACTGGCCGGACTGGCCGCCTCGGTGGGCCTGTTCCTGACTGCGATCGAGACGCCGCTGGCCAAACTCCAGAAGGAGCTGGTCGGCCTCGGGTCCGAAAGACAATCGGAGCGCGAGCTGAGGCTGGTGACCCGGAAGCTCGATTCGATCTCGGCTCTCTGTGCCGAGCTGAGGGATTTCGTGGGCGAGGCCAGCGATGTCTGAACTTGGCGACCCGTCCAACAATGCGTTGCTGAGGGTCCTCCTGGTCGAGGATGACGACCAGCACGCCTTCATCGTCACGCGCGCCTTCGGCAAACACCTGCCCCGGGCGGTGATCGACCGGGGCCGCAACGCCGAGGAGACCCAGGCCCTCCTGGCGGCCCGCACGTTCGACATCCTCCTGCTCGACCATACCCTGCCGGGCATGACCGGCCTGGAACTGCTTCACACGCTGCCCGATCGCGGCGTCGATATCCCGGTGATCATGTTCACCAGCTCCGGCGATCGGGAGCTGGCGGTGAACGCGCTGAGGGCCGGGGCCTACGACTACGTCGTCAAGACGGCCGACTCGCTCTTCTACATTCCGATCATCGCCCAGCGTGCGGTCGAGAAGCACGGCATCGAACGCGAGCATCGCCTGTTGAAGGCCCAGCTCATCGAGGCCCAGTCGGAGACGGAGCGCAACTGCCGCAAGATCAGCGAGCAGAACGTGCGTCTGCGGGAGACCCAGAAAGAGCTCTCCAGCGCCTACGACAAGTTGCTCGAGATGAACCGGCTCAAGTCGGTCTTCATGGCCAACATGTCGCACGAGCTGCGCACGCCGCTCAACGCCATCATCGGCTACACCTCTCTTCTCCTCGACCGCATCTACGGCGTGATCTCGCCCCGGCAGGAAGAGTGCCTGCAGCGGATGAACCGCCGGGCCAATGAACTGCTCCACCAGATCAACGGCATCCTCGACTTCGCCAAGTTCGAGGCCAACCGCATGCCGCTGTTCATCGAGAACTTCCTCGTCAGCGAGGTGGTCGCCGAGGCCGAGGACACCGTCCGTCCTCTGCTGAAGGACGTGCAATTCAAGTTCGAGACTCACATCGTCGATGCCCCCCAAATGCGCAGCGACCGGAACAAGGTGCGCCAGATCCTGGTCAACCTGCTGTCCAACGCCTTCAAGTTCACAGAGCAAGGCGAGGTCTCGCTCGAGGTCTCCCACCATGCCATGGAGGGCACCATCGAGTTCGTCATCCGTGACAGCGGTATCGGCATCCGGGAGTCCGACCTGACGCAGATCTTCGAGGAGTTCCACCAGGTCGACGGCTCGTCCACGCGACGCTTCGGCGGCACCGGCCTGGGGCTGTCGATCGTGAAGAAGATGCTCGATCTGCTGGGCGGCCGGGTCCACGTCACCAGCCAGTTCGGCCAGGGCTCATGTTTCCAGGTCTTCGTGCCCCAGATGGTCGGGTCGGCCTCCGAGGCGCTCGGCGTCTCGAGCCTCTTCGGGGCCGCCGAGGAGCCGCGGGTACCGTCGACCACGACCAGTGTCCCGAAGCTCGTGCTCTCCATCGACGACGACGAGGACGTACTGAAGATCATCGAGGAGAGCCTGGTCCCGGACGGCTACAGCGTGCTCGGCGCGGCGACGGCCCAGGAAGGCTTCGAGCTGGCGGTCACGCGCAACCCCGCCGTCATCATGCTCGACATCGCCCTGCCCGACCGCAGCGGCTGGGACCTGCTGCGCGAGTTCAAGCAGCATCCGGTGACGCGCGCGACGCCGGTACTGGTCATGTCGGTCATCGACAATCGCGCTCTGGGCTTCTCGCTGGGCGCCGCCGACTATCTGATCAAGCCGGTGCCCCAGGCCAAGTGGCTTGACGCAGTGCGTCGCGCGCTGGCGTAGGATCCCGGCCGGCCTCTGAGGCTCGAGGCTCGAGGCCTAAGGCTCGAGGCTGGGGGCCGAGGCTCCGTGTCAGCCGGCGTCAGCGCCTGTCAGCCCGGGAGAGGGGGGCGCGAAGCTAGATTGGCCTCCGCCGCGGCGACCGCGGCATCCGAAAGAAGGCCTCGCGAGGCGAGGAGGAGGCAGACATGGCTTCGTTCAACAAGGTGATGCTGGTGGGTAACCTGACCCGGGATCCGGAGACCCGGATGCTGGCCAACGGTCAGCAGATGGCCCGCCTGGGCCTCGCGGTGAACCGCGTCTACAAGGACAAGGACGGCCAGCGCCATGAAGAGGCGAACTTCTTCAACCTGGTGGCGTTCGAGAAGCGGGCCGAGACGCTCGGCCGCTTCGCGCGCAAGGGCTCGCTGCTGTTCGTCGACGGGCGGCTGGGCTCCCGCACCGTCCAGAACGATCGGGGCGAGAGCCGCACGTTCCACGACATCGTGGTCGAGGGCTTCCGGTTCCTGTCGTCGGGCAACCGCGAAACGGAGACGGGAGACCCGCGCGGCGCCGCCGCGGACCTGCCCGGCGCCTCCGATGGCGAGGGTGACGACTGAAAGGTGTGCAGCCCGGAGGCTGGGGCTGACAGCCCCAGCCTCCTGGCCCGGCCTCAAACCAGGACAGGTATCACAGAGACACAGAGGCACGGAGACACGGAGAACTGGGTGGCCCAATTGGAATCCCGTTTCCCTCCGTGTCTCTGTGCCTCTGTGTCTCTGTGATTGGCCAACCTCGTTCTCCCATCGCATCCTCGCGCCCCGCGATGAACTTCGCGAGCAGCGGCTCAGCCGGTCGTAGCGGCCATCGACGGCTCTCCGGCCGCGGCGGACGGCCGCGTCTCCTGGTCGGCGTACTGCAGCTCGTAAAGCCGGCGATAGACCCCGCCGAGCTTCAGGAGCTGCTCGTGCGAGCCCTGCTCGGCCAGCCGGCCGCGGTGCAGCACCAGGATGCGATTGGCGTCCCGGATGGTCGACAGCCGGTGGGCGATCACGATCGTCGTGCGGCCTCGCATCACCTTGGCCAGGGCCTCCTGCACCAGCCCTTCCGTCTCGGAGTCGACCGAGCTGGTGGCCTCGTCCAGCACCAGGATCCGCGGGTCGAGCACCAGCGCCCGCGCGAACGAGAGCAGCTGGCGCTCTCCGATGCTGAGGTTGCTCCCCCGCTCGTGGAGGGCGGAGTCGTACCCCCGAGGCATGTGGGCGACGAATCTGTCGGCGCGGACGGCCCGCGCGGCCTCCTCGATGCGTTCCCGGGAGATCGACGAGTCGCCGAGCGAGATGTTCTCGGCGACGGTGCCCGAGAAGATGAAGACGTCCTGCAGCACCACGTTCAGCGCGCGGTGCAGGGTCGCGGCGTCCAGCTCGCGCAGGTCGAGACCGTCGACGCGGACCGCGCCCTGCTGCGGGTCGTAGAAGCGGGCCAGGAGCTTCATCACCGTCGTCTTGCCCGCGCCGGTCGCGCCGACGATGGCCACGTGTTCGCCGGCTGCGATCGAGAGCGAGAGTTCCTCCAGGACCGGCTCGCCGGGCCGGTACGAGAAGGTCACGCGGTCGAACTCCACGGCGCCGCTCGAGACGGCCTGCGGCGCCGCCGCCGGGCGCCAGGTCAGCTCCACCGGCGCGTCGAGGATCTGGAAGATGCGTTCCGCGCTCGCCATCGCGCTCTGGAGGATGGCGAACTTGGCCGAGAGGTCGCGTATAGGAGTGAAAAGATGGTTTGTATATTCTACCGCCGCCACGAGCGTCCCGAAGGACATCCGGGCCGCCAGGATCGAGCAGCCGCCGAACCACAGCAGCCCCGCCACCGCGACGCGGCTCGCCAGCTCGACCACCGAGAACAGCGCCGCTTCGTAGAGGTTCGAGCGGTGATAGGCGTTGCGGAAGGCGTCGTTGGACTCGCCGAACTCCGCGGCGCACCTGGCTTCCCGGCCGAACAGCTGCACCACCCGGATGCCCGCGACCACCTCCGCCAGGTAGGCGTTCATCCGCGACAGCAACACCTTCGTCAGGCGGAAGACCTCGCGCATCTTGCGGCGGAAGTAGAGCAGCACCGGCACCAGCGGCGGCAGCATCCCGAAGCAGCACAGGGCGAGCCGCCAATCGAGCCACAGCAGCATCCCGCCGATGGCCAGGAGCTGGACGCTGTCGGCGGCGACGGCCACGACGCCGGAGGTGAACAGCGCATTGAGCGACTCGACGTCGTTGGTCACGCGGGTCATCATCCGGCCGGGCGGGTTCTTGTCGTGGAACGAGGGGGAGTGCGCGAGCAGTCTTTCGTAGAGCGTCTGGCGCAGGTCGAACATGAAGAGCTGCCCCGCATACTGGGTGGAGTAACTGTGTCCAAATCGGAGCACGCCCTCGACGCCGAGGCTTGCCACGTACAGCATCACCAGGGTCCCGAGGTGGCCCAGGTCGCCCGGCAACAGCACCCGGTCGATCGCCAGTTTCAGCAGGTAGGGTTGCGAAAGCTGGACCAGCGCGATGGCCGGCAGGAAGGCCAGCGCCAGGCAGATCTTCCAGCGATAGGGGGCCAGCAGTCCCACGATCCGGCGGAGCAGCACGGTGTCGCGGGTGGTCTGGCGGACTTCGGTATCGAGGTCGTGGTACATCGGCCAGGCTAGAGGCTAGAGGCTAGAGGCTCGAGGTTCGAGGACGGTGCGCCGGTCAGCTCGCGCTCGAGCGATTCGGTCAGCGCCTGGCGGGCGGCCATCCGGGCATAGAGCCCGCCCCTGGCGACGAGCTGCCCGTGCGTGCCTTGCTCGACGAGCCGGCCTTGGTCGAGGACGAGGATGAGGTCGACCCACTTGATGGTGCTGATCCGGTGGGCGATCAGGATCGCGGTGCGGCCATGCACCGAGCGGCGCAGCCCGGTCAGGATCTGCTCCTCGGTGGCGGTGTCGACCGACGAGAGCGCGTCGTCGATGATGACGATCGGCGCCTCGCGGATCAGGGCGCGTCCGATGCAGACTCGCTGGCGCTGGCCGCCGGAGAGCGTGACTCCGCGTTCGCCGACCAGCGTATCCAGGCCCTGCGGGAAGGCCCCCAGGTCACCGTCGAGACAGGCCATCGACGAGGCCCATCGCACCCGGTCCCAGTCCATCTCCGGCAGGCCGTAGGCGAGGTTCTCGCCGATCGAGACGCTGAAGAGATGATTGTCCTGCGGGACGAAGGCGATCGAGCGCCGCAGAACTGCCAGCGGGATGCGGGTCACGTCGTGGCCGTCGATGAAGAGCTGCCCATCGCCGACCTCGTAGAGCCTGGCCAGGAGGTGAATCAGCGTGGTCTTGCCGGCGCCCGTGCTGCCGACGATGGCGCAGGTGGAGCCGCGAGGTATCCGGGCGGTGATGCCGTCCAGGACCTGCCGGGGCGGCCCGCCCTGCGGGGCGGCGTACGAGAAGCAGAGGTTGCGCAGTTCGAGGTCGCCCTCGAGTTCGCGGACCTCCAGGCAGTCGGGCGCGTCGCCGATCGACGGTACGTGATGGAAGAGCTCCTCGAGCCGGCCCATCGCCGCGAGACCGCGCTGGAGCACGTTGAGGATCCAGCCCAGGCCGATGGTCGGCCAGAGCAGCATGCCCAGGTAGCTGTTGAACGCCACGAACTCGCCCAGCGTGATGTGCCCCTGCGAGACCTCGCGGCCACCCAGGCCGAGCAGCGTCGCCGTGGCCAGCCCGGCCAGCGCACCGACCAGCGGAAAGGCGAACCCCTCGAGCCGTTCGAGCGAGAGGGCAGCCTCGCGGTAACGCGCGTTGGCGCGCTCGAAGGCGCCGGCCTCCGCCTGCTCGCGGCCGTACGCCTTCATCAGCAGGATTCCGGAAAGGCTCTCCTGGAGCTGCGAGCTGAGCGCGCCCAGCTCGGACTGCATCGCGAGCGAGCGGTCGTGCATCCCCTTGCTCAGGCGATTGAAGACCACCACGAGGATGGGATAGGGGATCAGCGCGTAGAGAGTGAGCCTGGGATTCATGGCCAGCATCGTTCCGACGGTGACGGCGTACGTGAAGAAGGTGTTGCAGAGCTGCAGGAACCCCACGCCCAGGAACATCCGGATGTCGCTCGTGTCGTTGGTGGCCCGCGACAGGATGTCTCCGGTGCGCCGGCGGTCGTAGAAGGAGGGCGAGAGCCTGGTCAGGTGGGCGAAGAGGTCGTCCCTCAGCTCGGCCTCGATGTCCCGGCCGGCCTGGTAGATGACCGTTCGCGAGAAGACCCGGGTGAGCGCCTGCAACGCCGCCGCGCCGAGCAGGCACTGGACCGCCGTGAGCAGCACGCCCGTGGGAGCGCCGGCTCGGACCGCCTCGATGCCGTCCTTGATGAACCACGGGATGGCGGTCTGGAAGCCGTTCGTGGCGAGCAGCAGCAGCCCCCCGGCGACGAAGTTCCACCGGTGGCGCCCGGCGTAGGCCAGGAACCGCATCGCGGGCGACCGCTTCCGCATCAGCAGCCCCAGTCCCTCGGATAGCGGAAGTCCCGATCGATGGTGCGGTCCGAGAGCTTCGCGAGGATCGGCAGCCGGCGCTTGAACTGGCTGGTCTGCATCGTGCGGAAGACCTTGCGCACGAACTCGGGGGCATAACCTTCGCGTTCCATCTCGGCGACGGTGTAGCGGCGATCGACGAGCAGGTAGAGCACGCGATCGACCGCGTCGTACGTCCAGCCCATCTCCGTCTCGTCGGTCTGGCCCGCCCACAGGTCGGCGCTGGGCGGCTTGTCGATGATCCGCTCGGGAACTCCCACGTGGCGAGCGAGCTGGCGCACCTGAGTCTTGTACAGATCGCCGATCGGGTTCAGCGCGCAGGCGCTGTCCCCCCAGATGGTCGAGTAGCCGAGGAGGTACTCGGTCTTGTTAGAGGTGCCGATGACCAGCGCCCGGGTGCGGGCCGACCAGTCGTAGAGCACCGCCATCCGCTGACGGGCCATGAAATTGCCTCGGGCCAGCGCCGTCGCCTCCGGGTGGGCGGCGAAGTAGCCGTCGACCATCGGCGTGATCCCCTCCAGATGGGCCTCGATACCCAGCGCCTCGACGACGGTCTCGGCGTCGCCCCGGCTGTCGGGCGAGCTGGTCCGGTAGGGCATCATCAGAACTGTGACGTTAGCAGCGCCGAGCGCGCGGGCCGACAGATAGGCGACGAGGGCCGAGTCGATCCCGCCCGAGAGGCCCAGGATCACCCGCTCGAATCCGATCTTCCGCACCTCGTCGGCGATGAAGCCCGTGAGGATTCGGGTGACCAGCTCAGGATTGATCCTCAAGTCTTCCACGGTGGATTCGCTCCAGTTCGGAGATCGTCAGCGCCAGCTTCTCGTCGCGCAGCAGCGGCGTGTACATTCGGGCCCGGCGGACCCGGTCGATGTCCAGCTCGGCAAACACCAGGTCGGGCTCGAGCAGCGCCGCCCGCACCACCTCGTTGCCCTCCGGATCGAGCACCCGGCTGCCGCCCCAGAAGTTCAGCCCGTCCTCGTAGCCCACGCGGTTCACGAAGACGGTGTAGCAACGGTGGAAGCGGGAGGTGTGCTCGCAGACCAGTTGCCAGCCGCGCTCCGAATCGAGCTGTTCGCCGGAGACCCCGCGGCCGGGCGAGCTGGTCAGGATGAACTGCACCTGGGCCCCATCCATCCCGAGCAGATAGGGGGCCGAGGCGTGCCAGGCGTCCTCGCAGATGAGGATGCCCACCGGCAGCCCGCGCAGCGTGAAGGAACGGAAACGGTCTCCGCTGGCGAAGTAGCGCTGCTCGTCGAACATCCCGTAGGTCGGCAGGTAGACCTTGCGATGGACGAACCGGAGCACGCCGTCTTCCCAGCAGAACGCCGAGATGAAGTAGCGGAAGTCCGGCGCCTCTTCCACGCCGCTCGCGATGAGCACGCAGCCCTTCGACGCCTCGGCCAGCGGCGCCAGTCGCGGGTCGTCGCGCCGGGTCGCCACCACCGGCACCATGTCCTTCAACTCGTAGCCGGTCAGGCTCAGCTCGGGGAACACCACGAACTCGGCCCCCGCCGCCCGGGCGCGAGCCACCACCTGGAGATGCCGTTCCAGGTTAGCCCCGAGATCGCCCAGCACTGGCTGGAGCTGGCCGAGCGCCACTTTCATCCGCATGGGCGGCACTATACCAAAGGCCGTCGGACGGGCGGAGACGGGAGCTGGGGGGGTGTTCGCAGTTCTTGGGGGAACTGGGAGAACGTCGGTTTGCCTCTCGGGAGCTCTGCTCCCGAACCCTCGCAAAGGGCGAATTTCGCCCCTTGACCCCCCGATGACTG
>CAZSVK010000035.1:0-697 GCA_964610245.1 uncultured bacterium
CGAGAGGCAAGTCGAGATCCTCCCAGTTTCCCCACGAACCGCGCGCGCACCCCCGGTCTTCGGGACGACGAAGAACCCGGCGGGAGATGCCGCCGGGTCCTGGAGTTGCGTGAGTCTTGTGACCGGGCTCAGATCCGGTCGTCGGGCGTCTGGGCCGGATTGACCGGTTCGAGCGGGTCGCCGGTGGGGCCGAGCGCCGGCTCGATCGGTTCGACGGCGCTGTCGAAGATGTGGTCCAGGTCGGCCAGGGCGCGGCGGGTGGCCTCGGTGGGCGAGGGCATCCGGGTTCCGGCCGGGATGCGCACGCCGGAGGGCCTCTCGACCCTGGCCAGGCGCCGCTCGAAATCGATCGCGAAGTCCTTGATGAGGCCGCGGATCTCGTGGAGGTTTGTGCGTGTCAGGCCAACGGTGCCGTCGGCGGACCCGGCGGGGCTCTTCTCGAGGCGGGCCATCTTGACCAGCACCTTCGCCAGGACCTCGGCGTAGACCTTGACCTTCTTGCGGGTCTCGGCCAGTTCGCTGTTCTGCGCGTTCAGCTTGCCCACCAGCGAATCCACCCGTTGGTCCTGCTCCTTGACCTGGGCAAAGTGCTTAATACGGAGGAAAAAACAAAACTGGGCATTTTTGAACCACAAATAAATGCAACGGTATGCAGCCAGTCTTGATTTTGTAAAATTGTAAACGGAGGCTTCATGAA
>CAZSVK010000035.1:707-21787 GCA_964610245.1 uncultured bacterium
TCTGGGTCGCGTCGAAGACCTGCTTGACCAGGGGGCCGGTGCCGGGCTTGCCTTCGTCGACCTTGCGGGCGAGTTCGTCGAGCCGGCCCTTCAGGCCGCTCATGTCGGTGCCGATGTCCTCGAGATCGGAGCGGAACTCCTTGGTCAGCTTGTCCAGGAGTTCGAGCTTCTCGGCCGGGAGCTTTCCGCCCACGGTCTGGTCGAGCTTCTCCATGATGCGAGAGAGGAGCACGGCCATCTCGAACCGGGTCACCGGCTTGGAACCGTTGGGGCTCGGGCTCATGGCGACCCCGCTCTTGCCGTCGCGGAGCTGTTCCAGGGCGGGATAGGCCCAGTGGTTTCCGGGTACCGTCTGGACCAGCTCGGTCCCTTGCGCGCCGGAGCCGGCATCGGTTGGCGAGACCGAGGCCGTGCGGCTGGTTACGACCAGCGCGATGACTGCGGCAGCGAGAATCAGAGTGAGGCGGTTACGCATTGCCCATCCTCCTTGAAGGGACAATCCAATCGATACAGCTATCGGTCCCCTGGGACGGAAATTGAGTCGATCGCTTTGCTATTCTTAGGCCACGGATGAAGAAGTACGAGATTCTCGACAAGCTGGGCCAGGGCGGCATGGGCGTCGTCTACAAGGCGGTCCAGAAGAACCTCAACCGGGAGGTGGCCATCAAGATCCTCCCGAAGGCCTACTCCGAGAATCCCGAGGTCAAGCAGCGCTTCATCAGCGAGATGCAGATCTGCGGAGGGTTGCTCCACCCCAACATCATCCGCATCTTCGACAGCGGCGAGCAGGACGGCACGCTCTACTACGTGATGGAGTACGTCAAGGGCACCACCGTCCTCGATCTGGTCCAGCAGAAGGGGCCGCTCCCGGTCAACGAGGCGCTCAAGCTGACCGCCGACATGCTCGAGGCGATGAAGTACTACCATCCGATGGGGCTGGTGCACCGCGACATCAAGCCGGCCAACATCATGGTCAAGCCCGAGCCGATCGAGGCGGTGCTGATGGATTTCGGCCTGGTCAAGGCGCTCTACGCGAGCGGCATCACCATCCAGGGCCGGCTGGTCGGCACGCCTCGCTACATGTCGCCCGAGATGCTGCGCGGCCAGCTCGTCGATTGCCGCAGCGACATCTTCCAGCTAGGGCTGGTGTTCTACGAGATGCTGGCCGGCGTCCCCGCCTTCCGCGGCAAGGACCGGGCCGAGGTCACGCGCAAGCTCCTCGAGGAAGACCCCGAGAAGGTCAGCCAGCTCAACCCGCTGGTGACGGTTCCCGTCGAGAACCTGATCGCCAACGCCATCGACAAGAACGCCGATAACCGCTATCCCAGCGCCGAGGCGTTCCTCGAGGATCTGAACACCCTGCGCGAGGGCGGCAAGGTCTTCCGCCGCACCGGCGCCCGGCCGATCAAGACGCTCGGCACTTCCAGGGCGATGGAGCAACTCCCCGCCGAGCCCGTCGCAGAGCAGGTTTCGACCGGGAGCGGGCGCACGCCCGTCGCCGACACGCCGATCCCCGACCTCACGCCGGCGCTCCGGTCGCTGGCCTGGAAACTGGCCACGGCGGCCATCGTGCTGCTCGCGCTGGTGGTCGCGCTCGTCGTCCAGGGAGGGCGAGTCGCCTACTCGGCCCGCGAGCTGGAGGCCACCGTCGATTTCGGCGAGGCCCGGATCCGATGGCAGAGCGACCGGCCCTACCCGACGCAGGTGGAGTTCGGCGAATCGGAGAACCTCTTCCGCGTCTTCTCGCCCGCCGACGAGAGCGTCGCCTCCACCCTTCACGAGGTGGTTCTCAAGGGGCTCTCCGAGGGGACCCAGTACAAGTACCGGATCCTCTACCCGGATCGCACCCAGTCCCCGATCCGGGAGTTCACCACCCCCCAGATCACCTTCACCGCCGTCTCGGTCAAACGCACCGGCCTGAACGTCATCGAGGTCGATGCCCAGACCTCGGCCGCCGTCCGCTCGTGTCTCGAGTTCAAGGTCGGCGCTCAGACCGGGCGGGTCGACGGCCCCGCCGCCGAGGGACGCAGCCATCGCTTCACGTTCGACAAGCTAGCGCCCGATGCGCCCGCTTCGGTGCGCGTGGTCGCCCTGAGCCCGGGCGGCAGCGAGAAGGGCAGCGATTGGCTCGACGTGCCCGGCCCGGTCGGCCTGGCCCGCGACTGTGCCTCGGCCATCCGCCGGCTTCCCCTCAAGGACTGGGTCGTGCGCGCGGAGCGGGCGCTCGCTGCCCGGACCGACTCACGGCAGGTGGCCCGCCAGCTCGACGAGCAGTGGAAGGCCGACCCCGCTTCCCGGCAGCTCCGGGCCTTCCAGGACATCGCGCCGCTGTTCTTCCAGAGCCGGGACGTGCCGGCTGGCGTCAAGGCCGACGCCTATCACGCGCTGGCGACGCTGGCCGACCTCAACCACTACTGCTCGGTCCGGCGCCTGCCGTTCCGCGTGGCCGTCGAGGACTGCCTGCCCGAGAGCTTCAGCGCCTCGACCCAGCACCGCGTCCAGTCCCGCGAGATTTACAAACAGGACATCCGCAACCCCTTCGGGTTCACTCCCCTGGGGCTCGTGGGGGCCCGTCCGAGCCCGCCCAAGGCCGGCGCCGAGCCCGCAGTCGAAGACACCGTGCTGGTCAAGCTCGAGAAGGCCGGCGAGGTCCAGGAGGCCGAGTTGCTCCTGGCCGCCGAGGTCAAGGACCCGATGGCCGTTTTCTCCGTGCAGCTCAACGGCCGGCTGACGCTCGAGTTCCGCCTGCCCGAGTCGGCGCAGAACCGGCGGTTCATCGCGGTCTATCACACGTTCGATCCGCGCTTCCTGCGGGATGGCGAGAACAAGCTGACGATCTCTCTCGGCACCGTCGCGGGTTACTCGATGGCCGATTCGTCGCAGGTGAAGTTCCTGGCGCGGCTCGGGAAGCGGCGGGGGGGGCGGGGGTAGGGGGTTAGGGGTTAGGGGTTAGGGGTTAGGGGTTAGGGGTTAGGAACAGTGCACGCGCACATCTGACCGGCGATTGCCAGCGAGCGAGCGTCGCGCGCCGCAACCTGCCTGCTGGACGCGCGGCTTCGAGGGGACGCCGCGCGTTCGCCTAACCCCTAACCGCTAACCCCTAACCCCTGTCTTCACAAACTCTTCGCGCGGGTCTGGATCTGCTGGGCGTAGCGATAGCTGCTGGCGGGCGGATGGGTGCCGCCGTTGTACGACGCCAGCGCCTCCGTCACGTTGCCCTTCTTCGATCGGACGAGCTTGTTCAGGTAGACGGCGATGCCGTGCGCGTTCTGCTCGGGGTCGTACGGGTTGATGCCGCAGGCGCGCGACGTGGCCGGCAGGAATTGCCCGAAGCCGGTATCGCCGGCGGAACTGACGATCGGTCGGAAGTTCCGCCAGTGCGTGAGGCTCGACTCCTGGATCATCAGGCTCTTGAGCAGCCGGTAGCGCTGGCCCTCGGGGACGGACGTCATGTGCTTGCAGGCCTCGCGCATCCACTTCTCGACGAGCTGAGGCGTGCTCTTGCTGCCGACGTTCGGGTACTTGTTCCAGCGGTTGAGGGCCGCCTTCAGCAGCTGGTACTCGCGGAACAGGCGTGTCTTCGCCTTGGCGTCGAGCGTGCCGCCGCCGCGCTTGTAGGTGTAGCCGAAGGTGAGCTTCTTGAGCCCGGATGCCAGCGATTCGTTCGACTTCGACATCCCGGTTCCCTGCAGGATGAGCAGCGCCTCGCGCTCGCCAATCTGCGACGCGGACGTGAGCGACAGGCTCGCGATGGGATTGCCGGTCTGGCGATAGGCCTGGGGGTCGGCAGTCGTGGCCAGGTTGCTGTCGGACGGCCCGGCGGGCCCGCTCGACGCCACGCTGGCGACCGGACTGGCGATCGGTTGCGCGACCTCGGGGGCCGGGTTGCTCGAGGGCAGCGGCTGGTGGCCAGGGGCGGCAACCGTTTCACGCTGCTCGTCGAACGACGAGATAGGAGCCGCGGGGCCCGTGACCGAGCCGCTCTCCTGGCGGCCGAACTGCTGGTCGTAGGCCAAGGTCAGGGTCCGCACCTCGTCCTCGGCCGGGACCACCAGATTCAGCTCGGCGCCCGAGCCCGGCGGGAACAGCACGAAGGGATTGTCCGGGTTCGGCAACTTGTCGCGGTTGGCCGAGTAGAGCCCCCGCCAGTACTTGGGGCTGCCGTACAGGCGCTGCGAGATGGTCATCAGAGTGTCGCCCGGGATGGCGTGGAGCTGGTTCTTCCCGCCCGCGAAGAAGACGCGCTTCTCGGGTGGCTCGGGGATCTTCAGCAGGATCTCGCGGCCCTGCACGCCTTCCGTCGAGCCGGGCTCGAGCAGCTTCTGGTTCTGGCGGAAGATGAGGTACCAGAGCGCCGTGTCGCCGTAGGCCTCCTTGGCGATCTCGGCGAACAGCACGTTCCCGTCGTAGCGGTAAAAACGTCCTTCCCAGGTCTTGACCAGCCGGCCCGAGCTGGCGCCGGACGAGCTGCCGGTGTCGGCGGCGGGCGTGGTGAGACCCTCGAAGTCGGGCGGGGCGGCGAGCGAGACGACGGGGACCGAGGCAAGGAGCAGGCAGGAGATGAAAGTGGTCTTCACGGCTGGTTCCTCTGGACTTCGGCAGCCTTCATTTTGAGAAGCTTGTCTGCCGCCCTTCTGGCGTAGGAGGTGTCCGGGTAGCTGTCGGTGACCTTCTTGAGGTAGACGCGCTGCTGGCGCGCGTCTCCGAGCTTGTCGAAGCCGGCGGCGACCGCGTAGTGGAGGGCGGCGGCCAGCTCGGGATCGTCGCGGAAGTCGCCGCCCTTGATCGCCTCGAGATAGAGGCGCAGAGCGCGCTTGTACTCGCCGTGACTGAAGTTCTCATAGGCCAGGTTGGCCTTCTGGTGCACCGTCGTCGGCTCGCCGCAGCTCTCGGCGCCCGCCTCGAGCGTGCCATTCTTCCACGAGTAGGCGCGGCTCTTCGTGAGGTGCGGCGGCACGAAGCTGTGATAGACCAGCGCCTCGGTGAGCTGCAGCTTCTGGGCGTGTCCGGCGCCCACGACCTCCAGCTCGCCCTCGTACAGCGGCGAAAGGTCGAAGGGACCCCACACCTTCTCGAGCTTGCCCTCGCCGTCGGGCCGGTAGACCTCGGGGATCAGGTGGCGACCCTTGCCGCCGCCCGTCCAGCCGACGACCAGGACCGAGCCGCCACCGAAGTCGGCCGCCTGCAGGTCGCTCAGGCCGTAGCCCTTCTTGGTCACCAGGGGAACCCGCTTGCCGCTCTTCTCGACGACGCAGAGCGCGCCTTCGATGTCGCCGGCAAGGATGTCGCGGAGGGTCGTGACCCCTACGTAGGGGCCGTGCCCCCCGAGGGTCACCGGATCGGTCGCTTCCTCGGAGGGCGGTTCTGCCCCCAGCGTGGGAACGAGGAGCGCGAGTCCGATGACGAGCAGCGGAAGGATGGTGAAGATCCTGGAGTTCATGCGAAAAGAACCGTCTCGAAAGAGCATGGCTTCATTATAGGAGGCGCTTGGATCGATGACAAGCTGCCCCGCCGCGTTCTACTCCTGCCCCGTTCATGGGCCGATACGCATGACGGGAGGATGTCAGAACTTCGCATGATTCACATTGCGCCTTCGATCCTGAACGCCAACCTGTTGCGGTTACGAGAGGTCCTGGGCCCGCTGGAGAGCGCGGGAGCCGAGCTGCTGCATCTCGATGTCATGGACGCGCACTTCGTGCCCCCGCTGACCTTCGGGCCCATGCTCGCCGAGAGCCTGCGGACCGAGACCCGCCTGCTGCTCGAGGCCCACCTGATGGTCGACCGGCCAGAGACGCTCATCGAGCCGTTCGCGAAGGCCGGGTGTGGCCGCATCCTCATCCACGCGGAGGCCACCCCGCACCTCGACCGCCTTCTACACGCCATCCGCAAGCTGGGGGCTGAGCCTGGCGTGGTCCTGAATCCGGCGACTCCGCTCGGCGCCATCGAGGAGGTGCTCGACCTCGTCGACTCGATCCTCGTCATGACCGTCAACCCCGGCTGGGGCGGGCAGCCGTTCATCCCCGGTTGCATCGGGAAGCTGAAGCGGCTCAAGGAGATGCTGACGGCCCGTGGATTGGCGCCCCATCTCGAAGTCGACGGGGGGATCAACGAGGAGACCGCGCCGCTGGCCGTGCAGGCCGGCGCCGATCTCCTGGTCGCGGGGAACGCCGTCTTCAAGTCGGCCGATCCCATCCAGGCCTTCGTCAAGCTCACCGCCGTCGCGAGGTCGGCCCGGTCATGACGCCGCTGCGTCAGCGCCGGGCCCTGGCCGCGGTCAGGCACCTCAAGGAGCTGGTGCGGGCCGGGACCGGCCGGCTGCCCGACCTGTTGCTGAGGATGGCCGCCATCTATCGCCACGGCGGCATGCTGGCGGAGGCCAGACGGGTCCTCGACTGCCTGCTGAAGGCCGATCCGCTCGATCTCAAGGCGCTCCTGGCCATGACGCAGGTGCTGCTCGAATCGGGCGAGGCGGCCCGCGCCGCCACTCTTTGCCGCTCGCTCCAGAAGGCGCTGCCCGGCATGGAGGAGCCCTACCTGGAGGAGATCCGCTGTCTCTCCGCCCCCGGCGTGGCAGGTCAGCCCGGCGTTGTGCTCGCCGCCCTGGAGAGCTATCTCGACCGCTTCCCCGAGCGGCCCGCCGCGCGGCTCGAACTGGCGGCCTGGTACGAGTCGGCCGGCCGGCCCGGCCAGGCGGTCGAACAGTACCGGCGGTTGCTCGAGTGGGGCTATCGCCCGTCCCACGTCTACGAACGGCTGGGCGCCTTGCACTACCGCGCCGGCGACGCGGAGCCGGCGCTGGCCTGCTTCTCCGAAGCCGAGCGGTTGCAGCCCGGCAACGTCCGGGTGCGCGAGGCCCGGGCCCGGCTGCTCTACGGCCTGGGCCGCCACTCCGAGGCCGAGACCGCTGCCGCAGCCTGGGTCGAGGTCGCCCCACGCAGCGTGCCGGCCCGGCGCCTGCTGGCCCGCGCGGCCCTGTTGGCCGGCAGTTTCGAGACCGCGGCCGTCGCCTACGAGGCGGTGGTCGAGGCCGACCCCGGTTCGCTCCAGGAGCGCCGCGAGTACGCCGAGGCGCTCTACTTCACAGGCGACCTGCGGGATGCCGCTCGCGAGTACCGAGCGATCCTCTCGCAGGATCCCAAGGACGGTCTGGCCCACTTCCGGCTCGCCGAGGTCCTGCGGCAGGGCAGCTTCTTCAAGGAGGCCGAGAAGCACTACGGCGCCGCGCTGGTGCTGATGCCCTCTTCCCCGCTGCCGCTCGAACGATTGGGCGATCTGGCGACCCGCGTCCACGAGCATCGCCAGGCGGTCGGCCTCTACCTGCGCTGGATGCTGCTCGAACCCCAGAACCCGATGGCCCACCTCCGGCTCGGCCGCGGCTATCGCCAGCTCGAGGAGGTTGCCGCCGCACGCCGGCACCTGGAGCGGGCCGAGGCTCTCGGAGAGCACTCCGCCGAGCTGTGCCGTGAACGAGCGATGCTCGAGATCCTCTGCAGCCGCCACGCGCTGGCTCGCGAGTACCTGAGGCGCGGCCTGGAGTGCCGTCCCGGCAAGCGCGAACGAGCGCTGCTGGAGCACGAGCTGAGAGAGCTGGACCGGCTCGAACTCGAGCGCCAGGCCCGCGCCGTCGAGGCCGAGAAGGCGCAGAAGACGATCTGGACGAAGCTGGCCTGACGAGGGCGGGAGCCACGGACGGCACTCCGGTGGCGCCCTCAGCCCCCAGCAAGGGGCGAAGTCCGCCCCATGCCTCCCCAATGACAGGAGAGAGTCTTGCCTGCGCTCACGGGTCAGAGTCTTCGGAAGTGCCGCTCAGGCCTCGCCTCGTGTTCTCATTGCCGGGTCCAGGGTGGGGCTCCCCCCCTGGCCAGGGTTTGGGAGCGGCGCCCCCAACAGGCGACTCGAGTACCAATTGGAGTCTATCCTCTCAGGAAGTTGTTCTCCCGGCACGCCCGCGTGAACTGCCGGATCTCGGAACTCACGGCGCCCGACGAGACGAAGGGATCGGTGCTGACGATGGCCCTGGCGGCCTCGAGCGAGGCGGCTCGCAGCACCATCATCCCGCCGCTTCTGTCCTCGAAGGGCCCAGCCACCAGTAGTTGGCCCGCGACCTCGAGACGCTCGAGGTGCTGGAGGTGCAGACCGAGCAACTCCTGCGTGAACAGTTCCCGCTTCGCATGCGAGAGCAGGATGAGGTAGCAGGTGTATTCGGGCCCGGAGGGGGCCTGGTTCTGGGATGGTTCTCGATTCATCTTCGGTGGATCTCCTTGAGTTGCAGTCGGGGAGTTCGCTCTCCGCCGGAGACCTCTCACGGCCGTCCGGGGAGCCAAGACCGGTGCGCTTCGGTGCTTGCCCGTATCACCAGTCGGAACGGGGGTACTGTTTCGGGGCCTTGCCGACCTTCTCGAGGACCGCCGGGAACCGCCCTCGAGGGGCCTTGGGGTGGACGGCAACCACCTCCAGATGGAAGCGGTGGTCGTCGCCATAGTCGAAGAGATACAGAAGCCGGTCTTTCGGGCGCAGGGAGAGCCAGCCGACGAGGAACTCATCGACCGCGCTCGGGTACTTCGCGGGTGCATCGTCGCCGCGCGTCTTCGCTCGGCCGGTGTCGTCGTAGAAGTCGCCCATGGGAGTCGTCCCCTTGATCTCGAGCATCGAATCCTTCTCTTCGCCGACGTAGAACGAGTACAGGTGATCGCCATCCCAGCCGAACGCCTCCTGGATGCCGCAGTGCAACTCGTCGAGCCACTGGTCTGCCCGGATCCGGATGGTGCGAGGGCTCTTCTCGTGACCGGCCAGCACAACCTTGAGGTCGACAGCCCCCTCGGGCTTGTCACATTGAGCCAGCGAGCGGTCCCGGCAGGCGGTGGCGGCCACGAACCTGACCCCAGGCGACGGGTCGTTGGCTCGCCTGTCGAGAACGGCGGTCTGGATCTCCTGGGGCCACTCGACACCGGCCTGTTCCATCCCGAGGTCGAGGACGCAGATGGCCCTGGCGCGCGTCAGAGGGTCGCCGTGGCCTGTCAGCCGCACCAGCTCGCCCTGGGCCTCGCTGCCGGGGTGCTCGCGGAGGATGGCGGCCAGCCCGACCAGGGCGCGGAACTCGCGGAGCTTGCGCGAGCGATCCCGAACGATCTTGATCGCGAGCTGCTCGTTCCAGAACGGCACCAGCTCCGGAGCCGAGCAACGGGTCAGCGCCGAGTACAGCAGCTTGAGCGTTGCATCGAGGCCCTTGCCTTGGCCCATCACCAGCTTGCGGCACAGGTCCGCCAGTTGCGCGCCCTCTGTCGCGGGAACCCGCTCCCTGACGCAGCCCACCGCTTCCCATGTCAGGGACTCCAGGTTCTTTCGCTTCTCGGGCGGTCTGTTGGCCTCCAGTTCGGCCCGTTTGAACTTCCTGGCGAACTGCCTGAGCTGGGCCTCGGATGGGTCCTGGAGCGCAAACGGTCCCTCCAGGGTCAGACAATCCAGCTCTTCGACGAAACCTGTCACTTGAACGCTCCCTCCAATCTCGTCGTCCGTGGTGTCGAATCTGCCCTTCCGATTCAACACGGATCATCGCTCCAAGCGCAACAGGTCATGGGGCCTCGCTCCGTTGTCCGCTGCCACTGGCCGGTGATAGAGTGGCTCCATGCGGGGCGATAGCCAGGGGCGGGGGGCGGAAGACGGGAAGAACGCCGTGAGCGCCAGGGGGCTGGACGTGTTCGCGCTTCGCGACTTCGTCGTCGGCGAGTACAGGAAGTTCGCGACCTCCTTCACGACCGTTCGCTCCGAGGATCTGCGTCGGCAGCTCGAGGCGATCTACGCCGCGGCTCGCTACTGGCCCGAGCCGCTCATCCAGCTCAACCCGAACTACAAGCGCTCGACCACCGTCGAGAAGCTCGTGGCCGCGGACCGGCTGCACCCGCTCTGCGCCGACATCTTCCGTGGAAAGCCGGGCCCAGGCGCGCCGCGCGGCGGTTCGCTGGAGCTGTTCAAGCATCAGGAGCAGGCGATCGCGCTGGCCGAGCAGGGGCAGAGCTTCGTCGTCACGACCGGCACCGGTTCGGGCAAGTCGCTCTGCTTCTTCATCCCCATCGTCGACGCGGTCCTGCGGCAGAAGCAGCGGGGCGCCGCGCCCGGCACTCGAGCGATCGTCGTCTACCCGATGAACGCGCTGGCCAACAGCCAGCTCGAGGAGCTGGACAAGTTCCTCGGGAACCTCCCCGGCGAAAAGCCGGTAACGTATGGCCGCTACACCGGTCAGGAAGACAGCAAGGAGCGGCAGCGGATCGCGGACAATCCGCCCGATATCCTCCTGACGAACTTCATGATGCTGGAGCTGTTGATGACGCGCCAGGAAGAGCGGGACCGGCGCGTCCTCGGCCACTGCTCCGGGCTGCGGTTCCTCGTCCTGGACGAACTCCACACGTATCGGGGGCGGCAGGGCGCCGACGTCGCTCTTCTGGTGCGGCGCGTTCGCGAGCGGCTGTCTCGGACTGACCTCCAGTGCATCGGCACGTCGGCCACGATGGCGAGCGAGGGCTCGCTCCAGGACAAGAACGCCGTCGTGGCCGAGGTCGCCAGCAAGCTCTTCTCGGCCGACATCCCGGCCTGTAACGTCGTCGTCGAGACTCTCGACCGGGTGACCGATCCGGCCCGCAACGCCGACACCGTGCGCCCCGCCCTGGGCGCTGCCATCGACGCCGGCATCTCGCCGGCGATCGCGGACGCGGAACTCCGAGTGAACCCCCTCGTCGTCTGGGTCGAAACGCGGCTGGGCATCTGCTGGTCCGACGCCGATCGGCGCTGGGTGCGGGCGCGTCCGCTCACCGTCACCAGGGCGGTCGACGAGCTTGCCGCCGAGTCGGGGCGTGAGCCCGCGGCCTGCCGGGCTGCGCTGCGACAGTTGCTGCTGGTCTCGAGCGTCCCGGAGTCGGAGCGTACCGGCGAGCCGGGCGCGAACGAGTCCGGTTTCTTCGCTTTCAAGCTGCACCAGTTCATCTCCGGCGCCGGCCACGCCTACGCGACCCTCGAGCCGCCAGGTCAGCGAACCGTGACGATCGACGGTCAGCAGTTCCTGCCCGGCGACGCGAGCAAGCGCCTCTACGCCGTGCACTTCTGCCGGGACTGCGGGCACGAGTTCCACCCCGTGCGGTTCGTGACGGAGGGTGGCGAGAGAGTGTTCCTGCCGCGCGACATCGAGGACGCGCCGCTGGCGCGCGACGGCAACGACGAGTCGAGCGACGGCCAGTCTGGAGAGGACTCTGTCGGCGAGCAGTTCGGATTCCTCACCCCGCACCCGGCCGATCCGGAGTCTCCTTTCGAGGACCGGGAGACCGACTACCCGGAGGCCTGGGTCGAGTACGACGCGAAGGGCAATCCGCGGCTGAAGTCCAGCTATCGCGGAGCCAGGGCCCGCTCGGTCGAAGTCGGGCCGGACGGACGGCTCGGGCAGGGGCCCCAGGCCTGGTTCCTGCCCGGCAAGTTCCGCTTCTGTCCTTGCTGCCGGGCCACGCAGGGCGGCGCCACCCGTGACCGCAACCGCCTGGCGTCGCTCTCCGCGGAGGGCCGCAGCTCCGCCACGACCGTGCTGGTCTGCAGCGTCCTGCGCTGGATGCACTCGGCCGGTTCCGGGGTCGAGCCCGAGAAACGCAAGCTGCTCGGCTTCGCCGACAACCGCCAGGACGTGGCGCTGCAGGCCGGCCACTTCAACGATTTCCTGTTCGTGAGCTTGATCCGCGCGGGGTTCCTCGCCGCTCTCGAGGCGGCCGGCCCGCAGGGGCTTCGCAGCGACGCCCTCGGCGTCGAGCAGCAGAAGGCCCTCGGCTTCGACCGGCCCGGGCGCGACGTTCGCGCGGAGTGGCTCGACGAGCCGGCCTTGCGAGGCTTCAATCTGCAAGAGGCCGAGGCCACGTTGCGTCAGGTGCTCGCCTACCGGGTCTGGTTCGACCAGCGCCGCGGCTGGCGCTACACCAACCCCAACCTCGAACAGCTCGGGCTCGTCGAGGTCGACTACCTGGGGCTCCAGGAACTCGCGGCTGACGACGAACTCTTCCGGAAGGTCCCCGAGCCGCTTCGTACCGCCTCGGCCCCGGTGCGCGCCCAGGTCTACCGCAAGCTGCTCGATCACCTGCGGCAAGGTCTGGCCGTCCGGAGCCCGGTGTTCGGGCCGACCGTCCTCGAGCAGCTGCTGGCGAAGTCTCACAGCCGCCTGCGTGCTCCCTGGGGCTTCAGCCTGGACGAGAAACCGCTCCGGTCGCGATGGCTGATGGTGGCCGCGCCCACCCGGAGGGACATGAACCAGCGGGACGAGGAGCTGCTGGTCCGGGGCGGCTCCAGGAGCGCGCTCGGAAAGGCGCTTCGCTCCTCGGAGGTCTGGGGCGAGGCGGCCGGCATCCGCGCCCTGAAGTCGGCCGAGTTCGACGACCTGCTGAACGGGTTGCTGGCGGCCGCGAGCGAGCACGGGCTCATCTCCCGCGAGGTCCCGCCTTTCGACAACCAGACCGGATGGAAACTCAACGAGGCCTGCGTCCTGTTCCGGCTTGGCCGGTCCGGCCCGACTCCGGAGGCGCCTGAGACCGCTGGGGCGCCGGCGCGACCGCGCGAGAACGCCTTCTTCCGCGACTTCTACGCGACCCTCGCCCGGATGCTGCGGGACCCGCTTCACCCGCTGTTCGGCTTCGAGGCGCGAGAGCATACCGCGGCGGTCGACGGAGAGAAGCGGGAAGCCCGCGAGAAACGTTTCCGTTATGGCGACAAGGAGCGAGCGCAGCTCGAGGCTGACAGGATGCACCTGCGCGAGCTCGGCGAGGCGAACCGGTTCTTGCCGGTGCTCTTCTGCTCGCCGACGATGGAGCTGGGGGTCGACATCTCGGCCCTCGACGCGGTCTACCTTCGAAACGTGCCGCCGACGCCGGCCAACTACGCTCAACGCAGCGGACGCGCCGGCCGCGGCGGCCACGCGGCGTTGGCCCTCTCTTACTGCGCGGCCCAGAGCCCGCACGATCAGTACTTCTTTCGCGAGCCCCAGGCGATGGTCCACGGAGAGGTGCGCCCGCCGCTGCTCGAACTCGCCAATCGCGACCTGATCGACGGCCACCTCCAGGCGGTCTGGCTCGCGGCCACCGAAAGCCCTCTCGCTTCCTCGATCTCCGAACTGCTCGTTCTGACCGAGCCTGAGCGTCCGCTGCGCCAGACCGTCACCGGCTCGATGGCCGGCCCGCGCGTCGAGGCCGAAGCAACCGAACGCATCGGTCGAGTCCTCGATATGCTCCGGGAAGAACTGACGGCCGAGCGGGCGCCCTGGTTCCCCGGCCGCGACCCCTACGCCGCCCAGCTCGTGCAGCACGCGCCGGAACGCTTCGAGAAGGCCTTCGGCCGCTGGCGCGACCTCTTCTCGGCCGCCGAGAGGCAACGGGACGCGGCCCGCCGCACGATGGACGACTACGCCGCCGCTTCCCAGGAGAGGCGCGCGGCGAAGGCCCGCCACGCCCAGGCGCTCGACCAGCTCGACCTGTTGCAGAAGGGCGTCAGCAGCAACTCGAGCGACTTCTTCACCTACCGCTATCTGGCCACCGAGGGGTTCCTGCCGGGCTACAACTTCCCCCGCTTGCCGCTGATGGCCTACGTGCCGGCGACGGCGGACGGCCGCGGCCGCCATGCCTATCTGCAGCGTCCCCGGTTTCTCGCCCTGGCCGAGTTCGGCCCTCGCAGCCTCGTCTATCACGAGGGGAGGGCCTTCCGGGTCGTCCGCGCGCTGCTCTCGCTCGGACATCGCGAGAGCGCGACGTCGGAGGTCTGCTTGCCGACGAAGACGGTCCGGATTTGCCGCTGCTGCGGGGCCGGCCACTTCACGGACGACCTCTCGATGTGTCACGCCTGCGGCGCCGCACTGGGCGACGCCGAACTCGTCAACCACGTCCATCGCATCGAGAACGTGGCGACCCACCCGGCCGAGCGCATCTCGGCCAACGACGAGGAACGTCAGCGTCAGGGCTTCGAGCTTCAGACCACCTTCGAATGGGCCACGCGCGAGCATGTGCTCGACGTACAACGGGCCCGCGCCTCCGACGAGCAGGGCCCGATCCTCGATCTGGCCTACGGGGCCGGCGCGACCATCACCCGGCTCAACAAGGGATTGCGCCGCCGCGCGAACAAGACTCAACTCGGCTTCAAGATCGACCCGGTCTCGGGCTACTGGGCGAAGAACGCCGACGAGACCGAAGACGGCGAGCCGGCCGACCCCACCGCTGCCCCGCGGCAGTGGATCGTCCCGATGGTGCAGGACCGCAAGAACGCCCTGCTGGTGCAGCTAACCGAGTCCGCATGGGGCCCCGTTCGTTCCACGATGACGGAGTCTTCCCCCTCCGTCCCCCCCGTTCGCCCTGAGGAGCGCTCCGCAGGAGCGCGTCTCGAAGGGCAGCACGGCGCGTGTCGAAGGGCCGCTCCGGGCCTCCCGCTCGCGACGATGGCAACCCTGCAGCACGCGTTGCTACGCGGTCTCGAGACGGTCTTCCAGCTCGAGGAGGGCGAGCTCCTCGCCGAGCCGATGCCCTCGAGCGACGTGCGCAGGGGCTTCCTGCTCTACGAGGCGACGGAGGGCGGCGCCGGAGTGCTCACGCGACTCGCAACCGAACCGGCCGCGCTCGCCGAGGTGGCCCGCGCCGCGCTGGGCATCATGCACTTCGAGCTGCCGGACTCGGCTCCCCTGCCCGCGCGGGCCTCGGGGCTCTCCGATTCCCCGGGCACCCATTGCGTCGCCGCCTGCTACCGCTGCCTGATGTCCTACTACAACCAGCCCGATCACGACTGGCTCGATCGCCGCGACGAGAACGCGAGGCAGTTGCTGTTGCGCCTGGCCCGGGCTTCCACGTTGCCCTGTGGCCGGCCGGAAGTGCCGGCTCGTGAAGACCCGCCCGCGAACGCCGCGGCCCCGGAGCGGGCCCTCGCTCGATGGCTCGCGCAGGCCATGACCCGCAAGGTGCCGCCGCCCGACCCTCAGCCGCTGACGGAGGGCGACGTCCGGCTGGTGCTGGTCTGGCGGGAACACTACGTGGCCGCCGCGCTCGAGAGCGTCCCCGCTCCGGTGCTTGACCGGCTACAGGAGCGGGGCCTGCAGGTGCTCGACTTCCAGGGGCCCGAAGAGACCTGGCCGGAACTGTTCGCCCGGTTGCTGGCCCTGCTGGGGCGCCAGCGATGACCGCGCTGACCTACAGCCCCGGAAGCCTTGTGCGCGCGCGTGGGCGCGAGTGGCTCGTCCTCGCCGGGAGCGACGTCGAGACGCTGCGCGTGCGCCCCGTGTCGGGGTCGGAGCTCGACCAGACCCTGATTCACCTGGCCCTCGAGCGCGAGCCGGTCGTCGAGGCCGCCTTCCCGAGGCCGCGGCTGCATCAGAAGGGCGGCCATGACGCGGCCCTGCTGTTGAGAGACGCCCTGCTGTTGTCGCTGCGACGGGGCGCCGGCCCCTTCCGTAGCTTCGGCCAGCTCGCCGTCGAACCGCGGGCCTATCAGCTCGTGCCGCTGTTGATGGCCTTGAAGCTCGACCCGGTGCGCCTGCTGATCGCCGACGACGTCGGCATCGGCAAGACCATCGAGGCGGGTCTCATCGCCCGAGAGTTGCTCGCTCGCGGCGACCTCGAGAAGTTCGCCGTCCTCTGCCCCCCTCATCTGGTCGAGCAGTGGACCTCCGAGCTGGCCGCCCGCTTCCACCTTCGCGCCGTCGCGGTCACCGCGGCCAGCGCGGGCCGGCTCGAGAGGAACCTGCCGCCGAGCGAGAGCATCTTCTCGGCGCACCCGTTCACCGTCGTGAGCCTCGACTACATCAAGAGCGAACGGCGCCGCAGCGACTTCCTGCGCGCCTGTCCCGGCTTCGTCATCGTCGACGAGGCCCACACCTGCGCCGCCACCGGCCAGGGCCGGCACCAGCGCTACGAGCTGCTGCGAGGGCTGGCCGCCTCGGCCGAGCGGCACCTGGTGCTGCTCACCGCCACGCCCCACAGCGGCGACGAGCAGGCGTTCTACCGGTTGCTCGGCCTGCTCGACCCCGGCTTCGAGCGCCTGGCCGACGCCTCCGGCCCCGAGCTGGCGCGCCTTCGCGAGCGCCTGTCGCTTCACTTCGTGCAGCGGCGCCGCCCCGATATCGCCGAGTGGAAGGAGGGGAACCTCTTTCCTCGCCGCGAGACCAAGGAGGTAACGTACAGGTTAACAGGCGCCTGGGACAAGTTCTTCGACGCCGTGCTCGACTACTGCGCCTCCGTCGTGCGGGCGGCCGAGGGCGACGCGCGCCGCCAGCGCCTCAACTTCTGGGGCACCCTGGCCCTGATGCGCTGCGTGGCCTCGAGCCCGGCCGCGGCGGTCCAGGCACTGCGCACCCGCGCCGGCCTCGATGACGGCGAGGCCTTCGAAGAGCTGCTCCGCGACCGCCTCTTCGACGGCACGGGCGACTCCCTCCCGGAGGACGACGTCGAGCCGCCCGCGGCCTCCGAGCACCCCGCCCTCTCTCTCCTCATCGGGCAGGCCGAGCGGTTGGCCGGCCAGGCCGACGACCCCAAGCTGCGCCTCCTCACCGACCACCTCGGCGGGCTCGTCGCCGACCGGTTCAACCCGGTCGTGTTCTGCCGCTATATCGCCACGGCCCACTACGTCGCCCGCAAGCTGCAGGGCCGCTTTCCGGGCGTAACTCTGGAGTTGATCACTGGAGAACTGACCTCCGACGAACGCCGGGAGAAGGTCGAGGCGCTCGGCGACGCCGAACAGCGCATCCTCGTCGCGACCGACTGCCTCTCGGAGGGCGTCAACCTGCAGGAATACCTCGATGCCGTGGTCCACTACGACCTCTCGTGGAACCCGACGCGCCACGAACAGCGCGAAGGCCGCGTCGATCGCTTCGGCCAGAAACGCTCGGTCGTGCGCGCCACCCTTCTCTACGGAGAGAACAACCCGGTCGACGGCGCCGTGCTCGAGGTCATCCTGCGCAAGGCCGAGAAGATTCGCCAGGAGCTGGGCGTCTCGGTTCCCCTGCCCGACGAGGGCCACACGCTGACCGAGGCGATGATGCGAGCCGTCCTGCTTCGCAAGCGCGGCGACGGCAAGCAGTTGCGCTTGGACTTCGGCGAGACGGCCGAGGCCCACGCGTTCGACGCCGGCTGGCAGGACGCCGCCGAGAAGGCCAAGCGCAACAGCACCGTCTTTGCCCAGCGCCGGCTCAAGCCCGAAGAGGTGCTTCCCGAGTGGCGGAAGACGCTCGTCGCGCTCGGCGGCCGCGATGAGGTCCACCGCTTCCTCGACCGCGCCCTCTCGCGCCTGGGAGCGGGCCTGGAGCCGCTCCGGCGCGGATTCAAGGCGCCGCTCGCACCGCTCCCGGAAGAGGTCCGCGAGCGGCTCGAGGCCGAGGGGCTCTCGGGCACCCTGCTCGTCGACTTCGACTGCCCGCCGGCCCCGCGATGCCGCGCGCTCGAGCGCAGCCACCCGCTGGTTTCCGTCCTCGCCGAGACGCTTCTCGAGCGCACTCTGAGCGACGCGCCCGACGACCCGAGCCAGCCGGCCGCGGCAGGGGCGGAAGCCCTTTGCTCGGGCTCCGAGCCCCGAGCCTCGAGCCTCGAGCCTGCAGTCCCGAGCCTCGGCGCCGACCCCGGCGTGCTCGGCCGCGTCGGCTGCTGGGTGTCGTCCGCCGTGCGCGTCCGTACGACCGTCGTCCTGCTGCGGTTGCGTCATCAGCTCGTGACGCGGCGACTGCAGCGCGACACCCGGCTGCTGGTCGAAGAGGCCACGGCGCTGGCCTGGAGCGGCCTGGCGTCTCCCGCCCTTCTGGAGGGGCCCGACGCCCTCGCCTTGCTCGCGCCCCCACCGGCCGCCGACCCTCCGGCCCACGTGCGCGCGCGCGCAGCCGCTCAGGCGCTCGAAGAGCCCGCCGCCCGAGCCGCCGAACTCGACGCCTTCGCCAGGCGTCGCGCGCAGGCCCTGCTGGCCGACCACCGGAGCGTTCGCGCCGCCGCCGGCGCCACCGGCAGCTACGCCGTCACGGCGCTCCTGCCCGCCGACGCCATCGGCCTGTACGTGCTGTTGCCGCCGCTGGAGTGAGATGGGGATGGAACCGATCGATAGTCCGCAGAAATCGTCGCAGGACGCGAGGATTCGACAGGAGAACGAGGTTGGCCAATCACAGAGACACAGAGACACGCAGACCCAGAGGGGGAGTTGAGTTCATGAAAGCTACCTACTTCTCTGTGCCTCTGTGCCTCTGTGCCTCTGTGCCTCTGTGCCTCTGTGCCTCTGTGATACCTGTCCTGGTTTGTGGGCAAGTGCCCTCGCTGCGGGCAGCGCCCCCAGGAGAAGACTCAGTTCCACTTCTCGCGACCCTCTGAACCCTCATGAACGCCCGTCGCAAACCCAGACAACGCGAGGCCACGCTGGCCTTCGAGGCGCTCTCGATCGAGGGCGGGCTGCTCTCGGCCGATTGGCTGGCGCGCGTGGCGCAACTGCAGGCGGGCGAGCAGACGGAGGCCGACTACCGCATTCCCAAGGGGCTGAACCTCCGCGACGATCTGGGCCGCTACTGGCGAATTGCGCAGGCCTGCTGGAGCGAGTTCGAGGCGGGCCGAGCGGGCGGTGGCGGCGCGCAGGCGGTCGCCGAGCGGTTCGTCGTGGCGCTGCTTCGCGACGCCCTGGGCTTCGGTACGCTGGAGCGGTCGGAGCCGGTGGAGCTGGAGGCCCGTTTGTATCCGCTGGGCCACGCCGCCGTCGCGGGCCGCGTGCCGGTGGTCGTCGCGCCGGCGGGAAGCGGCGTTGACGCGCTCCTGACGCAATTCGGCGACGGCGGGCGGCGGCGCAGCGCCTTCGGGCTGGCGCAGGAGTATCTCAACGCCGCCGAGGATGCCGTCTGGGGCCTCGCGTCGGACGGCGTCACCCTGCGCGTGCTTCGCGATAACGCCAGCTTGACGCGGCCCGCCTGGCTCGAGGCCGACCTCGGCCGGATGTTCGGGGAGGAGCGCTACGCCGATTTCGCGGCGCTCTGGCTGCTGGCTCACGAGACCCGGTTCGGCAGGCCCGAGCGGCCCGCCGTCGACTGCCCGCTCGAGCGGTGGCGCGCCGCGGGGCGCGAGGAAGGCACGCGAGCGCGCGACCAGTTGCGGCGTGGCGTCGAAGAGGCGCTCGTTGCACTGGGGCAGGGCTTTCTCTCGCACCCGCGGAACCAGGCGCTGCGCACCGCGTTGCAGGAGGGGTTGCTGCCGGCGGCGGGCTACTTCCAGCAGCTGCTTCGGCTGGTCTACCGGCTGATCTTCCTGCTCACCGCCGAGGAGCGCGGGCTGCTGCACCCGCCCGCGGCCGCCGAGCAGGCCCGCGCGCTCTACGCCGAGGGGTACGGCCTGCGCCGGCTGAGGGATCGCTCGGTGCGGCGAGGCGCGCACGACCGCTTCTGCGACCTCTGGGAGGGGCTGAAGATTGTCTTCCGGGGCACGGCCAGGGGCGAGCCGAGGCTGGCCTTGCCCGCTCTGGGCGGGCTCTTCGGCGAGGAGCAGTGCCCGGCGCTCGATGAGGCGAAGCTCGAGAACCGCGCGCTGATGACGGCGGTCTTCCGGCTGGGCTGGCTGCGCGAAGAGACGGGGTTGGCGCGCGTCAACTGGCGCGACATGGGCCCCGAGGAGCTGGGAAGCGTCTACGAGAGCTTGCTGGAACTGGTGCCGCAGGTCAGCCGCGGCGGGCGGCTCTTCGCGTTCGCGACGGGCGGCGAGGCAAAGGGCCATGCGCGCAAGCTGACCGGCAGCTACTACACGCCCGACAGCCTGGTTCAGATGCTGCTCGAGAGCGCGCTGGAGCCGGTCGTGCAGGCGACGCTCGCGGCGCATCCCGAGCGGCCGGTTGCGGCGCTGCTCGGGCTGTCGATCGTCGATCCGGCCTGTGGCAGTGGGCACTTCTTGCTGGCGGCCGCGCGCCGGCTGGCCGCGCACGTTGCGCGGCTGGAGGCGAATGGGACCCCGACGGCCGGCGAGTATCGCAAGGCGCTGCGGCAGGTGGTGTCGCGCTGCATCTTCGGCGTGGACCGCAACCCGCTGGCGCTGGAGCTGGCGCGGATCGCGCTGTGGCTCGAGGCGATGACGCCGGAGGCGCCGCTGACCTTCGTCGATCACCACCTGGTCTGCGGCGACGCGCTGCTCGGCCTGCTGGACCTGGGCGTGCTGGCGGAGGGGATTCCGGGCGAGGCTTTCAAGGCGCTGGCGGGCGACGACAAGGAGGCCGCGCGTCGACTGGCGAAGAAGAACCAGGCGAAGTTGAAGTTGATGGCGAAGGCCCGCGACGAGGGGCAGGCGGCGCTGCCGGCGTTCGACGGCGGGGTGGCCGAACAGCTCCGGCGGCTGGACGGGCTGCCCGACGATACGCTGGAGGCGGTGGCGGCGAAGCAGGCGGCGTTGCAGCAAGCGCTGGCCGAGTCGCACGACGCGGGGGCGCATCCCGTGGCGCTGGCGGCGGATCTCTATGTGGCGGCGTTCCTGGCGCCGAAGACGGTCGGGACCGAGGCTCTGGTGCCGACGACGGCCGACCTGGCGGAGGTTCTGGGCGGGTTGGGGTGCTCGCTCACAGTGGCGGCGCACGCGCGCGAGCTGGCGGCGTGGATGCGGGTGCTGCACTGGAAGGTGACCTTCGCGCAGGTGTTCGCGAAGGGCGGCTTCGACGTGGTGCTGGGAAACCCGCCGTGGGAGGTGCAGCAACTCGACGAGGAGGAGTTCTTCGCCTCGCGGGAGCCCGACATCGCGCGGCTGCCAGGCGATGCGAGGAAGCGTGCGATCGCCGCCCTGAAGACGGACAACCCGATTCTATGGGCGGGCTTCCAGCAGGCTGCGTTTGGATTCGCCGCGTCCAACGCGTTCATCCGCGAAGGCCATCGATTTCCGCTGACCGCGGTCGGGAAGATCAACACCTACCCGCTCTTCGCGGAGACGGCACTGCAGCTGGTTGCCAGCACGGGCCGGGCGGGGATCATCGTACCCTCGGGGATTGCAACGGACGACAGCACGAAAGCGTTCTTCGAGCATCTCATCAACGGAAGACTCACAAGCTTCATTTCCTTCGAGAACGAAGAACGCATCTTCCCGGCGGTCCATCACGCC
>CAZSVK010000036.1:0-4478 GCA_964610245.1 uncultured bacterium
GCCTGTGGCCTGTGGTCTGTAGCCTACTCCGAATCTCAGGGCGAGTGACCCGTGGCTCGGGAGCCCGCTGCCTGTGCAGCCGAAGACTGGCGGGGTTGGCACTTCCCGGCAACCGTCATAATGAACATGATGGCGTGCCGGGAACGCCGGCCTCCAGGATGGGGTCCAACGGTGTAAGATGGAGTCGGTGGACAACAGGAGAATTCATCTGCTCGCGGCTTTGCTCGTGGCCCTGACGCTGCCGATGAGCGCCTGCTGCTCGAACCGGTCGGCGGAGCGCAGGAGACTGCCGAGCCGGAGGCGACTCCCACCTCCTCGGAGCGTTCGACCCCCACAACCGCCGGGGAGCCTGGCCGCGGCACGCCCGAGGCCTTGCTCAAGACCTACATCCGGGCCCAGGAGTCGGCCGACTGGGCCGGCGTGGCCGACTGCCTGACCGAGGCCGCGCAGGACGAGTTCGACTCCGCCACGGAGGATCTGTCGGAAGACGACCTGGTCGAGACCGGCCTCCGGACCCGCCAGGAAGACTACCGGCTGGAGTCGGCCGATCAGACCACCGCCATCTTCTGGTCCAGGGCAGCGAAGCTCTACCTGGTGATGACCCGCGAGAACGGGCAGTGGCGCATCGACCCGTTCCGCACCGACCAGCTCAACCTCGAAGGCCGCTGAGCGCTCTCTGCCATGCGGCCCGGGGCGTGGCCGGGAGGCATTGACACACTGCGTCTCGCAGGGCACGATGTAGGTCTGCCGCGGCGACACGGTCGTGGCCTTCACGACCCAATGGGCACTTTCAGGGCGATCTCGGGCGGCGAGGACTACACGGCGGCACTGCGCGACATCCGGGCGGCCGTCTATCACGGGCTGCCGGGGTGGCATGAGCCGCCCGAGGCGCTCGAGTACCAGCGCTTCAATCCGGATCGCGAGTCGTTCTGGCGCTCCCACATCGGGCAGACCTTCGTGCACGAGGAGAAGGGCCGTGTGAACGCTCGCGTTACCGTCTTCATGCCCAACACGGCCGGCACGGCGGGCAGGTTCGGCGCGTTCGACTGCATAGACGACGCCGACATCTCGGGCCGTCTGCTCGAGCTGGCAGCGCAGTGGCTGCTGGCGCGGGGGGCCTCGCGGATGGAAGGCCCCTATTCCTTCTCGGTTCACGAGGAGGCCGGCGTGCTGATGAGGGGCTTCGAGACGCCGGCGGCGGTGTTCATGCCCTACAACCCGGGTTACTACGCGGGGCTCCTGCGGCAGGCCGGATTCGACCCGATCCGGAAGTTCATCACCTACCGGTTCGACATCGTGAAGGGAGGCCGGGCGGTCGACGCCAGGCCGCGCCAGGGCGACGGGCTCGTGGTAAGGCCCTTCGACGTTGCCCGGATCCGGCTCGAGGCGGCCCGCCTGCTCGACATCTACAACTCGGCTTTTTCGACCGACCCAGGCTTTGCGCCCCTCTCCGTCGAAGACGCGTTTTCGCTCATCCGGAGCCTGCTGGATATCGGCGATCCCGAGCTGACTCGCATCGCCGAGTTCGAGGGCCGCCACGTAGGGTTCGTCGTCGCGGTGCCGGACGTCAACGCCTACCTCTACGGCATCCGCGGGTATCCCGAGCTGCTCAAGAAGGTCGCGCTGGGGTGGGCCCTGCGACGGGGCTCGATCGAGCAGTGCCGGGTGGTCCTCCTGGCCGTGAAGAGAGACTTCCAGGGCAAGGCGGCCGCCCGGGGAATGGTGGATAGCCTGGTCGAGGCCGCGCGGCGCAAGGGCTACCGCCGGGCGGAGCTGGCCGTGGACACGGAAGACCGCCGGCTGCGGCGGCTTCTGGGCGACTTCGAGCTGGTGGCGGACAAGGAGTACCAGCTCTTCGGCAAGGAGCTGGCGCCGATGGGTCTGTGGCCCAGGGTGAGCGGCTGGTCGTCGCGCGGCGTGCGCGGCGGGCGCTGAGCGTTCGAGCGGATGCAGCCGTCACGCCGAGAGGGCGGCCTGGGCCGGGACCTCCTTTGGCTCGCCGTTCCGTGGGCTGTGGCCCTGGCCATGTTCTGGCCACTTCTCTTCGGCGGCCAGTCTCTGTGGTTCCGGGACACCCTCGGAGACTACTACCCCGAGGCCCGCCTCACCGCCGATGCGTGGAGGAGCTGCGAGCTGCCTCTGTGGGAGCCGGCGATCGGCCTGGGCTATCCGTACCTGGCCGACCCTCACTCGATGGTGCTCTATCCGCTGTCAGCGATCTTCCTGCTCGCCGGGTTCCCCCTGGCCTACAGCCTTTTCGTGGGGCTCCACTTCGTGCTGACTGGGACGTTCATGTACCTGCTGCTGCGGCGCTGGGAGCTGCCCGCCTGGACGGCGGCACTCGGTGGCGCCTCGCTCATGCTGGCCGGTTTCACCGTCAGCACGGCGAGCCTCACGACGCTGCTCCGGGGCCTGACCTGGATGCCGCTGGCGTGGCTCGCCTTCGACCGGTTCCTGGAGACGGGGACCGCTCGATGGGTGGCCGCGACCGCCCTGGTACTCGCCGTGCAGGGCAGCGGCACCGACCCGCAGTACGTGCTGTTCACGGCGCTGCAGCTCGTGATAGTGCCAGCGTTTAGCCCACGTCGCCGGCCCGCGCGTCCCGGCGTCGCGCTGGCCGGGTGGCTCGCGGCGTGCGGCCTGGCCCTGGCGTTGCTTGCCTATCAGTACCTGCCGCTGGCCGAACTGGCCTCGGCCGGCGGACGGCTCTCGGGCGTGGCCGGCAGCGAGCTGGCGTGGTTCGACGTGAACCCGGCGAACCTGTACAACCTGGTCCTGCCGGTACCCTACCCGGACCCGGCGACGTTTCTCTATTACGCCAGCTTCAGCGGCTTCCGGGCGCCGTTCTTCCCGGACCTGCACCTGGGGGTGCCGCTGCTGTTGCTGATTCTCGCGAGCCTCGGCTGGCGTTCGAGCGACTCGGAGGCCCCGGACGGCGCCGCCGCGGCCGGCCGTGGACGCGCCGCGCTGGCCGCGGCAGCCCTCGCTCTCGGCGCGCTCGCGCTGGCGCTGGGCCGGCATACGCCGCTCTTCGAGTGGGCGGCCGGGGTGGTGCCCGGGATGGGGCTCTTCAGGTATCCGGCCAAGTACCTGCTCCTGGCGGCAGTTCCCACGGCGGTGCTGGCGGCGATGGGCGCGGAGGGGCTCGTGCGCGGGCCGCGCGCGTGCGCTGCGTGGTTCCGTCGAGGGTCCGCGATCGCGGCGGCGGCGCTCGCGGTGGTGCTCGCCGCGGCCGAGGTCTGGGGAGCGGAGATAACGACGGCGTTTCTAGGCGCGGCCGTGGCGAGGCAACTTCCCGAGGCGGCCGAGAGGCTGAGGGGCGCGTGGACGATGGGCGCGTGGGCGGCGTTCGTGCTCGCGGGGGCCTGCTGGGGGTTGGCCCGCACGGGCGGACGAGGCGGCCGGCTGCCGGTCTGGGCGGGAGCGGCGGCCGGGCTGCTCGCCTGCCTGGAGCTGGGGCTGGTCACCTCCCGGGGCCTGCCCACCGCTCCGGCGTGGCGAGCGACCGAGGAGCCGAGGCTGGCCCGGTCGATGGGGCCCGGCGGTAGCCGCGGGCGACCGGTGCGTTTCTGGTGCAAGCGGCCCCGCAAAGTGCTGATGAGCGAGGAGAGAACGCTGGCGTTCTATTCGGTCCGGGACTCGGAATTGCTCGATCAGCTTCGGGGCGCACCGTTCGGGCTGGGCTCGGTGCTGGCGAGCCTGTCGCTGCCGATGCCGGCGGGCCGCTGGCTGGAGGGGCAGTTCCTGCGGGTCGAGGGCGCCGCGGCCGATCGACTGGCGGGGGCCCTCGGGGCGCGGTTCGTCACGGAGTCGGCCGAGGGGGCCGTTGCCGGCACGGCGCTGGCGAGCGCCCGAGGAGCGAGGCTCAGGGCGCTCGAGGGGGCGCTGCCACGGGTGTTCGTCGCCGGGCGGGCCCGTCCGGCGTCGGCCGGTGAGCAACTGCCGGCCACCGCCGCGCTGCTGGCCCTGCCCGGAACGGCCGTGTTCGAAGGGGCGCCCGGGGTCGAGGGTGAGTTGCGGCCGGTCGGAGCCGCCAGCGCCGGCCTGACGGCCGGGAGCGCCCGCGGGCTGGACGTGTCGTTTGCCCTGGAGGGGAGGGGGTTGCTCGTGGTGGCCGACGCCTGGTATCCCGGCTGGCGGGCCGAGGTCGACGGCCGGGAGCGGCCGATCGTGAAGGTGGCCGGCCTCTTCCGAGGCGTGGCGGTTGCGGAGGGCGAGCGGCGCTTGCGGATGCGCTACGAGCCGCTGTCGTTCCGGTTGGGCTGCTGGGTGAGTCTGCTGGCTGCCGCGGGCTGTTGCCTGCTGCTGTTGCGGCGCGTGGAAGCCGCGGATGCCGGGGTCGCTTCCGGAGCGTAAGAACGGTAGCGTTTGTAATGCCGAAGTTACAGAACGGTCCCTAGCTGACGCACGACCTCGCGCTCGCTCGTCTCGCCGTGCAGCACCCGGCGCCAGCCGTCGATGACCAGCGGCTCGAAGCC
>CAZSVK010000036.1:4488-15797 GCA_964610245.1 uncultured bacterium
GCTCCCGGTCTCCACGCACCTGATGAAGTGATCGATCTCGACCCCCAGCGGCTCGAAGCCGCCCTCCAGGATCGACTTCCGCAGCTCGAAACCTGTCTGTCCCTCGATGACCGCGTCCGACAGCCGCTGATCCATCACCATCACCTCGGCCACCGGCACTCGCCCGCTGTAGCCGGTGCCGGAGCAATCGTCGCAGCCCACCGGCTCGCAGGGCACTCCCTCGCCGAGCTGATAGGCCTCGCGGATCGCCGCCAGCTCCGCCGAGGGCAGGCTCGTCTTGCGCTTGCAGTAGCAGAGTTTCCTGAGAAGACGTATGGCCACCGCGCCACGCACGGCGGCCGCGATGGCGTATCGGGGCACGCCCAGGTCGGTGAGCCTCGTGATCGTGCCCGGCGCGTCGTTGGTGTGCAGAGTGCTCAGCACCAGGCGGCCGATCATTGCCGCGGTGGCGCCGATCTGGGCCGTCTCGGCGTCGCGGATCTCACCGACGAGGATGACGTCGGGGTCCTGCCTGAGGATGGCCCTGAGGATACGCGCGAAGGTCAGCCCGATCTTCTCGTTGACCTGGATCTGATAGTAGAAGTCGCTGCTGAACTCGATCGGGTCCTCGACGGTGAAGGTCGAGACCGCGGGATTGCTCATCTCCTGCAGACACGCGTAGGCCGCGGTGGTCTTTCCGCTCCCGGTGGGACCGGTGAAGAGCAGTAGCCCGCTCGGGGAGCGGGAGATCCGCCGGATCTGGGCCAGCACCTCACGCGAGAGCCCCAGTTCGTCGAGCGAGCGGGCCCGGGCGTTGGCCTCCAGGAGCCGCAAGCAGGCCTTCTCGCCGTTGCGGGTCGGCACCACGCTGGCCCTGCAGACGTAGCGCACCTGCCGGTCGTCGCCTCGGAACTCGTAGTCGAAGGAGCCGTCCTGCGGAAGCCGCTTCTCGGAGAGATCCAGCTCCGACAGGACCTTGATGCGGGAGATGATCGCGTCCTGGTTCTTCGGCTGCATCTTCAACCGCTGGGCCGTCAGCACGCCGTCCTTGCGATAGCGCAAGACCAGCGAGTCGTCGGTGCGGGAGATGTGAACGTCGCTGACCTGCTGCGCGGCCGACGAGGCCAGGATCTGGTCGAGGATCTGGATGGTTGCCGTCTCGTCCTTGACCGTGACCAGCTTGCCGAACATGTCGTCAGTCGTGACGGTGGCCTGGCGGGCGGGCGCGTGAGCTGCCGGCTGGCGGCTGGGGGGCGGCGGACGGGCAGGGACCGGCTGCGGGGCAGGCCGCTCGGCGGTCGCGGCCGGGGAAGGGGGGGGCTGGGGGGCGGCCTGGGGCTTGGCGGGGGCACCGGGCTGGCCGCCCGAGATCAGGCGCGAGAGGGTGGAGGCGGTGGTCAGGATGAGCTGGATGCGGATCGCCTCTTGCCGGGCGAAAGCCTGGGCCGCCTTCACGCCTGTCGGATTGCAGATGGCGATCCAGAGCTCATCGCCCTCGATGGCGACGGGATAGATCTGGTACTTGCGGATGACATTCGGCGGGATCTTGGTGGCCGCCTCGGACTGTACGGTCAGCTCCGACTCCGAGACCAGCGTCAGCCCGTGGAGTTCGGCGTAGGCGCGCGCCAGGTCGTCCTCGGGGACCAGGCCCATCCCGAGCAGGACCCAGCCGAGGTCCATTCCGAGGGTCGTGGCCTGGGAGCGGGCCCGCTCGAGATCGCAGCCGGCGAAGCTCCTGCCCATGGCCTGAAGGGTTGCCAGGATGTCATCCATGCCCATTCGAGATCGCCTCCGGGAGTTCGAGACCGGGAATTCGCTGAATTGTAACCTGCTCGACCGGCCCTATCTATACCTCTGTAGCGGCTCGGCGCAGCGGCCGGATGGCCGCCACGAGGCGCGATGGGCGTACCATTCAGAGGTCCAATCCCACCAATTTGTCTCTCGCGGGGGCAGGACCCGCTCGCCGGCTCTCACTTCGGCCGCCCGAACCGCCGAAGTAGGGTAGAAGAGGACCCCCATGCCCGGGGGGCTCCGCGTCTTTTTTGTTCGACGGAGGTCATCCGTGAGTCTCAAGAACCACCTGCGGCAGATTGCCCAGATTTGCATCCTCATCTTCGCCGCAAGCCTGGCCGGCTGCGGAGGCGGAACTGCCACGACCGTCGTCGTGCAGGGCGGAGGCGGCGTTCCGGCGGGTGCCGGCACGCT
Organism: uncultured bacterium; assembly: GCA_964610245.1. Lineage (GTDB taxonomy): Bacteria > Muiribacteriota > UBA6191 > JACPRK01 > JACPRK01 > CAZSVK01. The sequence goes on from CAZSVK010000036.1 coordinate 6,673, forward strand.
CGTCGGGCAGGGGGTCAAAGGCCCCTTCGCCGCAGGCGCCCAGGTCCAGGCGTTCACCGTCGTGAACGGCGTGAAGGCCCAGTTGCTGGCGTCGGGCACCACCGACGCAGCGGGCAACTTCGATCTGCCGGTCCAGGACTCCAGCTACGGCGGTCCGGTGATCGTCGAGATCTCCGGGACCTTCCTGGACGAGGCGACGGGCCAGCTCCAGACCACGGGCGGCTCCGTGCTCCGTGGGGCCATTCCGAGACTGACTCCCGGCGGGAGCGTCACCGGCATCCGCGTGACCCCCCTGACTCACCTGGCCCTGGCGCTGGCGACCGCCCGCGGGGCCGTGACCGAGACCGGCCTGCTGCAGGCCTTCTCCGATGTCGGCCAGGAGTTCGGCGTGTCGGCTCCGCAGGTGGCGGCTCCGCTCGACCCCAGCCGCAGCGCAGCGGGCGTGGACCCAAACAGCGTCCGCTACGGGCTGGTGCTGGCCGGGCTCAGCCAGGAGGCCGAGACCAAGAACGTCCCGGTGATGACGCTCGTCAATGCCGCCTCCCTCGATGCCGCCGACGGCAGCGTCGACGGGCTCTCCGGCGGACTGCCGATCCCAATGGCGACCAACACGGGCCTGGTCGCCAACTACGACCGCAACTCGTTGACCGGCGACCTCGCCGCGGCGATCGGCAGCTTCGTCAACTCCCCGCAGGATGGAACGGGGCTGACCCCGACCGACTCCGCGGTGGTCACTCTCCAGCAGATCCTCGTGCCGGTGAATCACGCGCCGGTGGCTTCGGCCCAGGTGAGCGCAACCCAGGTCATCCAGGGCGCGGCGATCGCGCTCGACGGCAGCAGCAGCAGCGATCCCGACGGCGACGTCCTGACCTTCCACTGGACGGTCGCGATTGGCGCCCAGCCGGTGTCGGTCCAGAACGGTTCCGCTCCCCAGGCCTCCTTCACGGCGGCCGCCGTCGGCACCTACACCGTCACGCTCACGGTCACCGACCCCGACGGGCTGTCCCACTCGGCGAGCCTGACCGTGGTTGCCAGTTCGCTGGTGCCCCCGCCCCCTGCCAGCCTGAGTATCGGGAGCATCGCCGGTGGCTTCCTGAGCAGGGGCCAGACGATGATCGTCACCGTCCCCGTGACCAACAGCGGCGGCCGCGCGGCCAACATCGCCGCGGTCCAGCTCACCCTGATCAATTCGGACGTGACGGTGACGGTCAAGGCGGGCAACCCCTCGAGCGTCGCGGCCGGGACGACCGCGAACTTCTCGTTCGACCTCTACGCGCCGGTGACGGCCATCGACGGGACGTTCCATGCCTCCGTGCAGGTGACCGGTTCCGACTCCCTCAGCGGGGCTCCGATCACCGTGGCCCGGCTCGACGCCGGGACCGTGACCGTGCTGCCTCCGGGCGCGGCGACCCCCGTCAACATCGGGCTCCTGGCGGCGGCCCCGCCCGTGACGCCGGGTCAGCTCGTGACCCTGTCCCTGCCCGTGACCAATCCGGGCACGCTGCCGGTGGAGATTCTCTCGGCGAATCTCGACTTCAGCACGCCCTACGTGGCCTCGAACGTGACCGCTGCCAGCCCGACTCGGATCCCGGCGGGCGGCCAGGTCACGCTCCAGTTCAGCGTCCAGGCGGGCGCGAGCCTGGCACCCGGAAGCTATCCGGCCTCGGCCAGCATCCAGGGCCGCACGGTGCCTCCCGGCCCGAAGGGCGTGGATGCGCTCCGTGACAACGTGGGCTCGCTCGACGTCGTCGACGTCGCCCGGCTGCGGATCGACAACCTGTCGATCGATCGGAGCGTGGTCAGCCGGGGCGGTACGGTCAACGGCAGCTTCACGCTGTCGAGCGTCGGCGGGGCCACGGCCAACCTGGCCGGGGTGACGATCCGGGTGGGCTCGGCCTCGCTCGCTCCGTCCAGCCCGGCGGTGCCTTCCTCGATGGCCCCCGGCCAGTCAGTCCCCTTCCAGTTCAGCATCGACACGGCCGCCTTGGCGCTTGGACAGGTCAGCGTCACCGTCTCCGCCGACGCGCTCGACGCCGTGAGCGGCAACCCCGTGCCGGTGCAGCCGTTCAATCCGCCTCCGACGCTCGACATCCAGGCTCCGGCCGAGCTGGCGATTGCGGCCTTCGGCCCGACCGGAAGCGTGGTCTCGCTCGGTCAGACGGTGCTGGTGACGATGACCATCCGCAACCAGGGAGGGGCCGCGAGCAACCCCACCACGGCCAGCCTCAAGTTCTTCCAGGGTGCTCTGGAAGTCACCGCCGGTTTCACCGTCGCGCCCTCCTCGGGTAACCCGGTCTCGCTGGCCGGCGGCGCTTCGGCCGTCTACCGCTTCAACGTGACGCCCAAACTCACCGGACCCAACGGCTCCATCGTGGTGCGTGGCACCGTGACCGGAACCGACGTCAACAGCACCTTCGCGCTCACTCCGCCCGCGGCGAACCTGACCTGGACCCTGCAGCGTCCCGGCAACCTCTCTCTCGGCGCCACGCTCACGGCGACCACCGCCACGCAGGGCCAGAGCTTCACAGCGGTGAAGACCGTGACCAACGGCGGCGAGGCCGCGGTGCTCTCGGTCTCCGCGTCGCTCGGCTTCTCAGGCAACGGCGTCACGGTGGCGCCCAGGTCCAACCCGACCTCCATCCCGGCCGGCGCGAGGGCGACCTTCACCTTCGACGTCACCGTCGGCGCGAACGCCACTCCGGGCGATTTCCAGGCGACCTTCATCGTCAGCGGACGCGACGGCAACAGCGGCGACCCGGTTTCGGCGACGCAGTCGCCCGACTTCGTCCTCAACGTGCAGACGGCCCCGGTGCTGTCGGCCGACCCGATGGAAGCGCCGACCTCGGTGTCGCTCGGTCAGACCTTCCTGGTGACGGTGCCCGTGGTCAATCAGGGCCTCGCTGCCGCCATCGTCACCACCAGTTCCCTGCGCTTCAGCGGCACTCGAGTCACTGCCGTTTTCGAGTCCGGTCCCTCGCGCATCGAAGGAGTCTCCTCCTCGGCCTTCGGGTTCCGGGTTTCCGCCAGCCTGGGCGCGCAACTCGGCGCGAGAACCGCCACGTTCACGCTCGGCGTCAAGGATGCCAACACCGGCCAGCCCACCGGCTTGACCAACATCCCGGTCGGGAGCATCCAGATCCTGTCGCCGGGCAGGCTGGCGATCGCCGACATCACGCAGCCCGCGGCGGTCAGTCTGGGGCAGTCCTTCGTGGTGACGGTGCAGGTCCAGAACACCGGCCAGGCCGCGGTGATCCTCTCGACCGGCTCGCTCACGCTCTATGACGCGAAGCTCCCGGTGGTTCCCCGCGACAATCCCACCACCATCGCCGGCGGGGACATCGTCGCCTTCGTGTTCGACGGGACCGTGGCGGCGGACGCCACGATCGGGCCGCGGACCGCTGGAATCACCCTCACCGGCACCGAGGTCGGGACCGGCGACCCGGTGAGCGCCATCCGGGCCAACGCGGGGACGATCCAGGTCCAGACGCCTCCCGCGCTGTCCTTCGTCGGATTGGGTATCCCGCGCAACGTCAGCCAGGGCCAGAGTCTCCAGCTCACCTGCAGCGTCGTCAACTCCGGAGGTGCCGCGGCCGCGCTGAGCGCCGCGACGCTCACCTTCGACAGCCTCGACGGGCTGGTCGTGTCGCCGGCGGTCTTCCCTGCGACGATCGCGGGCAGCAACGGCAGCGGCACAATCTCATTCAACGTCACCGTTGGCAGCAACGCACTGCTGACGACCCGGACCGTCCGGCTCCAGCTGGGGGCGGCCGACGCCAACAGCGGCAAGGATGCGAGCATCTCGAGGTCGGCTGCCTACATCCTGACCGTGCAGAGCCCGGCCGATCTCACCACCCTCGCCAACTTCCAGATGCCGTCCAGGGCGAGCCAGGGCGATACCTTCGACGTCATCGCGACGCTCCAGAACAACGGCCTGGCGGCCGCCACGGTGACCACCGTGACCCTTGGGTTCGACAGCTTCGCCGGCCTGGCGATCGTCGCCGCCGCCAACCCGGTGACGATCCCGGGCTTCTCGACCGCCGACTACCGGTTCACGGTCGTCGTGGCGGCGGATGCGCCTCTGTCGACCCGAAACGCCAAGCTGAACATCGTCGCCGAGGACTCCAATAGCAAAGCCAACATCAGCTTGTTGAAGTCCGGCGTCGGCGCCGTGATCATCCAGGATCTCGCGCAGCTCGACTTCTTCGGTGGTCTGGCGGCCCCGAGTTCGGTGAGCCCCTACCAGACGTTCGTGGCGTCGTACACGGTTCAGAACACGGCCCAGGGGGCCGCGACCGTCGAGGGAGCCAGCTTGTCGTTCCCGGGGACGACCGATCTGCAGGTCGTGCCCCAGGCACCCGTCCCGACGACCATCGCGGGCGGCGGTGCCGCCACCTTCTCGTTCGACGTGACCGTCGCGAGCAGCGCGGCCGCCGCGACGCACGTCGCCAGTGCCACGGTGACCGCGGTCGACACCAACAGCGGGGTGAACCGGAGCCTCACCGACGGCTCGCTCGGAAGCGTGACGGTGTTGAGGCCGGCCGAGATCTCCGTCGGGGGAGTCTCCCTTCCCTTCAAGGTTTCCCAGGGTCAGACCTTCGACCTCGTCTGGACCGTCAGAAATGATGGCGATGTGACCGCCATCATCTCCGGGGTGACGGCGACCTTCTCCGAGTCGCACGGCCTGACCCCGGCACCCAGCTCGGGCAATCCGACCTCGATCGCGGCACACACAACGGCCAACTTCTCCGCCAGGGTGGCGGTCGCGAGCGACGCGAATCCGACCCTGCGGACCGCAATGGTGACGGTGTCGGCAATCGACGCCAACAGCGGCCGGACGACCGCCGACTACGCCCCGCACATCGCGCCGGCCTGGGTCCAGGTGCAGACGCCCGCCAACGTCGGCAACGTGGGCAGCTTCCTGATGCCGGGGACTGCGAGCATCGGGCAGACCTTCGGGGTCGTCGCGACCGTGCTCAACAGCGGTCAGGCTGCCGCGAGCATCACAACGGTCACCCTGACGTTCGACAATAACGTCAACTTGATCATCACTCCGGGGGCCGGGAACCCGACCTCCATTGCCGGGGGCGCCAGCGCCGACTATGCCTTCAGCGTGAAGGTCGGGGCCGGGGCTCAGCTCGGACAACGATCGGCGCGGCTCTCGGTGCTGGGCTACGACACCAACAGCCGTTCGCCCTTCAACCTGCTTCTGACCGGTCTGGGGTCGGTCACGATCCAGGTGGGAGGCCCGCTCGTGTTTTCGAGCGGTCTCGTCGCTCAGGCTTCGGTGAGCCTCGGACAGCCGTTCGTCGCGCAGTACACGGTGCTCAACAACGGCAGCGCCGCGGCCAATCTCTCGGCCCCGACGCTGGACTTCGGAGGCGGCCTGTACGCCGCGCCCCGATCGACCAACCGTTCCACCATCGCCGCCAACTCGAGTGAGACTCTCGTCTACGACGTGACGGTCGATGTCACCGCCACGACCGGGACCCATAGCGCCGCGGCCACGGTGAACGCGACCGACGCCAACAGCGGCGCCCTCATCGGCATCCAGACGAGCGGCCTGGGCTCGATCGTCGTCCAGAGAGCGGCCACGGTCGGCGGTATCTCGGCGGTGTCGATGCCCGCCGTGGTCAGCCGGGGGCAGAGCTTCACCGCCGCGGTCGACCTCGGCAACGGCGGCGAGGCGACTCTGAACCTGAGCAGCGTCGCCCTGACCTTCGCCAGCCAGCAGGGGCTCCAATCCGACCTCGCTCGCTTCCGGTGTCACGCGAACGTTCAGCTACAACGTGGTCGTGGGTGACACCGCCGAGCCCATCTCGCGCTCGGCCGAGGTCACGGTGACCGGTTCCGACGCCAACAGCGCCCTGCCCGTGACCGGCTCCAGGACCGGGGCCGGCCTGGTGACGATCCAGACTCCGCCCGAGCTGGGCACTCTCGCCAGCTTCTCGATTCCGGCGGCGGTGACGCTCGGCGACAGCTTCACGGTGACCGCGACCGTGCTCAACCTGGGCCAGGCCGAGGCCGACGTGACCACCGCGGTGCTCGCCTTCGACAACAACAGCAACCTCGACATCCGGGCCGCCACCAACCCCACCCGGATCGCCGGCGGCGGCTCGGCCATCTACACCTTCACCGTCGCCGTCTCCGGCACCGCGGCCACGGGGTCCAGGATGGCCCGTCTGCTCGTCACGGCCTCCGACGCCAACAGCGGTATTCCCGCCTCGCGCACGATTTCCAACGCCGGCGCCGTCAATCTGCAGTCGAGCCCGGCGCTGGCTTTCGGCGGGCTGGTCGCCCCGACGACGGTCAGCCAGGGTCAGACCTTCCTGGCTCAGGTCACGGTCGTCAACAGCGGCCAGGCGGCGGCGAACATCTCGGCCGCCAGCCTCACCTTCAACGGCGCGGGGGTGACGGCCGTGGCCCGGGGACCTCTGCCCCGGCAGCTAGCTGGCAGCGGCGCCAGCACGACCTTCATCTTCGACGTCACTTCGGCGACAACGGCGACCGCCGGCGTCGACGGCGTCTTCGGGGCCGTGACGGCCACGGACGTCAACAACGCCACTCTCGACGAGAGCCTCTCGAGTACGTCGCTCGGCAGCGTGACGATCCAGGCGCCGTCGTCGCTCACGGTCGGAGCGATCGGCGCTCCCTCGCTGATCTCGCAGGGGCAGTCGTTCACGGTGCAGGTGCCCGTCAGCAACGCCAACACGGGTCGAGCCAACCTCAGCGCGGCCCTGCTCGCGTTCGACGATGCCAATGGCCTGACCGTCCAGGCGAGCGCTTCCAACAAGACCGCCATCGACCCCAACACGACCGAGACCTTCGTCTACACGGTCACCGCCAGTGGTACGGCGCTTCCGACCCTTCGAACGGTCAGCCTGGGCATCACCGCCACCGACGCCAACAGCGGAGCCGCCACGACCATCGCCCAGGGCGCCTCCAAGAGCTTCACCGTTCAGACCCCGGCCAACCCGAACACGGTGATTGGCTTCACGCAGCCGTCTTCGGCCACGCTGGGCCAGCTCTACCCGGTGGTGGCGGTGCTGCGCAACACCGGCCAGGCCACGGCGAACGTCGGCCTGGTCACGCTCAGTTACGACTCCAACACCGGCCTGAACATCGCCGCCAACGGGGTCGCGCCTTCGACCATCGCCGGCGGCGCGACCGCCACCTTCAGCTTCGACGTGACCGTCTCGCCGAGCGCGGCGACCGGCAACAGGGTGGCGAGCCTGGTGATCTCCGCCAGCGATGACAACAGCGACACCCTGGTGGGCACGACCCTCAACAACCTGGGCACCATCACGCTGCAGCCGCAAGGCGTGCTCTCCTTCTCCGGCGGCGTCACCTCTCCGAATCCGGTGAGCCAGGCTCAGGCCTTCGTCGCGCGGTACACGGTCGCCAACACGGGTGGCTCCGCCGCCACCGTCAGCGCCGCGGACCTGACCTTCGGTGCATCGGGCCTGACGGCTGCCGCCCAGACTGCCTTCCCGGCCACCATCGCCGCCGGCGGAAGCGTGACCTTTGCCTTCGACGTCAGCGGGACGGCATCGCCGGGCGTGTGGGTCGCCAGCGGCTCGATCACGGCCACCGACGCCAACCAGCCCAGCATCCGGCGCGATCTTCCGAGCACCTCGCTCGGCAGCGTCACCGTGCAGTCGCCTCCGACCCTGACCGTTGGCTCGTTCGGCGCCAGGACGGTCGCCCAGGGTCAGTCGTTCACGATCGACATCCCGGTGACCAACACCGGCGCGGCGGCCGCCGACGTCACCCGGGCCGCCCTGAGTCTCGGCGGTCTGGGCGGCCTGACCATCCTTGCCAGCGGGCTGAACCAGCCCGCGATCGCGGGCGGCACGACAGCCACCTACAGCTACAGCGTCACCGTGAGCGACACGGCCCTTCCGACCACGCGCACGGCCTCTTTCACGCTGACCGCGAGCGACGCCAACACCACGCTCGACCGCTCTCCCGCCGTCGCCAATCCCGGCTCCGTGTCGATCCTGCGGCGCGCCGCTCCGACGCTCGTCCTGACCTTCGAGCAGCCGGCGGCGGTCACGCTCGGCCAGACGTTCCAGGTCACGGCGACAATCCGCAACACCGGCGAAGTGACGGCGAACATCGTCGACGTGGCCTTGAGCTACGACAACGGCAACGCGGGTCTGTCGATCTCGGACAACGGAGTTCACCCGGCGACCCTCGCCGGCGGCGCCACCGGCACGTTCGGATTCTGGGTCACGGCCGCCGGGGCTCCCGCCCTGGGGAACCGCGTGGCCAGCCTGGTGGTCAGCGCCACCGATTCTCTCAGCGGCAAGAGCGTCGGCGCGACCCTCGGGAACCTGGGCACGGTAGCGGTGCAGTCGGCCGGCACGCTCTCGTTCGGCGCGTTCTCGGCGACTTCGCCCGTGAGCGTCGGGCAGAGCTTCCAGGCGCAGTACAGGATCTCCAACTCCGGTCAGGCGGCGATCAACGTCAACTCGGTAACCTTGGCGTTGACCGGCTCGGGCGCCACGGTCACGCCGCGGACGGCCACCAACCCGACGGTCGTTCCGGGCCTAGGCAACGCCACGTTCGTCTTCGACGTCGCGACCCCGAGCGCGCTGACCGGCACCTGGTCCGCGAGCGCGTCGGCGGTCGCCACCGACGCCAACAGCGGCGCCAGCCGCAACGCCGGGCCCACCGCGGTGGGTTCGGTGCAGATCCAGTCGCCCGCCGTGCTGACCCTGGGCACGGTCACGGCGGTGTCGCCGGTCTCGCAAGGGCAGACCTTCACCATCTCGGTCCAGGTGGGCAATTCGGGGCAGGCCGCGGCCAACATCTCGGCGGCGACGCTGTCCTACAGCGGCCTCCAAGATCTGAACGTCACCAACAACACGAGCTTCCCGGTCTCGCTCGCCGCCGGTGGAACTCGCACGTTCACCTACACCGTGACCGTGGGCGGTTCGGCCAACCCCGGAACCCGGACGTTCGATCTGGCCGTCACCGGCACCGACGCGAACAACCCCAGCGCTAGCGCGAACCTGAACGGCACCGCCATCGGTTCCTTCCTCATCCACACGAAAGCCGCGCTGCGCATCAGCGCCTTCTCGGTGCAGACGCCGGCCAACCAGGGACAGAGCCCGGTGGCGCAG
>CAZSVK010000036.1:15807-21715 GCA_964610245.1 uncultured bacterium
TGGCCAACGACGGGCAGGCCGCGGCCATACTCGATACGGCAACTCTGACGTTCAGCGGCTCCGGAGTCTCGAGCCTGGTGGGCCCGGGACAGTTGACCGCCACCGTGGCCGGAAGCGGAGGGACCGTGGTCCTGAACTTCCCCGTGACGATCACGTCGATCGCCGACCTGGGCACGCACACGATCTCGGCACTGGCCTCCGGCGTGGACTACAACAACCGGTCCGCCGCCGTCAGCGCCAGCTACAGCTCGAGCATCGCGGTCCAGAAGCCGGCCGCCATCAATGCCCTGGCCCTGGTCGGGCTGCCCGCCGCCGTCGACCGGGGAACGACCGTGAACGTCCGGGTCCGCGTGAGCAACTCGGACCCGGCTGCCGCCACGATGCGGCTGACGGCCGCGAGCCTGAGCTTCCGGATCGGTGTCGGCGATGTCAGCGGGCAGTACTCCTACACGATGCCGATAGGATGGAATACGACCGATATCACCGCCGGGATCCCGGTCGACTTCGACTTCCCGGTGACGGTCCTCGGGACGGCGACGGCCTACCAGAACGTCACCGTTACCGCGAACGTCACCGCCAGAGACCGGAACGACGCGACCAATCAGCCGAGTTCCAGTGCCAGCGGCACCTGGCTCCTGCGCGAGGCGGCGACCGGGGTGACCGGCCAGGCCGACTACGCCAGCGGGTCGCCCAACGGCGGCGGCTCGGTCTCGGCCAGCGCCCTGAACTACCCGCGCGGCGTGAGCGTGACCGGCCTGGCGAGCAAGATGGCCATCGCGGATACGGACAACAACCGCGTTCTCCTGTACGCCACGCCGCTTGCGGGCACGGCGACCACGGTCATCGGGCAGGGCAGCTTCGGCACCGCGGGCCTGGGATGCTCCGCAACCCTGCTCAACGGGCCGCGAGCGGTCTGTCTGGATGCCTCGACCGGCCACATGGCCATTGCCGACACCGGAAACAACCGAGTGCTGCTCTACAGCAACTACAACGTTTCGGGTACCGGAATCGCCGCCGACGCGGTCATCGGACAGCCCGACATGCTCACCAACACCGCTCCCGGCACGCCCACCGACACCACGTTGAACCAGCCGACCGACGTGTACCTGAAGGGCAATCGGCTGATCGTGGCCGACACCGGGTGCAACCGAGTGTGCGTGTACACCCTGTCCTGGACCGCCGGCGACAACGGCCGCGGAGTAACGCGGGTGTTCGGTCAGGCCGACTTCATCAGCGGTTTGCCGAACCGGGGCGTCCTCACGCCCTCCGGGTTCAGCATGAGCGCGCCCGTGGGCGTGGATTACTGGGTCAATCCGCTGAACGGCGCGGACGATCGACTGATCGTCGCCGATCGGGACAACCACCGCGTGATGGTGTTCAAGACGTTTGCCGCCTTCGTCGGCAGCCCCCTGACCGACGCTCAGGCGAGCGTGATCCTCGGGCAAGCCGACGCGACCGGCTACCAGCCGAACCGCGGCGGCACCTCGCTCACCAAGGGCTTCGACACGCCTGTCAGCGCCAAGGTCGGCGTGAGCAGCCTGTTCGTCAGCGATTCGGCTCACCACCGGGTGGTCGTCTTCACCTCGTTCAGTTCGCTGGCGACCGACGACGCGCCCCAGGAGGTGCTCGGTCAGCCCGATCTGAGTTCCATCACCGACAACAACGCGGTCGTCCCGCCGCTGGACGCCTTCTCGTTGTCGGGTCCGATGGGCCTGAGCGCGCTGAGCGCCTCGCAGCTGTGGGTCGCCGACCGCAGTAACCACCGCGTTCTGTACGTGCCGTTGCCTTGAAGACAGGTGTCGGGTGTCGGGTGTCAGGCAGGGGCGAACGGGCCCCACCTGACGCCTGACTCCTTTCCCCCTCCGAAAGCTGACACCTGACCCCTACCCGAACTACTTCCAGCCCTTGGGCTTCCAGAACGAGGCGCCCTCGCCATCGTAGGGCGCGAGCGCCTTCTCGGGGGTCATCTCGACTCGCACCTCGCAGTCTCCCTGGACCCGCGCCTGGCAGGCGAGGCGAAGTTCGGGCGCGAGGATGTCGTACTGGCGGAGCGTGCGGCGCTCGACCGTTTCCATCGGCGAGAGCGACTGCTCGCCGGACAGCACCTTGACGTAGCAGGTGCCGCACCGGGCCCGGCCGCCGCAGGCGTGCGGCAGCTTCACTCCCTGCAGCCGGGCCGCGCCCAGCAGGGTCTGACCGCTCTCGGCCGTGACCTCGCGGTCCTCCGGCTGAAAGCGGATGCGGATGGCGTGGGGCTCGGCGTCAGCCTCCTCGTCGGCGAACGGATCGAGCAGGCCCAGCTCTTTGAAGCGCTTCGGCATACGCTCCGCATGATACGGCGATCCGCCCCGCCCGGCTCCGACTGGCCCCCAGCCCCGAGCCTCCCGTCCGTGTGCTAGCCTGCCGCAAAGGAGATCGCGATGTTGACGCCTGATTTCGAGAGCTTCGGCGCGGTGTGGGGCCGCTACGATTCGGTCCCGGTGGGACTGACGCTGCTGGGCGATCGGGAAACCCCGGTGACCCTGTACAGCAAGCTCGCCCGGCGAGGCACCCTGCCCTTCCTTCTCGAGAGCGTCGAGGGGTCGGAGCTGCGCGCGCGTTTCAGCTTCGTGGGCTGCAACCCGCGCGAGCGCATCGAACTGCGCCACCGGCAAGGCGGCTGGAGTCACGATCTCCGCCACGGGACCTCCCATCCGCTCCCGGACGTCTTCGCGCGCCTCGAGCAGCTCTCGCATCCCGGAGGCGCCCCGGCCCCCGAGGGGATGCCTCCGTTCTGCGGCGGCGCTCTCGGCTACGTCACCTACGAAGCTGTCAGCCTGATGGAGGACGTCGACCTCCTCGAGGACCTGGCCGACGGCACCGTACTCCTGAGCTTTCTCGTCTATGACACGGTCTTTGCCTTCGACCACCTGAAGCACACGCTCACGATCGTCACCAATCCGGCGCCCCAGGCCGATGCGCCGACCGCCTACGCCGCCGCGCGAGCGACCATCGGCGAGGCCCGGGCGCTGCTCGACGGCCACCCGGAGATCGAGACGGTGCCATACCCCGAGCGCTTCGGCCGCCGGCCGGACCTCTCCGGCCTGCGTTCCGGGTTTGCCCAGGAGGAGTTCGAATCGGCCGTGCGCCGATCTCGCGAGCACATCCTCGCGGGCGACATCTTCCAGGTGGTGCTGTCGCGGCGCCTCGAGTGCGACCTGGGCGCACGGGACCCGCTGGACGTCTACAGGATCCTCCGCCTCCTGAACCCCTCGCCATACATGTACCTCCTGTCGATGGGCGACGTGACGATCCTGGGCACCAGCCCGGAGGCCCTGGTGCGCGTCACCGGCGACACGGCCGAGGTGATGCCGATAGCCGGCACTCGCGCGCGAGGCGCCAGCGCCGAGGCCGACGCCGCGCTGGAGCAGGAACTCCTGGCCGACGCCAAGGAGAACGCCGAGCACGTGATGCTGGTCGATCTGGCCCGCAACGATCTGGGCCGCGTCTGCCGGTACGGCTCCGTGGCGGTGGCCGACTTCCGGCGGGTGGAGCGCTACTCCCACGTGATGCACCTCGTGAGTCGCGTCCGGGGCCGAGTCCGGGAGGGGCTCTCGCCCCTGGCCGTCTTCCGCTCCTGCTTTCCGGCCGGCACCGTCTCGGGCGCCCCGAAGATCCGGGCAATGCAGATCATCGAGGAGCTGGAGCCGCACTCCCGCGGCATCTACGCCGGGGCGGTCGCCTACCTCAGCTTCTCCGGGAACCTCGACAGCTGCATCGCGATCCGGACGATGGTCATCCGCGACGGCGTGGCCCAGGTGCAGGCCGGCGCCGGTATCGTGGCCGACTCCGATCCGCATCGCGAGTATGTCGAGACCCTGAGCAAGGCCTCGGCCCTCCTGAGCGCCATCGACTGCGCGCCCGCGCGGAGGACGGAGTGAGCAGCGGCCGCACCGAAAGGCCACCCGGGGGCGCCGAGTTCCATCCGAGCAAGCGGTTGGGACAGAACTTCCTCGTCGATCCCAACCTGGCCCGCAAGCTGGTCGAAGCGCTCGGGGTTACCCCCGGGGAGACCATCCTCGAGATCGGCCCGGGAGAGGGGGTCCTGACCGAGCGCCTGCTGGCGGCGGGCGCCCGGGTCCACGCCATCGAGAAGGACCGCCGCTTGGCCGATGGTCTCGGCCAGCGCTTCGCCGGCAATGAACGGTTTCACCTGCACACCGGCGACGCCCTCGAGGTCGACCCCGACTTCTCGGTCTCGGGACCTCCGACCCGGTTGATATCGAACCTTCCGTACTCGGTCACGACCCCGCTGCTCCTGCGGATCGTGTTCTGGGGGCTTCCGCTGGCGAGGATCGTCGTGACGGTCCAGCGAGAGGTGGCCAGGCGCATCGTGGCGCGCGAGGGGAAGGAGTACGGCCGCCTCTCGATCCTTCTGGCGCTCTATGGGAAGGCGCGCATCCTGTTCGACTTGCCTCCCCAGGCGTTCAGGCCCCGACCCACGGTGGTCAGCTCCGCGTTGGCGCTCGAGCCCGACGCTTCAAGGCCGGCGCCGCGCAGGGGCTCCGTGGTGGAACGCGTCGTCAAGGCGGCGTTTGCCGAGCGGCGCAAGCAAATGGCGAAGCTGCTGGCCGCCTCGCTCGGTCTCGGCCGCGAGCAGGTGGCCGGGGTGCTCGCTTCCTGCGGGATCTCGGCTCAGGCTCGGGCCGAAGAGGTGTCCCCGGAGGAGTTCCTGAGCCTGGCGACCGCGCTCGAGGCGTGCGCGGGCGACGGGCCCGGGTTCGGCGGGGAGGGATGAGAGGCTGTGAAGAAATCGAAAAACCAGTCGGGAGCTCCGCCCCCGACCCCCCGGCAGGGGTGAAGTTCACCCCTGCCCCCCCCGATGGCTGGTGGAAGACTTGCCTGACAGCGGACCAGGTCTTCCTTCGCTGGGAGAACCGACTCCCGACTGCGTGCAATCCGTGCCGATCGGGATAGGGGGCGGCTCTCCCCCTGGCGGGGGACCGGGGGCAGAGCCCCCGGGAGAAAGGCCCGATTCAGTTCCTCCACAACCTCCGAGCGCTGCTCTCAGAGCCGGCGGATGTTGCAGACGTCGAGGACGCGCGAGCCCAGATGGGGCAGGGGTACGACCTCGCTCGCCAGCCCCTGGCGGATGGCGGAGGCGGGCAGATCTTGGTCGGCGACGAGCGCGGGTTCGAGGATGAGCACGGTGCCGCCGGCGCGGCGCACCGAGGCAAGCCCCTCGAGGCCGTCGACGCTCCGACCGTTGAGGATGACCACCAGCAGCTTGCTCTCGTAGATCTCGACCAGGTGGAGCAGCGAGGCGTCGAGGCCGCCGGCGGTGGGGTCGCCCGCGAAGTCGGGATCGGCGCTCCAGAGGCTGCGGGCGATGCGGAAGCGCCGCCCCGGGCAGGTGACGTGGACGGTGCCCGCGGAGACGGGCATCTTGTCGGCGACGATGACGGCCCGGATGCTGATCTGGGAGTTGAGCCAGTCGGCGTAACCGGCGGCCATCGAGATGTTGAGCTGGGGGAAGAGAAAGACCGGCACCGGCATCGTCGACGGGAAGGCCTTCATCACCGGCAGCAGTGAGGTTGCCGCGCCGGAGGTGGCCCCCACGGCGATCGCGTCGAAGGGGCACTCGGTGGGGCGCTGGTTACGCGGGGCGACGGTGGGATCGGGCTTGTGGATGGTGAACTCGATGGCGGCGACCGCGCGGATGCGCTCGACGAGCTTGACCCGGGCCGTGTCGTACTTGACGGGGTCGATGATGTCCTCGGGCTTGTTCAGGAACTCGACAGCGCCGAGGCGCAGTGCCTGATAGGCAGCGAGCGACTTGCCCTGGTGGGAGGTGTAGATCACGGTGCTCGCCGGATCATCAAAAAAAAAAGAACGCAGGACGCCGAAGCCGCCCAACACGGACACCACC
>CAZSVK010000037.1:0-21064 GCA_964610245.1 uncultured bacterium
TATCGCTATCGTGGCCAGCGACGGACGACCTTGATGGTCAAGGTCTCGAAGCGGTTCGTCGACGAGATCCTGTGGGAGGAGTACCAGCAGCTCTCATCGGTTCTGCGACGTCACCTGGACGAGGTGACCGAGCGCATCATCTCGAGCTCGGTTCACCAGGACAGTTCGGACGCCTCCGAGGTCGATGCGCCCGCGCTGCTCGAAGGGGGCGCATGACGCCCGCCCGCTCATCCAGCCAGATACTGGTGCAGCAGCTCCAGGATCTGCGGCACGTTCTCACGCCCCAGCCCCACGCGAACGTGGCTGTCTCCGTACCCGTACATGCTCGATGGCAACAGCATGATGCCGGCGCCTGAACGCACCCTGTCCGCGAAGACCGAGGCGCCTTCCGGGCCCAGGTAACGGGGGAAGCACATGGTCCCTCCCCGCGGCATCACGCACCGGAACAGCCCTTCGTGGGCCTCGAGGAACGACTGGAAGATCTCCACGTTCCGCCTGATCCTGGCGTTGTGACGCGCGAGAATCCGCTCCTTGGCCCTGAGGGCGATCAGCGCGAGGACCTCGCTCGGGGCGCTGCTGCAGATCGTCGTGTAGTCCTTCAACGCCGCCACCCTGGCGTAGAGCGCCCGATCCTGCGTGACCAGCCAGCCGATACGCGCTCCGGGCAATCCGAGCGACTTCGACATACCCGAGAGAGTGATCCCTCGCTCGTACTGCTCGCAAGCCGACGGGAGCCTCGCGGCAGGGTCGGCCTCCAGAAACTTGTACATCTCGTCCGAGAAGAGGTGGATGCCGTGCCGCCTGGCGAGATCGACGAGCCCCTCGTACTCCTCACGGGTCAGCGTGCTCCCCGTCGGATTGTGCGGGAAGTTGCAGACGATCAGCTTCGTCGTGCTTCGCACCAATGCCGGCAGGGCCTTCACCTCGAAGTGCCAGCCGGCAGCCTCGTCCGGCTCCCACCGGCTCACCTCGCATCCGATGTCAGTCGCCACTTCGTAGAGCGACTGGTATCCCGGCCAGGTGCAGATGACATGGTCACCCGCTCGGAGAAGCGCATGCATCGCCAGGAAGATGCCCTCTTCGGGTGCCGCCACCAGCACCTCGTCCGGTCGCACACCTGCATAGAGCCCGGCAATCTCCTGCCGCAGAAGCGGCAAGCCCAGCGACTCGGTGTAGCTCAGGGTGAGCGAATCCCAGAGTTCAGCCGTTTCCGCGTCGGCAAACGAGAGCACCTCGGACTGCCGGAGACCGTCGCAGTCGGAACTCGAGAGAAGATACCTGACGGCGAATTCGTACCTGGCGAAATACCGTTCCAGAGCGAAGGGGGCGATGTTCATGGCTTGACCTGCAACGTCTCAGCCCAGCGGGTGCCAGGGGGGCAGCGTGATGGGAGGACGCGCGAGCTGGCGGCGCAGCTCCGCCGGCAACTCCTTCTCGTGGACGACGATGCTGTAGAGGTTCTCCTGGAACCAGCGGTCGGTCATGAGGAAGACCCCGCCTTGTCCCGGTTCCGCTCCCCAGCTGTTCTCCACCTTCCACTTGACCGGCTTGCCGCGCACCAGGTCGACCCCCAGGAAGACCATCACATGGGTGGATTTCATCTGGAAGGTGGCCATCCGGGTGGCCCGGTCCATGTCGAAGCTGGTCCCGAAGAACTCCGCGAAGTCGTACACCTCGGTGTCGAGGATACCCTTGGGACGGTTGGCCGCCTGCAGCACGTCGCAACTGAAGAGCAGGGCCTCTTTCCGGGCAATCTTGACCGCGACGTCATGCAGCGTCTTCATCGGAACATTCAGGAAGGCGCCGTCGGGCCCGTCCACGGAGTTCGTATTGTGCTCGACCACATAGGTGCGTCCGTAGGGCGTGTCCGGCAGGGGGCTGTTCAGGAGGTAGACGTACTTGTCGAGGTCGATGCTCACGAACTGCTCGAAGAACGCTCGTGGAGTGAGCGCCAGCACCCGGTGATACCTCTTCTTCTTGTCGCGGTATCCGAAGTCGAACGTCTCCGGCGGCTCTCCCAGAAAGACCACCAGCATGCGATAGATCGTGTCGAGCATCTCGAGCTTGGCCGCTCGCAGCTCGGCCTCCTTCTTCCCTTCGCGATGGAGCGTCCTGAGCCGTACCGCACCCTCTCTGAGCTTGAGGAAGAGAAGCGGATTCATCACGTCGGTGAGCCCCCCGTGGAAGGTATCGACCATGGCCGCCTTCGGGATCAGGCCGTACCTGCGGATCAGGCCGGCGAGGTAGTGCCAGTCTCCTCCATCCGGCAGCGGAGCGTTGAGGAGGGTGTGAACGTGCCGGTCGTCCAGCTCCCGGTCCCGGTAGGCGATCATGTCCTCCAGGAATCGGTTGGCCTTCTCGAACTTGTCCCAGAAGATGCAGTAGTTCTGGGAAAACTCGAAGTTCTCCAGCTTCAGCTTCTTCATGGGGAACTTCCGCAGCCAGTTGAGCGAGGCGAACAGCCAGCAGGTGCCGGCGTTCCTCTGGGCCGTGATCTGTCCCAGGGGCACCTCGTTGGAGAACTCCCAGTCGAACGAGTTCAGGACCCGGCGGTTCAGGGCCAGGTCCTTGAGATTGCCGTTGGTGCAGGCGTTCATCGCCACCCGGGTCTCGGGATGGCTGGCCAGACTGCGGCGGAACTCGGCGAGCATCGGCTTCGTGATCGATCGGCTGGGCTGGGTCACGGACATTCCCTCTTTCCTCCGGTGAACGTTGCGGTTTCACCCAGAGTAACGCGACCGGCCCGGCCCGGGCCAGCTCGACCGCGACGCACCGCGTCGTCCCGGACTCGGCACGAAGCCCGCGGCGGGAAGTACCCACCGCGGGCCTGGCCGGTGACGTTCAGTACCTGGCTCGCCGGTCCTGGCCGGGCAGGTAGGCCCGTTCGAGGAACTCCTGCTCGAGCTGCTGGCGCTGGGCGTAGAGCTTGGGCAGGTCGGGGCGGGCCCGCCAGGTGTTCCAGTAGTCGATCGGATCGCTCCAGAGCGAGGCCTGTTGCCAGTTGGACTCGGCCTGCTGCGCGTCCCTGATGGTCCGCGCCTGGTCCCGGTAGCGCTGGAAGATGCGGCTGGGCTCGCTCTCCTCTCCGAACTGGGCCGACAGCTCGTTGGCGCCGTAGGTCGAGTAGGTCGGGATCTCCCGGGCCTGCATCTGCTGCAGGAATCGCGAGGCGGGGCCGTTGCCGCCTTCTCGTTCGCTCTGGGCTCTCGTGAAGTCGACCCACGGGCTCGCGTAGCACTGCCAGTAGAGCCACTCCGCCGAGTTCTTGGTGTAGGGATCGAGCTGCTGTCCGTCCTGACCCTTGGTCGTGAGGAGCTGCAGCAACTGCTGCCGGGTGCGCGGCGCTCGGCGGCCACCGTCGCCGGCACCGTCGACTTCCACGCCTATACCTACACGAAGCCCGGCGAATTCAACCTCCTGGTCTCGCTCGGGCAGAAGACGCCCGACGAAGGGGACGACGTGCCTCAGGCCGATCTCTTCCTCGTCCAGATCGCGCTCGACCTGGAACGTTACCGGTCGATCTTCGAGTCGGATGAGGCGGTCGAGGTCCCGGAGTGGGAAGGCATCGTCTACCTGTTCAAGGCCACCGCTTCCGGGACCCGAGATTCCCGCGTCGTGAAGTTCACCTGGCGGGCCGTCGACGGCGGCCGGGAGACCCGCCGAGGCGCGCTCGAGCTGACCTGCCGCGAGGGGCGGATCGTCCAGGCGCACCTGACGAAGTGGGCCTGCAAGCGCCTCTTCAATCGCTGGACGGTCGTGCTCGACGACACGCTCGACCTCTCGGCCCCCGACCGGGTCGGCCTGGGTCTCCGCGACGACGACGAGATCGGACGGCTGACCACCATCGGCGCCATCCGGCAGGCCCTCCTGTCGCAGAACTCCGCCAGTTACCGCCAGGCGCTCGAGATGGAAGTGGGCCGGGTGGCCGGGCGGTGAGCGAGACGTCGCGGCCGCCCCGATGGCGGGACGGTCGCGGAACCCCGGGCTGGAGGCTTTCCGGTTCGCACCCCTCGGACGGAGAGAGCGAGCGCCGGGGAGCCTCCCCGCCTTCTCAGCGTTTCAGGGCCATCATCACGCCGTCGCGCACCGGCAGCAGCAGGTTCTCGACGCGGGGATCGGACTGAACGCGAGCGTTGAATTGCACCAGGGCGTGGTCGGACCCGTCTTCCGGAGCCAGCACGCGGCCGCCGCGGAAGGCGTTGTCGGCAAGGATGAGGCCGCCCGGGCGCAGCAGTTCCATCGTGCGCTCGTAGTAGGCGACGTAGCTCTCCTTGTCGGCGTCGATGAAGGCGAGATCGAACGGCCCCTCGAGAGTGGCGAGCGTCTCCAGGGCCGGCCCCATCCGGATCTCGATCTTGTGCCCGTGCGGGCTGCGGGCGAAGTACTTGCGGGCCACCGCCGCGGGCCGCTCGTCGAGGTCGCAGGTGAGCAGCCGGCCGTCCTCCGGCAACGCCTCGGCCATCGTCAGGGCGCTGTACCCGGTGAACATCCCGATCTCCAGGACTCGCCGGGCCCCCGACAGGCGCACGAGCAATGCGAGCAGCCGGCCCTCCACGGCGCCCACCAGCATGCGGTGGCGCTCGAAATCCCGCCGGGTCTCCTGCTCCAGCTCCTGGAGCAGCGGCGAAGGTGCGCTGGTGTGGGCCTGCACGTATTGCCCGAGGGCGTCGGCGTGGTTCATGGAGATCTTCCTTCCTTTGGGCCCCGGAAGGGGGTGTTCGACGGTCCGGGGCGACCCGGAGAGATGATACGCGATTTCCGAGCCGAGCGGGACGCCGTCGCCTTCCCGGCCAGCGGTTCGAGCCGCCCTCGAAGTCGGGTATACTGGCGGGACGATGAGGCGTTTCTTGCTGCTCCTATGGCTGTCGGCGACGCCCGCGTGGGCGGGGGGCGCGGGCGTGCCGGTTCGCGTCTGCCTGGAGTACGAGACCACGACCGTGTCGAATCCGGTCCCCGCGACCACGACCGACTGCACGGCTCTGGAAATCAGCGGCTCGGCGCCCCGAGGCGTCATCGAGCGACAGTGGTCGGCGCTCGCGAAAGGGAGCGAGCACGCCGCCCCGCTCTGGGAGAGCTTCCGCCGCCAGGTCCACGAACACGGGTTCCTGACGATACGGTTGCGCCGGGCGACCCTGGCCGCGATGCACGACCTGCCGGCCGACGGCGGCCCGGCCCGGCCCGCTTACAAAGCCGAGTTCCCAGCCGACGGCCCCGGCGCGATCGCCTTCCGGCGCGTGCGCGTGTTCCTGCGCGACGGCTCCTACGGCTTCGATTACTTCCAGGGAGGCGGCCGCGACCCTGGCCGGCTCTTCGACATCGGCCGCCCCATCGGCGGGCCGTGACGCAGGCGGGAACGATGCTCTCACTTCCCTCGAAAGACCCGACCACTCTGGATGAAGCGCTGGAGCAACTTCGCCTCTATCGGGAGGAACTGGAGCACAGCTGGGCCAAGCTCAGGCTCTACGGCGACGGCAAGCCCGGCAGCTTCAGCCGCAGTTTCCTGCAGGTGCCGCGCACGGTCATGGAGACGCTCGACCCGCTCTTGTGGGTCGACGAGAACTCCACCATCGTCGACGTGAACTCCCGGATGTGCACGTTGCTCCTGGAGCACCGCCACCAGGCGCTGGCACCCCACGAACTCAAGGGAAAGCCCCTGACCGAACTCGACCGGCTGCCCTGGGCCCCCGGAGTGCTGGCCACCCTCCTCGGCGACGCGCGCCGGCAGGGCTTCCCCGCCGAGTTCGCCGCGCAGAAGCGCGATCCCGCGGGGAAGGTCTCGAACTTCGTCTTCCACGCCGAGTCGACGCCCAAGGGCGGCCACTTCAGGGTGGAGGACGTGACGGCCAAGGTGCGCATCGAGGAATACTTCTCGCGTTATGTCGGCGCCGACGTCCTGGAGCTGCTCAAGCAGAAGACCGAGGAGGATTTCTTCTGCACCAGCCGCTGGCGCCTGAGCGTCGTCTTCGCGGATCTGCGAGGCTTCACCAGGGCCTCGGCGGCTCTCGCGCCCGAGCAGGTCTGCACCTTCATCAACGAGTTCCTCGAGGCGATGCTCGAGGTGGTCGACCGGTGCCGGGCCACGGTGGACAAGATCGTCGGCGACGAGGTGATGGTGCTCTGCGGGGCGCCCTGGCAATCGGCCGATCACGCCGCGCAGGCGCTGAGGGTGGCGATCGGGATGATCGAAGCGCAGGAGGGGCTGCTGGAGCGCTGGCGGCAAGGGCCCGTGACCGCGCTGCACGACCTGCAGGTGGGCATCGGCATCCACACCGGCGAGATGGTGGTCGGCAACATCGGCACCCGGCGCCGCTCCGACTACACGGTCCTCGGCGCCAACGTCAACCTGGCGGCCCGGCTGTGCAGTCTCGCCGGGGGCGGGCAGATCCTGATGTCTCGCGAGACGTTCCACGCGGTGCGCGAGGTCATCAAGCGCGAGCCCGGCTACTTCACGCCGCCGTTGAGGGGCTTCCGCGAGCACGACCCGGTCACCGCCAAGGGCTTTCCCGAGCCCATCCCCGTCGTCCTCTACACCCATCAGGGATCGCCAAGGAGCGAGTGAGCGGGTGGATTCTCCTCTTCCCGAGCTGGATCTCTACGCGCCCGACGAGCCGAGCGCGGAACCCGGGCCGCCGCAACCCGAGGCGGCGCCGCCGCCCCCGCCCGAGCTGGATCTGTACGAGGGCCTGCCGCCCGACACGCTCGGGTCTTTCGGCGGAGGAGTTCCGGAACTCCCCCGCGGGAGCCTGGCCGCCTTCGCGGAAACGCCCGTCCCGTCGCTGCGCGAAGGCGAGCCGACGCTGCTGACGGCGGCCTCGCACGAGCCGGCCCCGTCGCCCGGGTGGTTCCTCGAGCTGTGGGCGCTGTTCCCTCCGGCGTTGCGCGAGCGCTACGCCCTGCAAGGCATCGTCGGCGAAGGCGGGATGGGCATCGTGCTCGAGGCGATGGACCGCCAGCTCGGGCGCGTCGTGGCGATCAAGGGTCCGCGAGATCCGGCGGGACAGGGCCAGGAGCAGCGTCACCGACAGGTGAGCGAGGCTCGCATCAGCGCGAAGCTCTCGCATCCGAACATCCTGCCCATCTACGACACCTGGCGCGACGCCCGCGGCAACCCCTGGTGCTCGATGATGCGCGTGCCCGGAGATTCCCCGACGATGGCGCGCGAGCTGGAGGCGCTGGCTGGCACCGCCCTGAAGACCGGCAACGAGCTGGCCGAGGTGCCGAGCAAGCGCTCCGACGGGTCGTCCGGCCCGGCGCCCGGGTGGGGCTGCAGGCTGGGCAAGCTGGCCGGCTGCGACTCGATCGAGGCCCGGCCGCTCTCGCGGCTGTTGACGACCTTCCTCGAGGTCGGTCGGGCCGTCGCCTATGCCCACGGCCAGAGCATCATCCATCGCGACCTGAAGCCCGAGAACATCTTCATCGCCCCCGGGGGAGAGGCGCTGGTGGCCGACTGGGGCGTCGCCCTGGACCTGGGGCAGCCCGCGGCGGGGCTCTCGGTCGTCGGCACGCCGGGCTACGCGGCGCCGGAGCAGCTCGGGGCCTTCGGCTAGCCCCGCTCCGATCGGCGCTCCGACATCTATAGCCTTGGCGTTATCCTGTTCGAGCTGGTCGTCGGGCGTCGCTACACCGATGTCTCGACCGTCGACAGCGACCGGCTCGTGCGCCGGCGGCCTCACTCCGAGCCGGCGGTGCTGCCCGACCGGGTGCCGCGCGAGCTGGCGGCGATCATCCGGAAAGCGACGGCCGTCGAGCCGTCCGAGCGCTACCAGGACGTGGCTTCGCTGATCGCGGCGGTGGAGACCTACCTGACGGGCGGATTGCTCGAGGGCCTGGGCTACACCTCGCGCGAGCGGCTGGCGAAGTGGGCGAGGCGTCACCCGGCCACCGCGGCGCTGGCGGCCCTGACCGGGGCGCTCGTGCTCGGGGTCCTCGGTAACGTCAGCTTTCTTGCCCACCTGCACCGCCTCGAGGCCGAGCGCGTCGGTGCGGCCCTGGCCGACACGCAGTTCCGGTTCGCGCAGCTCTACGCCGAGAAGGCGGACGGGGCGTCGGCGAAGCACATGCCAGGCCGGGCGTTGCAGTATGCGGCGCTCGCCCTGCAAACCTGCCCGGCGGGTCGCGCGCTGCCCACCGCCGCGGCGGCGACCCTGGCGGCCAGACCGGGCGCCGCCGGCCGGTTGCTCTGGACGGCGCCGCTCGGTTCGCCGCTGCTGGCGGTGGCCTTTGCTCCCGGCGGACGGCTGATGGCCGTGGGTGGCGACGACGGCATGGTGCGCCTGATGGATGCCGAGCAGGGCAAGACGGTGGCGATGCTCGCCGGGCACCAGGGCTGGGTCGGCGCCCTCGTCTTCTCCGCCGACGGCGCGGGGCTCGCCAGCGCCGGTTCCGACGGTCGGGTGCGGCTCTGGGACGTGGCTTCCCGCAAGCTGCTGAGGACCCTCGCGGGCTACGCGGGTCCGATCCTCGCGCTCGCGCTGGAGCCCGCGTCGGGCCGGCTGCTCTCCGCGGGCGCCGACAAGACCCTGGGCTGCTGGGAGTGGAGCACGGGCAAGCTGCTCTGGCGCCGCGAGCAGGCGGTTGCCGGGCTCCACGCGATGGACGTCGATGCGACCGGCTCCCGGGTGGCCCTCGCGGCAGGACAGTCCAGCGTGGCTCTCCGCTCCGTCGAGGACGGCGAGCAGCGCACCGCCATCGAAGACACCGCCAGCCCGGCGCGCCAGGTGGCCTTCAGCCCCGACGGCCAGCTCCTGGCGCTCGCCGGATGCGGCGACGAGACCGGGCGCCAGGTCATGCTGTGGGATACGCAGAAGTGGCAGCCCTCGGCGGTGCTCTCGGCGCACCAGGGGCCGGTCACGGCGCTGGCCTTCGACCCCCGCGGCCTGCTCCTGGCCACGGCCTCCGACGACATGACGATCCGGGTGTGGTCGCTGGCGGGCCGCGCGGAAGAGCTGTGCCTGGAGGGCCACGTCGACGCCGTCACCGGCCTCGCCTTCAGCGGCGACGGAAGGCTGCTGGCGTCGGTTGCGCTCGACGGCACCCTGCGGCTCTGGGATGCTCGGGTCGGGCCGGCCTCCGAGGGCCGCATCACCCTGAACTCCGAAGTTACCGAGCTGGCCTTCGCCCCCGCCGGCGAGTACCTGGCAATGTCGCAGGCCGATGGGCAGGTCCGGCTCTGGGACCTGGCCATCTGCCAGTGGACGGCCACCGCTCGCGGCGCGGTCGGGGCCCGCAACCTGCGCTTCGACCCCTCCGGCCGTAGGCTCGCGATGGAGGCCGACTGCGGCCAGGTCGTGGTCTGGGAGGTCGATCGGCTCACGGAGGTGAGCCGGCAGCAGAAGGAGCGCGATCGCTCCTGCAGCCTGCAGGTGCCGATGGACGGGCCGATGATGGTGTGCAGCCTCTCGGAAGGGAAGTTGCGCGTGGGCGAGGTCGGCAAGCAGGCCCGTGAACTGCCTCTCGAGGGGGCCGAGAACCTGACGGTCGTCGCGCTCTCACCGTGCCGCGGGCTCGTGGCCGCCGGCGACAACGGCCGAGAGGTCTTCCTCTGGGACGTCGACTCCCTTCGCCAGACCGCCCGCCTGACCGGCCCGGTGGAGGGGCTCGACGAGCTGATGTTCAGTCCGGACAGCCGTCAGCTCGTGCGGGTCGGAGGCTCGCGGGCCTTCCACGTCTGGGGCATGACCGGCGGCCAGACCCGGGCCCGCGTGCTGGAGGAGCATTCGTCGCGAATCCTGGCGGCGGCCTACTCGCCCGATAGCCGGTTCCTGGCCACCGGCGCCAAGGATGGCGAGGTCGTGGTCTGGGACACCTCGAGCTGGTCGGTTCGGTGGCGGCTGAAGGCGAGCAATCTGGGGCTCAACGCCCTGGCCTTCTCGGCCGACCACCGGTGGCTCGTCGCGGCCACCTTCGCTCCCGAGCTGATCCTGTGGGACCTGTCTCGCCTGGAGCAGCCTGTTCGCCTGGCGGAGCACCTGGCCGCGGCCTCGCCCTTCCGGCTCGAGGGGGTTGAACTGGTGGCTGACGGGCGAGCCGTCCCCGCGTCACCGCTCTTCCCGTCGAACCATCCGTTCCGCTGGATGGCCGAGGCGCGGACCGGGAACCAGGTGGCGATGGTCCGCGCGGGGATGCTGATGCTCGGCCTCTGCCGGCCAGGCGCGGACGCGCCGCGAGGCTGGGCCGACGAGGGTCGGCGCTGGCTGCGACAGGGCGGACGACCCGAGCTGGGACGGGCGCAGTGACGCCGCGGCTCGCGAGGAGGTCTTCATGACGCGCATTCCCCGGTGGCTCTTCCTGGCGGCCCTCGTGCTGTTGCCGGCTGCCGCGGAGGCGGCCAGCGGTCCGCCGAACGCCGAGTTCGAGAAGATGAAGAGCCTGATCGGCGATTGGGTGGGGACCGCCGTGATGAGCCCGGCCGTTCCCGAAGCGCGCCCCCCGGGACTGCGCCTGGGCGGCGACCTGTCGAAGCCCGCTCCGCCGGAGGAGCAGCACTGGCGCGTGGACCTCAGCGTCCGGCCGATTGCCAGCGGCACGACCCTGATGGAGACGATGCGCTTTCCCGACGGGATGGAGATGGTCACCGTCTACTACCCGTACGGGCCCCATCTGATGTTGACGCACTACTGCTCCTCCAACACCCAGCCGCGCATGCGCACCCTCAGCGCCCCGGCCGACCTGCACGAGCTGCGGTTCGAGTTCATGGACGGCACCAACATGATGAACTCGAACGACAATGCGATGGCGAACCTCCACGTCATGTTCGACGGCCCCGACCGCTTCCGCCAAGAGTGGTACCCGCAGGGCAAGAACGCCAAGCCGATCGCCATCAGCTACAGGCGCCAGCCCAAGGCCCCATGACGCACTTTGACGCACCTTGATACGCTCGGGCGCGCCGTCGCCCGCATACTCGCTCTCGTCTGCCTGGCCGCCGCACCCTGCGCCGCGGAACCCGCGCCCGCCGGCTCTTTCGAGTCGGGTTCCCTCCTGTCGGGCGGGTTGACGCGGACGTTCCGACTCTATGTGCCTCGGTCGGCGGGTCGCGACCGTCCGATGGCCCTGCTCTTCGTGCTGCACGGTGGAGGCGGCACCGGGCGCGGCATGGTGCGGTTGACCTACGGCCGGTTCGAGAAGCTCGCCGACAACCACGGTATTGCTGTCGTTTACCCCGATGGCGTGGAGAAAGGCTGGAACGACGGCCGGGTTGGCCTCGATCAGCCCGCGTCGCGGCAGAACGTCGACGACGTGGGGTTCATCAAGGAGTTGCTCGAGCTCGTGGCCGGCCGCTTTCCAATCGACCGGAAACGGGTCTACTCGTGCGGCATCTCGAACGGTGGTTTCATGTCCTTCCGGCTGGCGTGCGATCTGACCGATCGATTCGCCGCCGTTGCCTCGGTCGTGGCCGGCGTCGGTGACACCCTCGCTTCGACCAGAAAGCCGTCGCGTCCCATCCCGGTCCTGATGATCCTGGGTACCGACGACCCGCTGGTGCCGTTCACGGGCGGCCAGGTCGGCTTTCCCCGGAAGCCGCGCGGGCTGGTGCTCTCGGCGGCGCGCTCCGTGGGCTACTGGCTCGAGCAGAACCGGTGCGCGCCCGTTCCTCGCCGGCGGGTGCTGCCCGACCTCGCGTTCGACGACGGGACGCGGGCCGTCAGTTCGGCCTACTCGGGTCCGACCACCGCGAGCGACGTGGAGCTGATAGCCGTCCAGGGCGGCGGCCACACCTGGCCCGGCGGCATGCAGTACCTGCCGGAGTTCCTCATCGGGAAGACCAGCCGGGACTTCGACGCCTGCGACGTCATCTGGAGCTTCTTCGAGCGCCACCGGCTGCCGTGAGTCGTTGAACGGAATGGCCTGTCGAGGGCAAAGCCCCTGAGAAGGTCAATTGACTCCTCCGCAGGCATAGATGCCGCAGCGCCCGTTGTAGCTCAAGCAGTCCGCGTGGTGCGGCGTGCGGCACTTCGCACAGTGCACCGGCCGCGACGCCGGCCGGATGTCCGGTTCCGGCAGGAATGACGTGGCGCCCCCCGGGCCGGTTCAAAGAAGGTGAGCCGGCTCGTGCTCGCGCCCCATATCGGGAGCCCCCGCCCGCCTCACCTGGGCAGACGGACCTCGAAAGTGGCGCCCTGGTTCTTCTCGCTCACGACGCCGACCGAGCCGCCGAACTTCTCGATGATGGTGCGGACGATCGGCAGCCCGAGCCCAGTGCCCTCGGCCTCGACCTCCTCGAGCCGCGTGAAGGCGTGGAAAATGCGCTCCTGCTGATGCCGGTCTATGCCGACGCCATTGTCCTGGACCCGGAAGACCCAGCAATCCTCCTCCGGCTCGCAACTGATTCGGATGTCCGGCTCGGCCGTCGTGCCGAGGAATTTGGCGGCGTTGGAGACGAGATTTCCGAACACCTGGTAGAGGCCGGTCTCGTTCGCCCGGACCTGGGGGAAGGGGCCGGTGACGGTGACCGAGATCCCTCTCCGGTCGAGGACCGACTGCTGCTCGAGGAGAATGCGGTCGATGACCGCTCCCGCATCGACCATCTGGAGCGGAAGCTCTTCGCGGTCCACGCGGGCGAAGGTCAGGATGTCCTCGGTGAGGGCGCGCATGCGGTCGACCGTCTGGCCGAGCATCTCGAACGTGCGGCCAGCCTCGCCCGCGACGGCGGAGCCCATGTCCTCCTTGAGCAGGCCGAGAAGACTGTCGATGCTCACCAGCGGGGACTTCAGATCGTGCGAGACGGTCCGCATCATGCCTTCGAGGTCCTGGTTCTTGCGGCGAAGCTCCGCCGCTGCTCTGGCGAGGCTCCGGTTCTTGCGTTGCCTCTGGAGCATCAGGCCCAGCAATGATGCGTACAGGAACCCGGCGACCAGTATGAGCCTGGACCGGCTGGCCAGGAACGGTCCGAGGCCGCGCTCCAGATCCTGCTCCACGACCAGGCGCCACGTGGTTCCGGAGACCGAGGTGAAGGCAGAGAAGATCGGTCTGGCGCCGGGATGGGGTTCGCCGATGAAGTTGCCCTGCGAGTTGCGGCGCACGCAGTCCAGGAGCGGACCGTCAGTGAGGCGAGCCGGCTCCGTCGTCGGGGTTCCGGAGCGGGTGAGGATCTCCCCGCTCTCTTCCACCAGGTAGAGCACGAGGCCCGGATGGGCCGCGAAGGTCGTGATGAAGTCGCCCAGCTTGCTCAGGAGAAAGTGGCCCACGAGCGCCCCGATGATCCGGTTGTCGAGCGAGACCGGAAGGGCCAGGGCCACCACCATCTGTTGCCCGAGCGCCGCGCGGCGGTAGGGCTTCGAGAGATAGGGCTCCCAGCGGGCCGAGAGCCCCCGGTACCAATCCCTCGAAGCGAAGCTTTGACCGAGGACTGACGGGTCGGCCGGGGCGTCGGAGAAGAGCACGCCCGCGGGATCGGTCAGGAACACCCGGTCGAGATCGGGCTCCGTGACGAGGATCTGCTCGAGGTGCTTGCGGCAGATCCCGGCCTGCCGCTTCAGGATGTCCTGGCGGAACTGGAATCGTGTGGCGAAGGATTGCAGCACGCGGAAGGTCGCCGGCACTCGCAACGCCAGCGCGGCCGCGGCGCCTCGCGCGTGGGTGAGCAGGAACATCTCGAGCCGGCGGCACTCCAGGATGCGTGCCGACTCGATGAATCCCCAGGCCAGCACTGCGACGGAGGCCATGAGCAGCAGGTGTGGAAGCGCCCGGCTGGCCCAGTCCCGCAGGTCGATCGGCTGCCGCTTGCCGCGCGTGTTCACTGGCTGATCCTCATCATCGCCACGGGAACTTCCGGCGAACGCCCCGCCAGGCGCCGTGCGACAGTCCCGCGCTCCTACTCTCATGGTGAGTCATAGCGGTCGAAGCAGCGCGCGTCAAGTCGCGGACGTGCGGGGGGTGCAGGGGGGCGCTGGAGTTGTCCTTGATTCGCCTGTCGGGAGCGCTGTTCCCGAACCCTCGCCAGAAGTTTTCCCCTGGACCCCCCGATGGCTGGAGAGAGCCTTGCCCGCGCTCGCAGGCCAGAGTCCCGGAGAGTGCCGATCAGGCCTCGCCTCGTCTTCGCATTGCCGGGTCCAGGGCCAGGCTCTGGCCCTGGCTACTCTACTGGGCAGAGCCCTCGACTGGAGGTCCCCCCCCTCGTGACATGCACCCGACCGCCGGGCGTGCTACCCTCCGCTCACCAGCCGTGAACGAGATCGTCGACATCGAGGCCTTGGTCCGCGAAGCGGGGAGCCAGTCCCTGGCTGCCGTGGCGTTCGAGGTCCCCAGCGTGCGCGACGAGTTCGTGCTGGCGGCCTCGGGGCTGTCAGCCGTTGCCGCCGGGGCGGGCTTCCTCGAGAGCTGCTTTGCGCCCGGGCCCGAGGGTCTGTTCGAGAGTCTCGTGACCGGGCCCCGGCTGATCCTGCGACTGCTGCCCGGAGCGGGCCTGGTCGTCACGACGGCCGAGCGCGGGGCGGGGCTGACGCGAGCCCTGGAGGAGGCCTGGTGGGAGCGGACCGCCCGGGCCGGATCGCTGGCGGCCGTCTGGGAACCCTGCCTCCCGGAGGATCTGGGAGGAGAACTCTGTGAGGCCACGGCCGCGACGGGCGAGTCTCCGGAGCCCGCTCTGTTGGCGTTCGCGGGAGGCGGCGTCCGCAGCCGATTCCAGCGCCTGGCGGGACGATTGCGCACCCGGCTCGAGGCCCGCATCGCGGAGGTCTGCGGCCCGGCCCACGATCGAGTCGCGGGGTTCTTGATGAGGTGCGCCTGTTGCGGGCGCGCTCCCGTGGAGCCCGGCCCCGCGGAGGGCCCGCTCCCGGAGGGTGCGAGCGGCAGGGGCGGAACCCCTGCGTCCAGGAGTGACGGCGCAGCGCGCGAAGCGGGCTCGCTCTCGTACTGTCGCGGATGCCGGAACCGGATGGAATGGCTGCGCACCGACTCTCGCCGGCGGCTGCTGGACGAGATGGGGGCCCGGGCGGATCAACGCGACGGCGCCGGCTCGGTGGGCTTCCTGGCCTTCAGGCTGGCCGGCGCCGAGAACGAGGAACGGCTGGCGACCGACGCCGCAAGTCTGGCGGCCCTCGGGCGGGCCTGGCGGCGCGTGCCGGGCCTCGTGATGCCCGAAGAGCTGGCGGCCGGCGGGGTGCGGCTGGCGACCGGGCCGCGCGAGTGGGTCTGGGTGGGCGAGGCCGGCTGGTGTCTGGCGTGGCTCGCGCAGGCGGGGCCGCGATTGTTCGAGGGGGATGAGTGGACCTCGACGCTCGGGTCCGGGGGCACGCGTCTGGGCGCGGGACTGGTGCTGGGCTCCGGTTCGCTCGCGGTGTCGCAGTCCATCGGTCACGCGCTCGCGCTGGCCGCCTCGGCCGGTCGCGTCCGGCCCGATTCCCGGGGGAAGACGGGGCTCGAGTTCCAGCGGCTCGGGGACGGAGCTTGTCTCTCGGAGCGCGCGGGAAACGGCCGGCGCTGGGCCGGGAGCAGCCGGGAACTGGTGGCGCTGGTTCGCGCCGCCGGGGGGGCCGATGCCTGAGTACCAGCTTCGCATCGTGCTGGGCGGTCCCCTCCAGGCCGGCTCTCGCGATGCGTGCGGCGAGTTGAAGCGGCGGGAGCCGATGGTGCCGGCCGCGGCGCTGAAGGGTGCGTTGCGTGCGCAACTCGAGCGGTTGCTCCGTGGCCTGCCTCAGGGCGAACCGCTCGCCGCGGGAGTCTGCTCCAGGCAGGAGCCCTGCCGGCGCGGCCCGGCGCGCTGCGTCGTTTGCCGGCTGTTCGGCGGGCTGGAGCCCGGCATCCTGCGATTCGGCGCCGCCCGCGTCGAGGATGCGGCGATGCGCGAGTGGCTGACGGCAGGTGGACGCACGGAACGCGTCCCGGTCGGTGCAAGCTCCCGGACGACCCGGGCCGCCCTGCCTTCGCGGGCGCCGGCCCTGCGGATCGAACGCATCGCCGGGGCGGTGCTCACGGCCCGGCTGGAGGCGGTCCGGGCCCTGGCCGCGGACGAGCTGCAGGCGCTCAACGGAGCGGTGGCCGCGCTAGATCGTCTGGGACCGGGACGCGCCCGAGGCAGCGGCGCTTGCCGGGCCGAGCTGAATTCGGTTCGTGCCGAGCCGCCGGATGCGGTGGCCCTACCCGCGGGACCGCTGTGGCTGACCCTGGAGTCGTCCGGCGAGCCGTTCGACTGCGCGCCCGCGGGCGCTCCGTGGAGCCCCCGCTGCGGTCTCGGGGGGCGAACGGTGCGCGGCGCGCTGGCCGCCGCCTGGTTAGAACGCCACGGTTCCCGGGCCGAGGACGATCCGGGCTTCCAGCGCCTGTTCGTCGAAGGTGAGCTGCGGGTCGGCTGGCTCTGGCCGGGAGGCCGGATGCCGCCGCCGGCGACCCTCCACCGCTGCAACGCCCAGGGCGACCGTCACGGACTCTGGGACCTGCTGGCCTGTTCGCTGACCGGAGCGCGGTACGGCTGGCCGGCGGCGGCGGCATGCCCGGTCTGTCCGGAGTGCGGCGCGGCGCTCGAACCGGTCGAGAGCTGGCGCCAGGACGCGAGGCACCAGCGGCTGGTGCTGCGCTGTCACGGCACGCTCGACCCGGTCCGGTGCCAGACGCGGTCGGTGCGCGCCTTCGCGCAGTGGGAGGCGTGCGACGAGCGCGCGCTGCCCGTCCTGCGCGGGCCTGCGCGGGTGCCGGCCGACCTGGCCGGCGAGCTGGCCTCGCTGGGTACGGTGCGCGTCGGTTCGTCACGCTCGCGGGGCGCGGGCGCGTGCAGGGTCGGCCTGGAGGCCGATCCCGGCCCGTCGCTGGCGAGTCGTGTCGATGCCCTCAGACGATGCTTCGAGTCCGAGGAGGCCGCCTGGGCGAAGTGGCTGGGACCCGCCCAGGGGGCGTCGAGTTCGGAGTGCGTGGTCGTAGATCTGTGGAGCCCGCTGAGGCTGGCGCCGGGGCGCTGGCCCGAACAGCTGCTCAACGCGGTCGGGCGGTTCCTTCCGGGGACCTCGCTGGAGGCCGCCTTCGTGCGGCGCGAGCGCCTCGGCGGGTACCGAGGAGCGGCCGGCTTGCCCGCGGCCCAGGAGACGGTCCTGGCGCCCGGAGGAGTGCTGGTGCTGCGTCCGGTGGCCGGCACGCGCGGCGTGGCGCTCCTGGCGGCGCTGGAGCGCATGGAGCAGGAGGGGCAGGGCACGCGCCGCCGGGACGGGCTGGGGATGGTCCGGGTGGCCGACTCCGTCCACGCGCGCTTCGCCAGGCCGCTGCCCCCGACGAGGACGAAGGAGTGAAGCGAAGATGGAGTTGACGCCCGAGCGGGCCCTGAAAGAGGAACTGGAGGTCAACCGGCACGTGGACGGGCTGCTCCCGGAGGTGCTGGGCCTGGCCGACGAGATCGCCCGAGGCCTGGGACGGGAGGCCTCCGCGGCGACCCCCTGGCTGGAGAGCCTGCTCGTTGCCGCGGGCCGGTCGTCGGCGGCCCGGGAGTTGCGCCTGTTCGCGGAGTACAGGATGGCCCTGGCCGAGCCCCGCCCCGCGAGGGTCGCGGCCGAGCGTCTCCTCGGAGGGCTCGACGAGCTGGAGGGCTGGCTGTCCAAGCGGCTGGGCCCGTCCGGAGATCGCGTTCCGGGCGTGGTCCGGCGGCGGTGCCGGCAGCTGCTCTTCGGTTATCTCCTGCGTTACTGCAACGTGGCGGCGGCGCACTCCCCGGCGCGGCCCGAGACCGCCGAGCGCGAGGCGCCTGGCCGGCGGGATCGCCCGGCGCCCGACCGCGAGGCGGCCGGTCCGAGGCGCGGCGAAGGGCCTCGCCCCCGGCCTCAGCCGCCGACCGGCCCGGCCGAGCAAGGTCCCGGCGGCGAGGACGGCCCGCATCGCCGGCGACGGCGCCGGGGACGCGGACGCGGCCACGGGCCCGACGAGCGGCCAGTCGCGGAAGCAGCGCCGGGGTTGCCGACGTCGGCGACTCCGCGAGCCGCGGGCAATGAGACCGCCCCGCCGTCCCGCGAAGGGGCCGCCTCCGAACCGTCTCCCGGCCCGGCTTTGCCGGAGAAGGAGGGGCAAGGATGAGCTTCGATCGACTCACGAGCCGGCTGGAGTTGCGGGCGACGCTGGAGTGCGTCACCGCGCTGCACGTCGGGATGGGCACCGAGGGAGGCGGCCGATTCCTGCCTGCCGGCGCGCTGCTGAGAGACGTGCTGGATCGGCCTTACATCCCGGGAAGTAGCCTGCGCGGCTGTTTCCGGGCCGGGCTGGAAGCGGTCCTCCGGGGCGTCGATCCGGCCCTGGCCTGTGACCCCTCGGACGGTTCGGGTGGCTGCAAGGTGCCGGCGGCGGCGGCCCCCTGCGCGGTCTGCGGGCTGTTCGGGTGCCGGGGGCTGGCGTCGCGGCTGGCGGTGCTCGATGCGCCGGTGGCCGAGCCGTGGGAGGCGTGGATGGCCGGCGCCCGCGGATCGGTGCAGGTCGATCGCGACACCGAGACGGCCGTTAGACACGGCCGCCGCTCCTTCGAGACCGTGCCTCCCGGCGCGAGGTTCATCCTGGAGTTTGGTCTGGAGAACGGCGAGGAGGAACCGCTGGACCACCTGGGCCTGCTGTTCACGTCGCTCGAACTGCTCGACCGGGGCCACCTCACGCTCGGGGGCCACAGAGCCGCCGGCCTCGGCCGAGTGAAGGTCGTCTGGGAAGTGGGCCAGCTGAACACGGCCCGCAGCTACCTCGGACTTGAGCCGTCCAAACGTCTCTCCGCCGCGGATGTCGTCGCGCTCTCGGCGGCTCGCCGCGAGCGGCTGCAGCGGCAACTCGGGGCGTTGGCCACCGCCGCCGCCGGGAGGGAGGCCTGATGTTCCGCGAGCTGCTGAACCAGTGCAAGATAATCCTCGAGTTACGTCCGGAGGGGCCGCTCCTGATCCGGGAGGCGCTGGACGACCTCGATCCGACCCTGCCCGAGCTGCAGTGCGTGCGCACCTTCACCCCGTTCGGACGGGTCCCCTACGTGCCGGGGTCGTCGCTCAAGGGCGCGCTCCGGGCCTTCTCCGAGAGGGTGCTGCGCTCGGACGATCCGGCCCGAGGGGCCTGTTCGCCCGGGGCGAGGGCCTGCCGCGGCGGGAACTGGCGGGAGCTGTGCCTGGCCTGCCGCACCTACGGGTCGCCCAGGCTGGCGGGACGGGTGCGGTTCTCCGACGCCATGCCCTGGTCCTCCGAGACGGCGCCGCAGGAGCGCGCCGCGGCCGCCGGGGCGGTCGTCGTCGAGCGGCGGTCGGGCTCGCCGGCCGGCCGTGACGGTGGCCGTGCGCCGTACGATCTCGAGGCGGTCGTGGCCGGCTCGTTCCACGCCGAGGTTTCCCTGCGCAACCACGCCTTGTGGCAGCTCGGCCTGGTCGGACTGGCCGTCCGCGAGCTGAACTCCGGCGCGCTGAGGCTAGGCTCCGGGAAGAGCCGCGGCTTCGGCGGCGTCAAGACATCCATCAAGTCGATCGAGCTGGAACAGTGGGGCCGGCTGGCCGCGCTCGAGGAGGTTGCCGGCGCTCCGATCTCCGGCCACGGCTCGGGCACGCCGGACCGGATTCCGGCCCCGGGGCCCGGCGAGAACAACGGGCTGTTCCGGCGCTGGCGCCTGGAGGGCGCGGCCGCGTCGGAGTGGCTCCTGCAACCGGGGCTCTGGAGCAGTCTCGTCGCCCGGCCCGAGGAGGGCTCGCGGTGAAGGGCTGGTACGGCGTCTACACCGCCGGTGTCGATGAACTGCTGCGCTGGGCCGAGGGTTCCGGCTGGGTCCGGTTCGCCATCGTCGACGGGCCGGGGACGGGCGGCTTCTGGATGGCCGGCGGCGGCACCGCCGACCTGATGCGCCGGGTCCGGGCCGGGCTCGAGAAGGGCGGCCGGAGCCGCGCCTTCGATCTCTTCTCGCCGCAGGGGCACGTTCACTGGACAGGCGACCTGGGCCTCCTCTCGGGAGTCGGCACGCCGCTCGCCGAGGTCCGGGTTGCCGAGTCGGAGCTGGAGGTGCGCGAGACCCGGTATCTCCTCGAGACCGACGGCAAGCGTCATCGCGCGCTGACGATCGGTCCGCGAGGCGGGTTCTCGCGTCTCCAGGTGCGGGAACTCTGGTCGGCCTTCTCGCGGAGCTGTCCCGCGGTCCAGTACGTCGCCCTGGAGAAGGAGGGCCCGCCGTGAGCCTCGAGGCGCCGATCCTGAGCGCCTCGGCCGCCGAGGATCTGCTGTTCGAGGCCGAGGAGCTGACAGAGCGGCTGGGTGCGGCGCGGGCCACGCCGGCCGCTCTGCACCGCGTCCTCACGCGGCTGCTCGAATCGCCTGACCAGACCACGTTCGATCGCTGGCTCAAGGAGCGGGGCGCCACGAACGCGCTCGAGGCCGCGCTCGGCCCCGAGATGAGCCGCCTTCGTTCGTCCCAGCACCGCTCGGCCGCCGAGATCGCCTGGATTCTCGGCTGGACGGTGCGGTTGCTGCGCGCCCGCCCGCAGGCTGCCCCGGCGCCCCGGCCCTTCGCACCCGCTGCGCCGCGGCGCGAGGAGTGGGGCCGAGGGCGTCGCGAGCGGCCCGGGCAGGATCGCGGCCGGCCGGGTGAACGTCAACGTGAGCGTCCGGGTGAACGGGCGCCGGCCGGTGGAGGGAGGGATCGGGATTCCGGAAGGGGCCCGCGCGGTCGCGACGACCGCCGTCCCGGCAGGCCGGAGCCGGGCAGGTCCGCGCCGGGCCGTTTCGCCGCGCCGATCGCTCCCGCCAGGCCGGCGCCGGCGCCTTTGCCTCCGCCGCCTCGCGAAAAGGTGTGGCCACAGGCGATTCTCGAGTGGCGCAAGCAGGATCAGGTGCTCGTCGCCATCCGCGACAACGCCCGCGCCGAGCGGAAGCTGGGGGCCGACCGTTCCATCGCCGACGTTCTGCCCGAGAACCTGCGGGTCCGCCTGTTCGAGAAGAGCAAGGAAGTGCCTCGCGTGCGGGTCGTCGTCAAGGCGATCGGCAGCGGCTACGAGCTGGTCCGCATCGAGGGCCTGGCCCCCGCCGACGAGGCGGGCTGAGCCTCACGGGGAGAAGCTCACAGCCGTGGCTCAGGTTGGCCAATCACAGAGACACGGAGGCACAGAGACACAGAGGGGGAGTTGATTCCAGGAGAACCAGACACTTCTCT
>CAZSVK010000038.1:0-6466 GCA_964610245.1 uncultured bacterium
GACCGCCGACGGATCGTCCTCTTCGGCGGGCTCGGCGCGGAGGGCAAGTGCCTCGATGACACCTGGGCCTACGACGGTCACGACTGGAGCCCGGTCGATTCGCCGGCGAAGCCGCCAGGCCGTACCAGCGGCGCGATGACCTACGACTCGTCCCGCCACCGGATTCTGTTGTTCGGCGGAGGTTCGGAAAAAGCCTGGCTCGGAGACACCTGGGAGCTGACGCGCGAGGAATGGCGCAAGTGCGCGCCCGCTGCTGTGCCCCCGGCGCGGACCTGGCATGCGATCGCCGATGACCCTGGCCGGGGGAGGGTCGTCCTGTTCGGAGGCAATGCGAGCGGTGTCACGACCGACGACACCTGGGAGTGGAACGGGCAGAACTGGACCGAGATCACGACCGGTCCACGGCCTCCCCCCCTCGAACTCCACGGGCTGGGCTATGAGCCCAACCTTCGCAGGGTCGTCGTCCATGG
The DNA here is from genome assembly GCA_964610245.1 of uncultured bacterium. Lineage (GTDB taxonomy): Bacteria > Muiribacteriota > UBA6191 > JACPRK01 > JACPRK01 > CAZSVK01. The sequence goes on from CAZSVK010000038.1 coordinate 471, forward strand.
GGGACGTTCCTCGCGTCCACAACGCCCTCCGGACCCTCGTTTCGACTCGAAACGCTCCCCGGGGAGCTGGAGCTGGGATGGCACGGCCTGGACTACACTCGCCGCATCGGTCGAGTACGCCTGGCCGAGCGCTGCCGGGCGCGACGTCCTGGCTCTCGATCCGAAGAGTCATCGGCTGACCGCGGTCCATGACAGCGGAGCGCTCGAACTACGCGAGTTCAACGGCCAGGCCTGGGCGACGCCGGGCGCTGCGCCCGTGCAACCCACGGGACTGCCGGGTGCGCCGGCCGCGTTCTACAGCCCCGAGTTCCGGGGCTGCGTCCTCTTCTCTGGCTCGAGCGAAAGAAACGATAGCTGGTGCTGGAACGGCCGGCGCTGGTCGCGCATCGACTCGATCGCGAAGCCGTCGGGCCGTTTCGGGGCGGTAGCGGCCTATCTTCCTCGGGCCCATGCTGGCGTCCTGTTCGGGGGCTCCTCCCTTCAGTACGCCTTCTCTGCACAGTCCGCCAATCCCTCAATCCAGCGCCATCCGGTGCTGGGAGATACCTGGCTACTCGAGCGCAGCGGATGGAGAGCCCTGGCGTGCGCTCTTTCGCCCGCCGGAAGACGCGACGCCGGGATGGCGACCGACGAACTTCGAGACAGGGTCGTGCTCTTCGGGGGCCGCGGCTCGAGCGGTCTGCTCGCCGACACCTGGGAGTTCGACGGCAGCGACTGGAAGCAGATGCCGGCAGCACTTGGCCCGCTCGCCAGGGAGGGGCATGCGATGGCCTTCGACCCGGTCCGCCGGCGCGTGCTGATGTTCGGCGGTTCGGTGGCCGGCCCGAACGCCACGGAGAACGACACCTGGGAGTGGGACGGGCATCGTTGGGAGCAACGCAGGCCTGCCCATTCGCCGATGGCAAGGATGAGGGCCTGGCTGGAGCGCGACGCGGTGCGCAACACCCTGCTGCTGGTGGGCGGTGTTCGCTCGGTGGCCGCCGTGGGCGCTCAGCGGCATCTGTACGACGCCTGGGAGTGGAACGGCAGCGATTGGAGCTTGCGGACCGTCGTCGACCCTCCTCGAATGGGCGAACTCGGCGAGGGTGCGTGCGTCCTCGATCCGGTGCGCAGACGACTCGTACTGTTCGTCTGCGGCCATCGCTCGACCGTGTCGCTCATGGAGCTGCTTTGCGACCCGAGAGACCGGTGAGAGCGTGTCCAATGACGCCAGCGCTACTTCCTTTTCGACCGCCCCCGCCTCGCCACCCAATCGTAGGTTGGACGCCACGAGCCGTTCTCCAGCTGAACGCCTCGGGGACACCACTTCCCCCGTGGCCCCGGGCGGGCAGCATAGCGAAGAGACCGGATCCGATGTCTTGCGAGCGACTGGATCTCACCCGGCTGACAGCGGCCGTCCCGATTCCGATCTCTCCAGAGGGCGAGTCCGTTCAGCTCGGAACCCTCGAGTCGCCCATTGCCGTCGTCGTCCAGCAGCCGCAGCGGCTCGTATCCGTCTCGCCAGCAGACGCACCAGGTGAAGCTTCCGAACAACTGCCTTCCCGAGGTGACGGACTGGATGCGCCCGGGTGCCCAGACGAGAAAGGCGGCCCTTGGCGTGATCCACGTCCAGCGATGCCTGGCGCCTCGTCCGTCGAGATCGAAGGCCACCGACGCCGAGTCGTCGAGCAGTCGAGCCAGGTTGGCGCCAGCCTCGAGTGGCACCAGAACCGGTGTGACCGATCCGTCCTCGCCGAAGTTGCGCTCCAGGACGGCAATCGTCTCCTCGACCCGCTCGATCAGCACCGGGCCCCAGTTCCCAGCGGCACGCGCACGCAGCGCCAGGATCCGCTTTCCGGCCTCCAGGCCCAGCGAGCCGCCCCAGACGCCGGCGACATGACGCCGGTCGCCCGCCGCCAGGTCAGGCGGGGCTCTCAGGTCGAAGGCCCGCTTGTAGTCGGCGAACGCTTCGCGCCAGCGCCCCATCACCTCGTGGCACCAGCCGCGGCCCATCAGGCAGAGCGGGAGTAGCCCCGGCTCGGCCGAGGCCACGGTGAAGTTCTCGATCGCGTTGCGGATTGCCATCGCCGTGCGAAAGCTGGCTCCGAGACGAGCGAGCCACTGCCCGGCCTTGGCCAAGGCTGGGCTCGAGGCCAGGGGCCGGCGCAGGTAGCTGTGGCCGCGGTAGACGATGGAGGGTCCCGCCGCCGCCAGACGCACGAGCGCCGCCTCGGGAACCGGGGGGCGGATCTCGCGGCCGTAGTCCCATCTGACATCCAGAGGACCCAGAGGGCCGAGCCGGCCCAGGAGCCGTCCCAGTTCCTCGTCGCAGAGCGTCACCGTGCGGGTCGCCTCGAGGGCGGCCGAACAGGCCAGAACGACCGGGTCGGGGGCCGGAATCCCTCCCAGTTGCGGTGGCAGATGGCCGGAGTGCAAGGCCGTATCCTCGGTGCCTCTGCCTCGGCGGCCGGCGCCCTCGAGCATCGCGTCCGGCTGGACGACGGCGATACACTCCACGCGAGCCAGCGCATAACGGTTGTGCAGATCGCCTGGCCGCTGACGGGCGACTCTGGCCAGGTTCTCGCGCAATCGCTGTACAGGCACATCCCTGGGCGGCTCGATGAACATGGCCAGGCCGAAAGGACTGAGTAAGGCCGCCAGCGTGCCGACCAGCAGTCTCCGAGCTAGCGATTCGAACTGGCGTGTACGCACCAGAGATCTCCAAGGTAAGCTTCGCGACTCCACCCGCCGAAGAGCACGGAGGCGGCATGAGCCGGTGAATAGACCATCGAGAAGTGGACGCGACGACCGGGAGGGAACCCGGGACGCTGCTGCCAGTCCCGGCCGTCCCACACCCAGCTCTCGGGTGGAACCCAGGCAGGTTGCTTGAACGCGAGATATTGCGGATCGTCCAGCCAATCACACCGCTGCGACCGCCCGCCGCAGAGGAGCAATCCGCGAAGGGCGGGGTCGTGCACCAACGAATGCTGTCCGCGTGCCGGGGGCGAGTGCACAGGTGCCAGTTTGCGCCAGGCTCCACCCTCCAGTACCCAGGTGTCAGCCGACGGTTCTCCCTTGTCCGACGAGAAGCCCCCGAAGACGAGGAAGCGCCCCGATTCCGGGCACCAGGCCATCCCGTGATACGCCCCGGATCCTTGGCCGGGCGCCGCTTGCACCCGGCAACACGCCAGGCAGAGCAACAGCGCGACCACGCATCCCGTCGCGCAGCCGTTCGTCAACGGACACTCTCCTTCACAGGGTGACGAGCCCCGGCCAGGCACGCCGCGAGCAGAGCGCAAGCGGCCAGGCGCCTAGCCGGACGCGGGTCTCGAGAGCACTCGACCAGCACTCCGGTTGCCTCGGTTCCCAGTGCCTCGAGTGCGCGCGCAATTGGCGCGAGATCGTCCGGTGTCCTGCGAAGCAGCGCTCGCATCAGCAACCGATTGCGCGTACCGCCCCGCGCGAGCAAGGCCGACACGGCCTCCCAGCGGCCGGTGCGGGCGAAGAAACGTGCGGCCTCGACAGCAGCCTCCGTGTCGATCGGTACCACTCGAGCCAGGGCCAGGCTGGCATCGGCTGCCGCCGCCGGTTCTCTGTCTCTGGCTAGCTCCATCAGAAGAGGAACAGTCTCTGGCGCCTCGCCCCCGAGCGCGCCGAGAGTGTGGATGACCGCCCTGCGCAGTCGCAGGGGGCCGAGCCTTGCTCGGCGGCCCAGCCCGGGCAGGGCAGCGATCGCGACGCGTCCAAAGGCGGCGAGCCCGCTGACCGCCTCCAGCCGCACCCCCGGGTCGACGTCCTCCAGACACCTCGCAACCGCCTCCACTTCCCGGGCGGCGCTCGGCCCAAATGGCAGCAGCAGGCGAAGAGCCTGGAGCCTCACCGTCGCGGAGTTCGACTGAAACTGAGCGGCGACGGCGCTCACGGCAGTCTGTCCCATCGTTAGAAGCAGTGTCCGGCAGTGTTCCCGAGACACCTCGTCGTCCGAAGCGCCGAGCTGAGCAAGCACGCCGGCAAGTTCCGGCGGGGCGCCGCCAGATGCGCATAGCTCCGCCAGGATCGCCTGCCGCGCCGCCGGAGCGCTGGTCTCCAGAAGCTCTCGCACGCGCGCCGCTGCCTCAGGCACCGCAGCGGCCAGGCGGGCCAGACCGCGGGCCGCGGCCTCGCGAAGCGCCGGCTCTGTCTCCGAGAGTTGGCGGGTCAGGATGGATGGGAGCGAGGGCACGCGCCGGAGCGCGACTCGCCCGAGCACGGCGAGCGTCTGGCGGACCTCCGCCCGAAATCGGAGATCGCCGTCATCGATGTAGGTCAGCAGTCGCCGGACGCCTTCGTCTTCCGAGCGAACCAGGGCGCGGGCCGCCAGCGCGCGCAGGTCGGGGTCCGACTCGCGGAGTGCCTCGACCAACGCCGGCGCAAGCCCACGCAGGACCGCCCCGGTCTCGCCCAGGAGAAAGAGCGCCAACCGACGCACCTCGGTCTCCTGGTCGTTCAGCACCCCTCCGAGCGCCAGGCCCGCCGATTCGAGGCAACGTTTCGAGAGCAGCGGCTGGGCCAGGATCTGCTGCAGGGCTCCGAGCGCGCGAAGACGAACCTGGGGACTGGAGGAAACCAGGCAGGCAACGACCACGCCCATCGCCGGCTCTCCTATGGCGCCTAACGCCGCGGAGGCGGCGGCTGCGCACTCCTCGTCGGTGTACTCCGGCCGATTGGCCAGGACGGCAACGAGCCACGGCGCCGCATCGCGGGCGCCCGCTCCCATCCGCTGCAGTACGTGGACGGCCCGGCGGGCGGCCTCTGCGTTCGACCTGTCCGGCCGGCGATACTGGTAGTAGGGATGGTAGCGCCCCGGCTCGCTTCTTTGGGCCAGGCAGTCTGCCAGCAAGGGCACCGCGTCTCGGCCGATTCGAGAGAGCGCTTGCTCGGCGAGATCCCGACCTGCGCATCGGTAGCATCCCAGGACCTTCACGAGCACCGGCGCCAGGCAAACGCTGCCCGTTCCGAACGAGCTGGCCTTCAGCGAACCGCGGGACGGATCCGGACCGCAGAGTTCCGCCTCCAATGCCGTGGTCAGCCCCGGTGATGCGGGTGCGCTGGCCACGAGGATGGCAAGCGCCTGCGACTGGAGCGACGAGCCGGGCGCGCGGATGACGGCCGCGACGGCCGACAACAACGGAACCGACGGCTGGGACTGGCTGGCGATCTCGGCCAGCGCCTCGCGGCCGGCCGCGACGTCGGGCGACGCGAGCCGTCGCAGCAACTCGCGTTCGTTCATCGGCTGTTGTGAGGATCGCGGCGACAGGCTCGCTGCGGCGAAGGCGCGAACCCTTCGATCGGGGTCAAGTGTCGCCACCCGGAGTGCTCCTCCGGCGTCCCGCGAGTCGAGCCCCACGGCAGCCGTGGCCCATCGCAAGGCTGCGAGCGAGGCTGGATCGGCCGCCGGACGGGCCGACGAGACGGTAAGGGAACGCGGCTGGGCTGCCGGTGTGTCCGGGCCGGCCTGCGTCGCGCCGTCTGTTGTCGTCGGCGTTAGCGCGCTGGGCATAGCCGCGGCGCGCAGCAGCGCCTGGAGGCAGGAACGGGCCCCCGGACCTACTCTCCCGAGGGCGAGAACCGCCTCCCGGCGCACCTGGGGGTCGGCGTCCACCATTGCCTCGGTCAGGGTCTGCAAGCCGAGCGCACCGAATCCGCCGAGGGCTCTCACAGCCAATCCCCGGACGGTCGCGCGAGGCGACTTCGCCAGAGCGATCAAGCGTCGGCCGCCAGCCTCTTCCATCGTGGTCAGCGCCTCCACCGCGGCGGCAACCGTATCGAGGTCCGGACCGAGGCAGGCGGTTGTCAGCGCGGCCGGATCCCTCGAGGGCTCGCCGTCCATCCTCGCCAGGGTCCGGATGGCCGCTCGCGCGAGCAGTCCCGAGCCTCGAGCTGCGAGAGATTCCAGCGCCGGCACGGCCGACCGTCCCATCAAGGCCAGGACCCCGGAGGCCTTCTCCCGCGATCCGGGATCTCGCTCCGTCAACAAG
>CAZSVK010000038.1:6476-20153 GCA_964610245.1 uncultured bacterium
GCGACGGCGGTGAGTATCTCGGTCGGCGCGGTCTCTGTCTCGGACATCCAGTCGAGGATCCCATTCCGGAGCGCGGCCGGTCCCTCCCGCAATCCACGCACAGCCTCGGGGAGAGCCTCTTCACGCAGCAATCGGGTGCCGGCCTTCGCCAGCGAGGCGCCCGGCCCTGGCTGCCCGCTGGCGCGTTGAAACAGCTCCCATCGCTCACCGGCAGACGTACAGGAGACCCGCGCGAGCGACTCGCTTGCCGCCATGCGCTCCTTCGGATCGACCCACACGCGGTAATCCTCCCGGAGAGACAGCTGCTTCAGGGACGGGGCAGCTGCTTCCGCGGCTGGGCCCATGGATCCCAGGGCCTCGATCGCCTCGGCCCGGAAGGCGGCGTTCTCCAGGAGTCGGACGAGAGGCGCGACGGCCGATGCGCCTTCGGGCCCCGACCGGATGATCCGATCGAGTGCCTCGTGGACTCGCGGGGCGTTGCCGCTCAGCAGTTCAGAGGTGACGTCCCCTCCGGCCATGCCTGCCACCACTGGCAGAATCATGACCAGAAGCCCGAAGACTCGTAGGATCGGTGCGCGCTTCACGCTTGGCGCCTCCTGCCGGTCCGATGGTATCACCGCCCGGCCGTCTGCGCCCGACGTTGGGGTAGAGTCAGCCCGTGCTCCGCTGCCGGCCAGTCCCATGGGGTTTCACGCTGCTTCTGGTGTCGGCGATCGGGTTGCACGCCGCGAACCACAGTGCGTCTTCGACGAGTTCGAAGAAGCGGTGGGATAGTGTCGTCCAGGTCCGAAGCGTGGTCCTGCTAACGCTGGAGGCAGCGCTGGTGCTCGTAGGCGTCGACACCACCCCGCCGTCGCTGGCGGGGGGCGTCCAGGCCACGAGGGCCGCCCACCCGGAGATACGGGGCACCGGGCAACTGCGCGTCCTCGACATCGCGTCGGGGAGCTCGCGCACCCTGGTCGAGACCGGCGTCTTCGACGTCGTGGTCGATAGCACGCGCCGGCAAGCGATCGTCCTTGTCGAGGCTGGCAGGAACTTGGTCGGCTCGAGGCGAATCCGACTCCCCGACGGCGGGCCGGTGACGGACCACTCCGCGTTTGCCCTCCAGCCGGGAGGACCCTGGTCCCAGGTGGCCACCAAGCTGACCAGCGATGGCACGATCGTCGCGGAACTGGGTAACTCGGAACTCCGCGACTCTCCCGCCAGCGACCTGTGGTACATCGCGACGGCGGCCGGGCCATCGTGTGCCGGTACCGCCGACGTGCCCATCGCCTGCCCGGTCCGTCAGGTCTGGTGGCTCGAGAGGTCGAACAGGGTGATCGTGCAGTTCGCACAGGGCTGTCTCGGCCCGCTGGCGCACTCCCGGTGGAGCCTGGATCCGGAGACTTCCCGGGCCGTGCCGGTCGTGCCGAGAGACCCGCAAGGCAAGGTCGTGGCCGGGCCGGAATGGACCGCGGCATGCTCGGTCGGTGGGAAGGGCACGACCGTCTTCAGGCATCCCACGGGAGCCTGGATGGTCTGTGACGTCGACGGTGCGAATGCCAGAGCTCTGACGTTCCAGTCGCCCGCCTTCCCATGCCGTCCGGCAACAGAGCTTCTCGGTGGGATCTGGTCCTCCACGGATAGGCGCCTGCTGATGCGGCTAGCCGGCAACCGGGCGATGACCCCCACCCAGCCCGACGGCCAGTGGTGGTTCGTGGACCCAGCGAAGGCTGAAGCACGCCTGGTGCCGGGTTTCCCGAGCCGACTGGGCCCCGACTGCCAGGTATTGCCGCTGGCCGAGGGTGTGCTGGCGATCTCGAACTCTGCCCGTGAGGCCTGGCATGCCTCCACCGGCGCGGCAACCTCGCGGCTCGTCGCCAGCTGGCCGGGTGTGGTGGAGACCCATGTCGAGGCACGGCTGCCGCTGATGCTATACAGGCCGGCTCCCGCCACGTACCAGACGTCGGCCGAGCTGACGGTCCTGGAGCCCGAGCTGGACGCGGAGCATCCGGTCGCCAGCTTCCCGCAGCTGCTTTGCATGAGCGCCTGGATCGCCGGGCGGGCGGATCGGGCCATCGTCTTGCTCCCCGCCGGAAGGAACGGCGATCGTGCCATGTTCCGGCCAGGCGTTGTGGAGCTGGGTTCGTTTCCCCCCCGTGTGGAGACGTTCCCTGAGACGGAGATGCCGGCGAATTCGGGCGGATGGCGGCCCGTGTTCCTCGACGAGGAGAACTGGCTGCTGTGGTCGAGTTCGGCCATCTGGAAGGTGAATCTCGTCCGGCGGACCGCGAAGGTCCTGTTCCCCGCGCGCTAGCGCTCGTCCGGGACTTCTCGCCCGGTGTGAGTTCCGCCTCGACGCAAGTCTGCGAGGCAGGTCGGGCCCGCGCCGTCCTGGCCCGCGCCGTCGGCGCCCACGATGCCGGTCCACCCTGCCGGGAACTGCGGACTGGCGCGAGCGAGAATCGGTTGTCTCGCGGAGTCGAACGCGAAGGCGACGTCGCTGAAGGTGAGAATACCGGATGACACGTTTGACTCCTTTGAAGCTCGGCCTTGCCGCGGTCGCTTGCGTCAGATGGGACGGTGCCGGGAAGGGGAGGGTGCAACGGCCATCCCCGCGTTGACTCGCGGCGGGCCGGCGGGTTAGCATCCCCTGATTCGAACCTGTGACCGCGCTCACATCCAGGAGCCCAGATGAACTTCCAGTTGACCGAAGAGCAGAAGCTGATCCAGGACACCGCTCGCGATTTCGCGGAGAAGGAACTGACCTCGCTGGCAGCGAAGGTCGACGAGGAGCAGCGCTTCCCTGCCGAGGTCATCGGCCGCCTGGCCGAACTGGGCTTCCTCGGGATGGTCGTGCCCGAGGCCCACGGCGGCGCCGGCACGGACAACCTGAGCTACATCCTCGCAGTCGAGGAGATCTCTCGCGTCTGCGCCTCGACCGGCGTCATCGTGAGCGTCAACAACTCGCTCGTTTGTTCGCCGCTGATGAAGTTCGCCAACGACGAGCAGAAGCAGCGCTTCCTGGAGCCGCTCGCACGCGGCCAGAAGCTGGGCGCCTTCGCGCTCACCGAGCCCTCCAGCGGCTCCGACGCGGCCAGCATCCGCACGACGGCCGTCCGCGACGGCGATAGTTACGTGCTCAACGGCACGAAGTGCTTCTGCACCAACGGGCCCAACTCGGACGTCGTGCTGATCTTCGCGACGATGGACCCCTCGAAGCGGGCCAAGGGCATCTGCTGCTTCCTGGTCGAGAAGGGCACGCCGGGGTTCCGCGTCGGCACCATCGAGAAGAAGATGGGCATCCGCGCCGCGCTCTCGAGCGAGCTGGTGCTGGAAGAGGTCCGTATCCCAGCCTCGAACCTGCTCGGGCAGGAAGGGAAGGGGTTCAACATCGCGATGGCGACGCTCGACGGCGGGCGCAACGGCATCGCCGCCCAGGCGCTCGGCATCGCCCAGGCCGCGCTCGACGCCAGCGTCAAGTATGCGGGCGAGCGCAAGCAGTTCGGCAAGCCCATCGCCGAGTTCCAGGCGATCCAGTGGATGCTGGCCGACATGAAGACCCACCTCGAGGCCGCTCGCCTGCTGACCTATCGCGCCGCCGTGGCGATGGACACGCAGGAGTACTTCGGTATGGAGACCGCCCAGGCCAAGCTGTACGCCTCCGAGGTGGCGGTGCAGAACGCGCTCAAGGCGGTGCAGATCCACGGCGGCGCCGGCTACATGCACGACCACTCGGTCGAGCGGAACCTGCGCGACTCCAAGATCACCGAGATCTACGAGGGCACTTCCGAGATCCAGCGCCTGGTCATCGCCTCGAACTTGTTGAAGCCGCGCCACTGAGCCGGAGGGAGCCTCCCGAGATGTCCGACGCCGCCGAACTCCCCGAGGTTCCGCGTATCCGCGTGGTGGTCGCCAAGCCCGGCCTGGACGGTCACGATCGCGGGGCCAAGGTCATCGCCCGCGCCCTGCGCGACGCCGGGATGGAGGTCATCTACACCGGGCTGCGTCAGACCCCGTCCCAGATTGTCGAGACCGTGATCCAGGAAGACGCCGATTGCCTGTGCGTCTCGATCCTCTCCGGCGCCCACAATCACCTGTTCCCCGAAATCCTGCGGCTGTTGCGCGATCAGTCGGTCGACGACGTGCTGGTGCTGGGCGGCGGCATCATCCCCGCCGAGGATATCGCCGGTCTGAAGTCGCAGGGCGTGCGCGAGGTCTTCGGGCCCGGAACGCCGACCACCGACGCGATCGCCTACATCCGGGAGCACGTGCGGCCGCGCGAGTGACCGCGCGCCGAGTCCGATGAAGGACCTTCTCGAGAGATTCCGGCGCGGCGACCGGCGCGCCCTGGCCCGGCTCGTCACCCACATCGAGAATCGCACTCCCACCGGCACCGCCGCTCTCCGGGCGCTGTACCGCGACACCGGCAAGGCCCGCACGCTGGGGGTCACCGGGCCGCCGGGCGCGGGCAAGAGCACGCTGGTGGATCGCCTGGCGGCGGCCTTCCGGCGCAACGGGATGAAGCTGGCCATCCTGGCGGTCGACCCGTCGAGCCCCTTCACCGGCGGCGCGATCCTGGCCGACCGGGTGCGGATGCGCTGCCTGGCCGACGACCCGGACGTCTTCATCCGCAGCATGGCCTCCCGCGGGGCGATGGGCGGTCTCTCGCGAGCCACCAGTTCGGTCATCCAGGCGCTCGACGCGTTCGGCTTCGACCTGATCCTCATCGAGACGGTCGGCGTGGGTCAGGGCGAGGTCGAGATCGTGCGCGAGGCCGAGACCTGCCTGGTGCTCGAGGTCCCTGGGCTGGGCGACGGCATCCAGGCGATCAAGGCGGGGGTGCTGGAGATCGGCGACATCTTCGTCGTGAACAAGGCCGACAACCCCGGGGCCGACCGCGTGGTCGAGCAGATCGCCTCGATGCTGGCGCTCAACCCGTCGCCGCCGGAGTGGGCGCCGCCGGTGGTATCGACCGTGGCGCTGCAGGGCACCGGCATCGACGAACTGGCCGAGCAGGTCCGCAACCACTGGGCCTTTCTCGATGGCCGTGACGCGCGCCGGGGGCGGCTGCGGCGCAGGAGGCTCGACGACCTCTCGGCGCTGCTCAAGGCGCGGGCCCTGGGCAGCGTGTCGCTCGCGTTGCGGCGCCGGCCCGACTGGGAAGAGCTGCGGCGGCGGGTCGAGGCGGGCGAGCTGGATCCCTACGAGGCGGCGGATCGATTGCTGCCGTTCGAGGGCAAGGAGGATTGGAACCTGACATGAGCGACGAGAAGCGCGAGCGGTTGCGACGGTGGTCCGAGAACACGCTGGCCCCGAGCCTTCGCAAGAAGCCGGAGCGCAAGCCGCGCTTCGCGACCACGTCGGGCCACCCAGCCCCTCGCCTGGTCACGGCGGCCGACGTCGACGCCACCGACGAGCGCGGCGCCGTGGGGTTGCCCGGAGAGTTTCCCTACACCCGCGGCATCCATCCCACGATGTACCGCACGCGGCTCTGGACGATGCGGCAATTCGCCGGGTTCGGCACCGCCGAGGAGACGAATGAACGTTTCCGTTATCTGCTGGAGCACGGGCAGACCGGCCTATCGGTGGCGTTCGATCTGCCGACTCTGATGGGGCACGACAGCGACAGTCCGCTCGCGGCCGGCGAGGTGGGGCGCGAGGGCGTCGCCATCTCGAGCCTGGCCGACATGGAGATCCTCTTCGGCGGCATTTCGCTCGACGGCGTGAGCGTGTCGATGACCATCAACAGCCCCGCGGCGCCGATCCTGGCGATGTTCCTCGCGGTGGCCGAGAAGCAGGGGGTGCCCTTCGAGAAGCTCGACGGGACGCTGCAGAACGACATCCTCAAGGAGTACATCGCCCAGAAGGAGTACATCTTTCCGCCGGTGCCCTCGATGGGGCTGGTGGCCGACACCATCGAGTTCTGCGCCAAGGCCGTCCCGCGGTGGAATACCGTGAGCATCAGCGGCTACCACATCCGCGAGGCGGGTTCGACCGCGATCCAGGAGCTGGCCTTCACGCTGGCCGACGGCGCCGCCTACGTCCAGGCCGCGGTCGACCGGGGGCTCGACGTCGACGACTTCGCCCCGCGGCTGTCGTTCTTCTTCAACTGCCACAACGACCTGTTCGAGGAGGTGGCGAAGTTCAGGGCCGCCCGCCGCATCTGGGCCCGCCGGATGCGAGACGAGTTCGGCGCCAAGAGGCCGGCGTCGTGGCTCTTGCGAACTCACGCCCAGACCGCCGGCTGCTCGCTCACGGCCCAGCAGCCCGAGGTGAACATCGTCCGCACCACGGTGCAGGCGCTGGCGGCGGTGCTGGGCGGCACGCAGTCGCTGCACACCAACTCGATGGACGAGGCGCTGGCGCTGCCGACCGAGAAGGCGGTGCGCATCGCGCTGCGCACGCAGCAGGTGCTCGCCCACGAGAGCGGCGTGGCCAACGTGGTCGACCCGCTGGGCGGCTCGTGGTACGTCGAGAAGCTGACCGACGAGATGGAGGAGGGGGCCAACGCCTACTTCCGCCGGATCGCCGAACTGGGCGGCGTGGTCCCGGCCATCGAGGCCGGCTTCTTCCAGCGCGAGATCGCCGAGGCGGCCTATCGCTACCAGAAGGAGATCGAGACCGGCGAGCGCACCATCGTCGGCGTCAACGACTTCGTCACCGACGAGGCCCCGATCGAGACGCTGCGCATCGACCCGGCTCTCGAGGTCAAGCAGTGCGAGCGGCTGGCCCGCACGAAGGCGGCACGCGACGAGGGCACGGTTCGCCGCGAACTCGGGCAGCTCAGGGAGGCCGCGTCGAGCGGGAAGAACACGATGCCGGCTATGCTTGCGGCTGCCAGGGCCTACGCGACCCTGGGCGAGATGATGGGCGTGCTGCGCGAAGTGTTCGGCGAGTACGTCGAAGAGGCGATGTTCTGATGGACCGACTCGAGAGCAAGCGAATCGCCCTGCTGGGCACCGGCAAGATCGGCGAGGCGCTCATCCGGGGATTGCTGGGCGCCGGCGCGCTGCCGGCCGAAAGCGTGCTCGCCACGGCCCGCCGGCCCGAGCGGGCCGAGTACCTGGCGCGAGAGCTGAAGGTGCGCGTCACCGACGACAACTGCGAGGCGGTGCGTCAATCGGACCTGATCGTCGTGGCGGTCAAGCCCCAGGGGATGGCGGGCATCCTGCAACAGATCCGCCCGCACGTCACCCCCGACAAGCTGGTCATCTCGGTGGCGGCCTCGGTCCCGACCGCGTTCATCGAGAACCATCTGGGCGAGCCGGTGCCGGTGATCCGCGCGATGCCGAACACGCCGTGCCTGATCGGCAAGGGGATGACCGGCATCTGCCCGGGCAAGCACGCCCGACCCGAGCATCTGGCGCTGACACGCACGATCTTCAGCGCGGTGGGGCGCGTGCTGGTCTTCGAGGAGCGTCACATGTACGCCGTGACCGGGCTCTCGGGCTCCGGACCGGCCTTCATCTACATCATCATCGAGTCGCTCGCCGAGGCGGGCGTGAAGGTCGGCCTGCCGCGCGATGCCGCGACCGAACTGGCAGCGCAGACGGTGCTCGGAGCGGCTTCGATGGTGCTGGCGACCGGCGAGCATCCGGCGAAGCTCAAGGACACCGTGACGACGCCCGCCGGCTGCACCATCGACGGCATCCTGGAGCTGGAAGAGGGCGGGCTCAGGGTGACGCTCATCAAGGCGGTCGTGAAGGCGACCGGGCGGGCCCGCGAACTGGTCAAGGACAAGGCGTGAGGCGCGGGGCTCGAGAGTGGGACTCCGCGTGGGAGACCACGATCACCCTAGAGACAGTGAGGGCCGCGCAACGCGCGGCCCAAGAGGTCAGACCTTTCAAGCGGCCTTGCTCTCGACAGGTGAGAGTCTCGCCCGCGCTCGAAGCTCGGAGTCCTCGAGAGTGCCGATCGGGCCACGGCCTGTTTCACTACCGCCGCTCCTCTTCGCGTGGCGCGACGACTTGAAGGGGGACGCCAGCCTTTCCTCAAGCCTCGAGCCTCAAGCCTCACCCCCTCCATCCCCCCGGAAACAATGAGGGCCGCGAAACTCGCGGCCCGAGGGGTCAGACCTTTCAAGCTGCCTTGCTCTCGACCGGGCAGCTCGAGCACTCCGCCTTGGGTGGGGCGGGGCTGGCATCCTTCTTCTCGGGAGGCGGGCCGGACTTGCCCTCCGAGTTGGAGGACGCCTTCTTGGGATTGTTATGAGTCGACCGGCCGTACTCCGTCGCATAGAACCCGCCGCCGCGGAAGATGACGCCGGGCGCGAAGAAGACCTTGCGGACTTCGCCCTGGCACTTCTCGCAGCGCACGTCGGGCTTCTCGTTGATTCCGTGCATGACCTCGAACTGGTGTTCGCAGGCTTCACAGATGTACTCGTAGAACGGCACGATCCTGTCCTCCGTAGGTAGGCCTTGGGTAGCGGGAATTCCAGGCGACGTTACCCCGCCCGGAGCCCCCCGCTCAACCTTCAACGCCGTATGTTAGCACACTAAACGTACGACTGCCAACGGCCTGTCGCACGTGGGAGCACGTCGGGTGCCGGCTCAGTAACTGGTTGCGAGCTGCTCTTCGCCCAGTTCCCTCAGCACGCCCGGGTACATTGCGTAGGTCGGGTGGATGGCGGGCAAGAGACGCAGCACCTTGGGAATGGGTCCGCGGGCCACGATCTGCCTGCGAGTGAGCGCAGCCACGAGATTGACCTTCCCGTGCCAGAAGCGGTGCCCGATATCGGCCTTCATCGTCATCACGACCTCGGCCTCGACGTCGCACTTGCCGTAGCAGAGCGTGAAGTAGGTGCCCTGGGCCGGGGGGCTCTTCAGATCGATGGTGATCTCGCCCGCGGGCTCCTCGTACACGAACTTGATGACGAGGTTGGCTTCCTGAAGCCGTGGGCCGATCTTGGGGTCGACGCGCACCTTCTCGAAGAGGGCGCCCAGACACTTGTAGAGATGATCCGCGTCTTTGAAGTAGGGCATCGTTCTCGCTTCAATCTAGGCGCCGTGGGCCGCTTGCAGCAGTTGCAGCAGGTTCGCCTCGGTCACCTCTCGGGGGTTGTAGAAGATGGTGCCGTCGCAGGCCGCCAGGGCCGCCAGTTCGGGGAGCGCTTCGAGCTTCACGCCAGCCTCGGCCAACGTCGTCGGGGTGCCGCAGCGCTCTCGCAGGGATCTCAGGAGCCGGCGCACCATCGCGGCGGCGGCAGCGGGCCCGGCCTCCGAGCCGAGCCAGGCGGCGACCCGGGCGAACTTCTCGCGGCGCTCCGGGAGATTGAACTCGATGCCGTGCGGGAGCATCACGCCGTTCGCCTCACCGTGGGGAACCCGGCAGAGCCCGCCCAGGGCGTGGGCCATCGCGTGGACCACGCCGACCATCGAATGGCTGAAGGCAATCCCCGCCAGAGTGCTGGCCAGGAGCATGCCCGAGCGGGCGTCGAGGTCCGACGGGTTCGCCACCGCCTGTTCGAGGTGTTCGTAAACGAGCTGGATCGCCTGGGCGGCGAGCGCGTCGGAGAAGGGGGATGCCTCGAGCCCCACGTAGGCTTCGATGGCGTGCGTCAGGGCATCCATCCCGGTTGCCGCGGTCACTCGGGCGGGCAGCGTGAGCGTCAGCTCGGGGTCCAGGACGGCGAGTGCGGGGGCCAGGTGGCGATCCACGAACGACACCTTGGTGCGGGTCGCGGCATCGTGGATCACCGCGGCGGTCGAGACTTCGCTGCCGGTTCCGGCGGTCGTGGGAATCGCGATGAGGGGCAGCAGGGGCCGCGTCAGGGTCTGCACGCCCTGGTGGTCGAGCAGGCGGCCGCCCTCGCTCAGCAGCAGGTTGATCGCCTTCGCGGTGTCGATGGAGCTGCCGCCTCCCAGCGCGACGATCCGGTCGGCTCCCCGCTCCCTGGCGACCTGCGCGCCACGCTCGACCAGCTCTACCTCGGAGTCGGGCACGACTTCGTCGAAGCAACCGGCGAACTGGAGACCGGCGGCCTCGAGCGAGCCCTGGATGCGTGAGGGCAGGCCCAGACCCGACAGGAACTTCTCGGTCACCACGAGCGCGCGGCTGCCGCCCAGCCCAGCCAGCTCGCTACCGAAGTCGGCCGACAGCCCTGCGCCAAAGACGATGCGGGTCGGGACGTTGAACAGGCAGAAATCGGGGAACTTCATCGAAGTGCAGGCGAGCGCCTATTCGAGCGGCACCGGGAAGACGTGCAGCCGCGTGACGCGGTGCGTCGCGAGATCGTAGAAGGTCACCAGATCGACGTGATGGTAGAGACCGTGGGGATCGGCCTCGCGAGTCGGGTAGGCGGCCAGACGCAGCACCACTTCGCCCGTCGCGCTGACGACCGACGCACGCATCAGGTCGAGTTCGCCGTCCTTGAGCTTCCCGCCTCCGATGGCGGCGGAGGCGAGGTTACGCAGCGCCGGGTGATACGGCCGGAGCTGGTCGAGCGCTTGCGAGACGTTGCCTCGCGCCTCGAGCCGGCCCACCTGATCGCGCACGACCAGCGCGCCCGGAGGTTGGCCGAGGAGGCCCGGAAGCTGGACAAACTCGTAGCGCTCGAGCCGGCTCTTCTCGAGCTTTCCCTGCACGAGGCAGACGCTGCCCTGCGATCCGGACGACCGTTCGACCAGGCCGTATCCCGCCAACGGCGCCGCGGCGGAAGAAGAGGAGATCCAGAACGGTTTGGTCTGGAGCACGGCATCCAGGGCTGACAAGTGGGGCATTCGCTGGGCCTCCGGTTCTCCGGCCGGGCAAGGTCCCCAGGCCAGCAGCACGAGCAAAACACAGGCGCGGAACATCGGCCTGATCCTAGCCGCCGGCCGCGCACTCGTCAACGGGTGGCGGGCAACGGGGCTACCGCCATGGGTGCAGTCGCAGCTCATGGGGAAACTGGGAGAACGTCGATTTGTCTCTCGGGAGCGCTGCTCCCGAACCCTCGCAAGGGGCGAAGTTCGCCCCTTGCCCCCCCGATGACTGGAGAGAGCGTTGCCCGCGCTCGCAGCTCAGACACATCGGACGTGTCGATCCGGCCTCATCTCGTCTTCTCATTGCCGGGTCCAGGGCCAGGCTCTGGCCCTGGCAGGGGCCCGGGGACAACGTCCCCGGAAGGCAACTAGGTTCGAGGAGGGGCTCGCTCATGACATGCGCCCCCTCGGCCACCGGGCGCTGGACTTCCCGGCGGCGCTGGCTCACACTGTGGCTTCCGTGTCACACCTGCCCGATAGCCGGCCCGGCACCGCGGAGTACTCCCGCGGAATCGCGGCCTGCCTCGGAGCCGCCCTGTTCTGGTCCTCGGCGGGGCTGTTCATCAAGCAGGTCGAGCTGCCCCCGCTGGAGATCGCCACGATCCGGGCGCTCATCTCGACGGTGTTCTTCGTCGCGATGACGCGGCTCTTGCGGGCCGAGTTCCGGCACTGGAACTGGCTCTCGGTCGGTGCCGCCGCCGGGATGGGCCTGACGGCGGTCTCGTTCGTGGTTGCCACGAAGTGGACCACCGCGGCCGCCGCGATCTTCCTGCAGTCGACGGCGCCGGCCTGGGTCCTGCTGCTCGACTGGCTCGCCCTCGGCCGGCCGCCGCGTCCGCGGGATTTCCTGGCGGTCGCTGGCTGCGGGGTCGGCCTGGCGCTGTTCTTCGTGGGGAACCTGCAGATGGCCGGCTTCTGGGGCAACGTGATCGCCCTGGGCTCGGGACTGTGCTTCGCCATCCACACGGTGTGCCTGCGGCGGGTCCCGCCGGCGCGGCAGGTGCCGGTGCTTGCCGCGGGGAATGCCATCGCCGCCGGCGCGGCCGCGAGCCTGGCCGCCTCGGGCCTGCTGGAACGTCTGGTGCCGGCCGCGCTCGCGTGGAGCTGGCCGCAACCTGCCCAGTGGCTCTGTCTCGCCTACCTGGGCGGTATCCAGATCGGGCTCGGCTACTTCCTGTTCAGCCTGGGCATCCGCCGTCTTCCGTCGATCCAGGTCTCGCTGCTGGTGCTGCTCGAGCCGATGCTCAACCCGGTGTGGGTCTACCTGGGCAACGGAGAGACGCCTGGGCAATGGGCGATTGCCGGCGGCGCCATCGTGCTCGGCACGCTCGCCTGGCATTCGCTGGCTGGGCCCCGACAGGTCGAATGAGCTTCTTCAATCCGGCGGCGGAGCGCCGGCGAGGCCGAGTCCGAAGAGGCCCGCCTCGAGCGAGGGCTGACGCGTCAAGGGGAAGGCGGCCCGCCAGCGGGAGCTGACCAGGCTCGTATCGGCCGGCCGCGGCTCGGGAGTGTCTCGCGAGAGCCGTGACGCGCCTCGAACGCAGGCGGGATCGAGACCCAGATAGCGCGCCGTGAGCAAGCCGAGGTCGTGCCGGCTCAGCCGTTCCGGCCCCCCGACGTGCAGCCGGCGGCGCAGGCCCAGTTCGTCGGTGTTGCGCCGATCGAGGACGGCGGCAACGATCGCCTCTGCGGCGGCGTCGAGGGGGAGGGGAGTGCGCCACTCGTCGCGGAACAGGTCGGGGGTTCTACCCGCGAGCATCCCCCTCAGCATTGAGTCGAAGAAGGCAGGCCGCTCGATGAGCGTCGGGCCGTACAGGAGACCCAGCCTGAGGATCAGGGCCAGGCCCGCCGGCGCGCCGTCGACCGCCGCTTCGCCCGCGAGCTTGCTCTCGCCGTAGACGCACCACGGAGTCGGCTGCGCCTCCTCGGCGTAGGGTGCGGCCCTGCCGTCGAAAACCAGATCGGTGGACAGGTAGACGAAACGACAGTTGCGCTCGAAGGCGAGTGCAGCCAGCCTGGCGGTTGCGGCAGCGTTCACGGCGAAGGCCCGGGCGCGGTCGGCCCGGCAATCGGCGACCGTGGTGATGCCGGCGGCGTGGATGACCGCGGACGGCTGGGCCCGCTGGAACTCGGATTCGACGCGCCTCGGGTCGAGGAGATCCACCGGGATCGAGCCGAGCGAGGCCGAGCCGGCCCCCGAGCCGCGCCAGGGGATGACGCGCACCCCCGGCCGCGTCCTGAGGTGCCTGACGAGGTAGCTCCCAAGGTTGCCGCTGGTGCCGGTCACCAGGATTCTGAGAGGGTCTTCCTGGCTCTCGAGACTAGTTGCGCTGGCCATGGTTCCTCCGGGCTCCGGAGAACCGGTCCGTCCTCTTGACGCGGGTTGACGCAGGCCGCGACGACGGGCCTGCCGCGGTTGCGCGCGCGCGCGATCCGTGCGACACTGGGACCGACTCTCTCCGGCATTCTGCCGGGTGTGGATCGTCGCGTCAACCGCGCCGTCCGCCGCCGCCAGCCGTTGCCACCGTGAGAGCGATCGCACGCCGGTCCCTCGCGATCCGGCGCCCCGGAGGCCATCGATGACCTGTCCACCTGCGTTACCTCGCGTCATGGCAAGGCTTCTCACGCTCATGGCCGTATGCGGGCTGCTGCTCGCCGGGCCGCTCCGGGCCCACCCGGGCCACAACCAGGAAGACGGGCAGCCCGCCCTCGGGGGCGCGGCTTCGCTGCACTCGGGAGAGGCCTCGGAGGGCGAGGTGCTCGAGCAAGCGCTCTCGGGCGTCGACCTGAACGAGGCCGACATCTCACTGCGTCAGATGAACGTCGTGATCGACGCTCCCTGGCGGGTGCAGGAACGGCCGGGCCAGGCCGGCTACATCCCGGTGCTGTTCTTCTTCCCGGAGTCGAAGAAGGGCTGGCAGCGGCGCTCCGGTCCGGCAGCGCAGTCGCCGACCAC
>CAZSVK010000038.1:20163-20876 GCA_964610245.1 uncultured bacterium
GAAGAAGGGCTGGCAGCGAACCAAGATCCTCCGGATGCGGCTATACCAGCCTTCCGCCAATGGGGGCGAATCGGTCATCTGGGACGATACCGCCGAGGGGGGCCCGATGGTCGGCACGTCGGGAGCGGACGGTCTCGACGGGCACGGCATCGTGGCGGTCGATCCGTTCGGGCGGGTCTCGAACGACCTCGACGTGGTGAAGGACGCGGTGCCGGCGGGTGACGAGGCGGCCTCGCCGCACGTGGCGGAGATCGACGATCGGAACCGCGGGTGGCACGTGATCCTCAGGGTGCCTGTGCCGGCGGTGGAGGGCCGGCATCCGGCGCGTCAGATCGTGCTCGGCGGGCGAGTCGATTACCGGCGACTGGAGCAGGCCGACGACGTGGTCTACACCGTTCGCCGCAAGCTGTTCATCGACGTGGATCAGGAACCGTTCCCGTCGTTCGATGGATGGCGGTACTACGACTCGCACACTCACACGGCAGCGGAGTTCGACCCGGATCTGTCGGTGGCGGCGATCCGCAAGTCGTTCGGCGGTCCCGCGCAGATGGTGAAGGAGGCGGCCTACGCGGTCGGGATGATTGACGCGCCCGAGCAGGCCCGCGATCGGGTCGTGATCACCGACCACAACTGCTTCTTCTCGGACAGCGAGGTGATCCGGTGCGGCCCGTCGGCCAAGGGCGTCTTTCATATGATATGGGTTTGACGAAGGA
>CAZSVK010000039.1:0-20661 GCA_964610245.1 uncultured bacterium
CTCATTGCCGGGTCCAGGACGGGGCTCCCGCCCTGGCGAGGCCTGGAGCAGAGTTCCAGCAGGGGTCTGGGGGCAGCGCCCCCAGCGAGCCCGTCCTCGCAGAACCTACGGCCGTCCCGTCCTCACTTCACGCCGCCGCGTGGCCTTCCGGATCGGCCTCGACCCGGCCTCGGCCGGCGTGCTTGGCCCGGTAGAGCGCACGGTCGGCCCGTTCGACGAGCTGCCGCAGGTTCTCGCCGGGCTGTGCCGCCGCCACGCCCAGGCTGGCCGAGAGCCCGCGGCCTGGTGTGATCGCCTCGACCGCCTGGCCCCGGATACTCTCGAGAACACGCCGCGCCACGACGCAGGCGGCGGCCAGATCGGCCGACGGCAGGATCGCGAGCAGTTCCTCGCCACCCCACCGGATCGCCAGGTCGCCCCCGCGCAGGCTGCCCTGCAACGCGGCCGCCGCAAGCTTGAGCACCTGGTCGCCGGCCGGATGGCCGAACGTGTCGTTGACGCTCTTGAAGTGATCGAGATCGACGAGAATCGCGGCGAGCGGCCCGCCTCCCGGAGAGACGGCGGGGGCGTCCAGATCCTCCAGCGCCCTGCGGGTTTCGAGACCGGTGAGGGCGTCGTGGTCGGCCGAGCGAACGCGGGCCTCCAGCTCCTCGGCCACGCGCACCTCCACCGGGTCGAGCAGGTCGTAGCGCAGCACCACCGAGCCCAGCACGACGCGGTCGCCGCGGTTCAGCCGCTCCCGCCCCACGCGCTCTCCGTTGACGAAGGTGCCGTTGGTGCTGCCGAGGTCTTCGACCAGGGCCCGGTCCTCGCCGGGCCCGCACTCGATCCAGAAGCGGGCGTGCTGCCGGCTGACCGTCGCATCGGGGATGGCAAAGTCCGCCTCGGCGGCCCTGCCGGCCACGTAGGCCCGCTTGCTCTCCGTGCCCATCCGGTAGACGCGACCCGGCGCGGGACCTTCGAGCATCGTGAAGGCCGGAGTGACCTCGACGGCCGTGCGGCCGAAGAGCACCTCGGCGCTGGCGGCCGCGGTGGGGGCGGAGTTGGAGACGGAGGGTCGCAGTCTCATCGGGGGCTGGCGTGGGCTGACGGAGTCGGTCCCGCGTGGCCGCCGGGGTCGGACGGCAGGGTCAACAGGTAGACGATTAGCGCGCCGAGCACCAGGAAGAAGGCGGCCGCGAACCGGCTGTCGTGCAGCGAGAGCGAGCGACCCGGCGGCAAGGAGCGCAGCTGTGACGGTTGCTCGGCCGGCTCCTGGTTCTCGGCGCGTCCTTTTCGCTGAGCCGGCGGCTGTCTCGTGGCGGCCATCAGCTCCAGCAGGCGCTTCCGGGCGGATAGCTCGGAGTACGGGTCCAGCAGCCGGATGAACTCCTGCATCCCGGAGGGGCGGGCGGCCGGATCGCGCGAGAGGCAGCGTTCGATGAACGCGGCCAGCTCGGGACTGCCGGCGCGAGCCATCGGGCGCGGCTTCTGGAAGCTCTTGGCATAGAGCAGCGGGAGGATCTCGCCGCGATTGCCGGGGGTGAAGGGCGAACGCCCCTCGATCATCTCGTAGAGCACCGCGCCCAGAGAGTAGACGTCGCTGGCCGGTCCTGCGCCGGAATCCTTCTTGGCCGCGAGCAGCTCGGGCGCCATGTAGGCCGGGGTGCCCAGCAGAGTGCCGGCCTTGGTCATGGCCAGGTTCACGAGTCGCGCGGTGCCGAAGTCGCCCAGCAGCACGTGAGCGTCGCGATCGAGCAGGATGTTCTCCGGCTTCACGTCGCGATGGATCACCTGCTGCGAGTGGGCGTGGGCGAGGGTGCGGGCGACCTGGATGGCGAGCCAGCAAGCGAGCGGCGGTTCGAGCTTCTTCTGGCGGCTCATCAGCGCCTTGAGCGACAGGCCGTCGACCAGCTCCATCCGGATGTTGAGCGTGCCGTTGGCCTCGATCAGCTCGTGGTTGCGGACGATGCCCGGGTGGGCCAGGTCGCGGGCGATCTCGAACTCGCGCCGGAAGCGGGCGACCGCCTCCTTGTCGCCGAGAAACTGCGGCGCCAGCTCCTTCACGGCGTACTCGCGGCCGTCGGGCCCGAGCACACGATAGACGGTGGCGCTGCCGCCCCGGCCGAGCGGCCGGCCCTGGATCCGGTAGTCCCCGATGGCAAGCTTGCGCTGCCGGGCGACCTTGACGGTGGCTCCTCTGGGAACGGCGCTGGACGAGACGCTGGCCATGGCGAATTCGAACCCGGCCTCGAACCGGACCGGGGTTCAGTCCTACCATCGGAAGGTCCCGTGAAAAAACGAACGGACCGGCGGGGGAATGCCGGTCCGTCCGGAGGCCGTTGCCGGCCTCTTCGGGGAGGGCGGCCCCCGCGGGAGGGGGCCGTCGGGCAGGCGGTTACTTGCCGGTGATCGCGATCTTGTGCGGGATCGCCTCGGCGAGCTTCGGGAGGGTCAGCTTCAGCAGGCCGGCCTCGTAGTGGGCCTCGATCTTGGAGGCGTCCACGTCGCGAGGCAGCGTGAAGCTGCGCGTGAACTTGCCGTACTGGCGCTCGACGCGGTGCCAGTTGAAGCTCTTGTCGTCCTCGGCCTTCTTCTCGCCGTACAGGGTGAGAACGTTGTTGGCGATGCTCAGCTCGATGTCGTCCTTCTGCAGGCCGGGCACTTCGCACACGACGTGCATCGCCTGCTCGGTCTCCCAGATGTCGACCGGGGGCAGCCAGGCGCCGGTGTTGCCGGCATAGGCCTCGCCGTTGAAGAAGCGGCCCATCTCGCGGCTCAGGTTCAGCAGGCGGCCGAAGTCGGGGTCCTTGCGGATGATGTCGAACATTGCGTTTCCTCCTTGATTCATCGTGGGGCCAGGCCCCATCGCTGGTTGCTGGGTTGACGCCTCCCCCAAGGCAACGGCTGTGCCAGATCGGCGAGCAGAGCGGGACAAGCCCGGAGCCGGAACGTAGAGAATCCGCTCCAGCAAAGGCGTCTCACAAGCACCCCGGGTCTGAGCACCGCGCGCCGGTCAGCGCCGCCAGTGCCCGCCGGCCCCGCCGGACCGTTTCAGGCCGGAGCGTTCGCACCGTTCCGGATCGAAGCACCGCCCCCACCGCTCCGTGGCCTCGCGTCGTTCCCGATCCGAGAAATGGGGGACACGCGAGGAGATGAGGCGCGAAGAGCCGTGCTATGGTCAGGAACGGTGACTTCGGCTCCATGGGATCCGCTTGCTTCCAGCTGAAGGGCTACCGGCTGCTCGGGGAACTGGCTTCCGGAGCCTCGGGCACCGTCTACCGCGCCCTGCAGGAAGAGCTGGGACGGGTCGTGGCCGTCAAGATGCTGGCGGCGGGGCTCTTCGACGAAGCCGAGACGCTCGCCCGCTTCGTGCGCGAGGCCAAGCTGCAGGCGAGACTCTCCCATCCATCGTTGCTGGGTCTCTTCGACGCCGGGGTCCAGGCAGGACACCCCTACCTCGTGGTCGAGTACGTCGAGGGCGGCAGCCTCCGCGACCGGCTGGCCAGGCCTCTGTCCCCGTTCGAGGCGGTCCGCATCGGCGAGAGCATCGCCAGGGGCCTGGCCCACGCCCACGCTGCCGGCATCGTCCACCGCGATCTGAAGCCCGAGAATGTCCTGCTGACGGCCGACGGCCAGGTCAAGGTGGCCGATTTCGGCCTGGCCAAGGTCGTGACCGGGAGCCAGACCTTCCAGTCCGCTTCGGGTCTGGTCCTGGGCACTCCCGGTTATCTCGCCCCCGAAGTGATGGAGGGCCGGCCCGCCACGGCGGCCGCCGACCTCTACGCGTTAGGCGTCATCCTCTTCGAGATGCTCGCGGGCAGAGGCCCGTTCGAGGCGGAGGACCTCGCCGGCTTGCTCGTGGCCCAGAGCCGTGGGACCGTCGTCAGGCTGGAAGACCTCGTCCCCTCGGTGTTGCCTTCGCTGGCAACGCTGGTCCACTGCTGCCTCGAACGCGAACCTGGCAATCGACCAGCCTCCGCGTCCGAGGTTGCAGAGACCGCCGGGACCATCCTGCGCTGGCTCGACGAGACTGCCTCCACCGGCGGCGAGCGTCCACTCGAGACGCAATCTCCGGCCTCTCGCAGGGAGACGACGATCCGGACCCGGGAAGATCCCGCGCGCACCCATCGCCCCCGAGCCGTCGAGTCCCGGGACCAGGCGACCCTGCTAGTCTCGCCCGGACGGCCGCCGGCGAACGGTCAGTTCACCTCGAATCTCGTCGCCGCTGCCCGGTCCTTCCCTTCACGGATCGCGGTCGCGCTCCTGCTCGTTCTGGCGGTGACGCTGACGGCCTTGCTGACAGCCGAGTTTGTCCGTCCTCGCGTCGGGGGCGGCCTGGCGTCGGGCAAGACCGCCGCGGTGCCTCGCGCGATCGAACCGGAAGCGCTGCCCGAGCTGCAGGCCGTCGGGCCATGCACCGTCGGCGCCGACCGGATTCGTCTCTGGTTCGCAAACCCCGTCCCGGCTGGAGCCCGGCTCATCGTCGGGAGGGGCGGTCTCGCCGAGCACGATCGTCTCGTTCCGGGCGGCCTCAGTCACCTCGAGCTGGCCGGCCTGGCGTCCGGCTCCCGCTACACCGGGCGCCTGATCCTGGGCGGGTGGGAGCGCACCTTCGACCTGGGCACGCTCCGTCGAATTCCCGGAGTCAACGGAGTCGCCTTCGACTTTCCTGACGCGATCGAGAGCAGCCTCGTCGCCCGTTCCCGCGGGAAGACGGTCGCCCTCGCCTGGCGACGCCGGTTCGGTGCCGGCGACCAGCTCGTGATGTTCCGTTCCAGCCCTGACGAGGGAGAGACCTGGGGACCAATCGAGATGCTGAGTCGCAGGGGCGACAGCGCCGACCGTCCGTCGCTGGCCGTGACGGACGCGGGACTGCATCTGGCGTGGGGGTACGACACGGGCCCGGGTCGAGCCCGAACACAACGCGCGCTTTACCTCATGCGAAGAGAAGGCGCCGCGGCCGCGGCCGTCAAAGCACACGTCCCCGGCATTCCCCCCGCGTCAGGCGAGGGCTGGGAGCCGCCCGTCGACCTTCCCGGAGGCTTGTGGCCGAGCCCGGCCCTGACGACCTTGGACGGCAAGACCGTCGACCTCGACCTCACTCGGTTCGGCCCGGTCACGGCCGGCACGAACCGGCGCGGCACCGTTCGCATGCGACTCTCCTCGGACCAACCCGTCCCGCGTGGCGATGGGTGGGCTCCTCTGCCGGAAGGGCTGTGCCTCAGGAACTGGCTCGCTCCTACGTCGGTCTGCCGGCGAGAACTGTCATTGGTCTGGACAGGACAACGCCGGGAGCTGTGGTCCAGGCGGTCTCCTCCGATCCCGGGCGGCGGCTGGTCTTCCTGGCGGTTGCTGACGGCTGGCAGGGACGATATCAGCGACGAGATGGATGTCGTGGCCGGCGCCGATCGGATTGTGGTGGCCTACGCCGACGCTCGGCGCATCCGCATTCACTCGCTGCAGGACGGCCAGGCCGAGTCTGGCTCCGCGGTGGCTCCTCTCGCCGCGCCTTCCGTGCCCAACGAGCCTGGAGCGATCTTGCCTGCCCTCGCTTTCGACGGCCGGATGTTCTACCTGGCCTGCGTCAAGGACAGCGACGACCCCCTGATCTCGGTCATCCGGCCCGACTCGATCGCAATCCTGGCCAGCCGCGACGGAGTCGTGTGGACGGCCCACGCGCACCGCAGTCTCTCCCAGCTCTTCGGTGAGCCTCGGTCCCTGGCTCTCTGCTTGTCCGGCGAACGCCTGCTGGCGTTCTTGAGCACCCGCAACAACGGTATCGTTGTCTTCTCGGCGCCGAAGGACGGGACATAGTTGCCGGGCGGCAGCGTTCTCAACAGCGGGCTCGGCCGGATCTCCGACCGCCCGTTGACGGTGTCGGCGGGGCCGCATTAGATAAGGGGCATCATGGTTGACGGCGAATCTCTCGCAACCCCCGGAGACAAGCTCGATTCTCGCCCCCGGCTCCTGCTGGTGGGAGCGCCCGCGGCCGCCTCGGCGAACCTGATCCGACTCCTGGAGGAGTGCGGGTTCCTGGTCGAGCTGGCAGAAACCGGAACGGCCGCCCTGGCGGTGCTGCGGCGCAGGCTCCCCGGCGCGTTGCTGACTGCCGGTCCTGTTCCCGAGCTGGCGGGCGCGGAGTTCTGCCGCACCGTTCGACGCATTCCCGGATGGGAATCGCTAACCCTGATCCTCCTCGCCCAGAGCGACGCCTCGGCCGAACGCATCGAGGCGCTCAGGGCCGGCGCCGACGAGGTGCTCTCCTCCGCGGTCGAGACGGACGAGCTGGCAGCAAGGCTCCGGGGAATCGCCGGCAGGCTTCGCCGGCAGTCTCAATCGGCGGAGAGCGAGAAGCTCCATGCGCTCCAGCAGATGGCCTCGACGTTGACGGCGGAGATCTCGAGACCGCTCCAGTTGATCCGGGTCGCGGCCGGGGTGCTGACCGAGCAGGCGGCGACCATGCCCGGGGTGGCCTACCTGGCGAAGAAGGTCGTCCATCAGCTCGGAAGGGCCGAGACCCTGGTCCAGCACTTCTCGAAGGTGAACAGGCTGTCGGGGGTTCCCCCGCTGAGCGCGCCGTGGGCCGCCGACTCCGCCGAGGTGCCTCCCGAACGCGCCAAGGGCGCGTATCGTCTGCTCGTCGTCGACGACGACGCGGAGATCCGGGAGCTGGTGAGGCACGCCCTCCACGCGAGCGGGACCTTCGCCGTCACGGAGGCCGAGAACGGCCTGGCCTCGCTGGATATGGCCCGCGGAGCCCGGCCCGATCTGGTCCTCCTCGACGTGAACATGCCGGTGATGGACGGGTTCACGGCGTGCGCCGCCTTTAAACAGGTGCCGGAGCTTTCGGACGTCCCGATCGTGATGCTCACGGGACGCTCCAGCATCCAGGACATGGTGCGCGGATTCGAGGCCGGGGCAGTCGACTACCTGACCAAGCCGTTCGAAGTCGCCCGGTTGCCCGAGTTCATCTTCCGGGCGCTCGAGCGTGCCGGCGTCCGGCCGGACTGAGCGGCTGTGACGAGACAATCATGTCAAACTCTCAGCTCCGTTCGGCCTGAGCCGGCTGCATAGCGGCCGAGTCGAAGGCCCTTCGAGACGCGCGCTTCGCGCGCTCTTCAGGGCGAACGGGGTTGGAGATCACGCCATTGCCTGATTCAGTTGCTTCGTCACAATCACTGACGGGCGACAGGCGTGGGCCGCTTGTTGGCCACGGTCACCGTTCCGAGCGCCAAACTGGTCGATGCGGTGGGGGCGCCGCTCGCGGCGTCGGCGCCCGTGAGGAGCGGTCGCGGCGGTTCCGGGAACGCGTGATCGATTTCCGCAAGATGCCACCGGAGTTCGTGGGTTCTCGAGCGGGAAGCGGCGCATGTCCCCGTTGCCAGCCTCTCGCATCGGCCTCACGTTCTTCCTGAGCATCCGCGCACTCATGCAGGGGGCGGCGGCCCCGGCCTGCGAAGCCGGGCTAGCGATCCATTCTGGATCGATCGATCGATTTCAGGCTGCTCCGGAACGGCGCAGCGCGGCGGGGCCATTTCCGACTCTCGGCTCCAGAAGCGGGATGGCGGCCTCTCGAAGCCGCTGGCAGGCCCCTTGCTTGGTTGACTGCGAATCCGGACGAACAACCGACCAAGGAGAGGACCTGACATGAATCCCCAGACGAACACCTCGCGGCCCGGGTCCGCCCCCGAACTCGAGATCGCTCGCGTCATGACCGGGGCCGAGGTCATCTCGGCCGGCGACGAACAGCTCGCCCTCGGCTTCCCCGAGGAGGTCGTGAAGGCCTGGCTCGGGGCCGGCAAGAAGCCCACGGCTTGGCTGATTCCGGATCGGCGTGTCGTCGGCGGCATCGTCCAGTGGGCGCTCGAGTTCCCGCTTTACCACGCCCTCTTCGTGCAGGGCCTCTTCGCCAAGAGCGAGAAGATCCCCGTCCTGGTTCACCGCCGGGACTGGCCGGACCTGTGCGACTACCTGCGGCTCAGCCTGCTCGGCTTGACCCGCGAGGAGATGGCGGCCGAGGGCGTGAAGCCGGCCATCGCCGCCGAGCTCGCCGCCGAGAGCGAGCACCTTGCGCTGAAGCGGCGCGACGGCGACGTGGCTCAGGTGGAGGACTTCCTCGAACCGCATTTCTTCGACCAGGAGGGCGTTATCGAGTTCAAGTCCTTGAGGGTCAAGTCTCACGGGAACAACACCTACTCGTTCTTCGCCGGGCGCGATCGCATCGAGGAGTTCCGCCTCGAGCTCGACGGGGCCCAGCGGCCGCCCTACACGGAGCCTCTGTTGCCCGCCGCCGCTCCCAGCATCCCGCAGCCCTTCGAGGTGATCGCGCTCGGCACCGGAACCGGCTTCGACCCCACGGGTCCCTGCACGAGCCTCCTGGTGCAGGCCAGCGGCCGCTCCCTGCTGGTGGACAGCGGCCCCTACGTTCGCACCTTGCTCGAGCACTGCGGCGTCAGCCTCAACCAGTTGAGCGCCCTCGTGCTGACCCACGCGCACGAGGACCACTCCGTCGGGCTCTGCGCGCTCCTCGGGCTCACCCACCGGCTGACGCTGTTCGTCACCCGCGAGACCGCCGCCATCATGCGGCGCAAGCTGGCCATCCTCAACCCGGACGTTAGCAACCCGGCCAGTCTCCTGGACGACGCCTTCGACGTCGCTTACGTCGAGCCCGGCCTCCCCCACGACTTCTTCGGGCTCGAGCTGCGGTTCCACTACACGATGCACTCCATCCCCTGCACCGGCGTCGAGATCAGCATGGGCCAGGGAGGAAACCGGCGGCGGGTCCTCATCGTCGGGGACCACAACTCCCGCGCCAACATCGAGAGCGCCGCCGGCCACATCCTCGGCGAGAAGCGGCTCGCCGAGCTGCGCGCGCTCTACACCTGGCAGGGCGACCTCCTGGTCCACGACGCGGGCGCCGGGATGATCCACGGCCTCGCCGCCGACTTCGCCGACAACCGCTCGACCACCGTCGCCTGCGTCCACACCGGCTCGTTGCCCCCGCGAGAGCGCCACCTCTACAGCCTCTCCAGGCCGGGGCACCGTTACACCATCGTCGCGGAGAACGGCCGGCCCACCGCCATCGAGCGCGGCCTGGCCCACCGGGCGCTCGGCGAGGCCTTCCCCGACGCCGACCCCGAGTGGCTCAACGCCCTTCTCGATGCCGGCGAGGCCCTCAGCGTCAACAGGGGCCACGTCGTGGTCCGGCAGAACGACCACTCGCAGGCGCTCTTCGTCGCCCTGACCGGGGAACTCGCCGTGCTCGCCGAACGCGAGGAGGCGCCCGAAAGGCTCGCGTCGATCCAGGCCGGCGAGGTCTTCGGGGAGATGGCGGTGGTCAACGACGCCCCACGTTCGGCGTCGATCCGCGCCGAGACCCCCGCCAGACTCCTGCTCATCCCCGGAACGGTCTTCAAGGCCTTCGCCCGGCAAGCCCACTTGCAAGAGATCCTGCCGGAACTCTGGGAGAAGCGCCGCGACCTGCAGTCGGTCGGCCTGCTGGCCAACGCCACCGTCACGGCCCGCAACTCGCTGGCGCGGCGGGCGGTGCGCCGCCGGGTCCTGCCCGGCACCACGCTGATCCTCGAGGGCTCCCGCAGCAACACCGTCTTCGTGCTGGTCAAGGGCCGCGTCCAGGTCTACAAGGGGCAGGAACCCTTGCTGGTGCGAGGAGTGCCGGTCATCGTCGAGCCGGGAACCCTCATCGGCGAGAGCGCGCCGCTGCTCGAGCAGACCCGCAACGCCTCGATCGTCGCGCTGGACGAGTGCGAGGTGCTGGCGCTGCGGGGCGCCGACTTCAAGCGCCTGGTGCTCGGCTCGCCGCAACTGTTCTGCTCGGTGTCCCGGATCGTGAGGGAGCGATGCGCAGCCTGACACTCTCGATCCTCGGCCGGCTCGGAGGCGCCTTTCTCGAGGCGCTGCTCCCCTCCGCGCCGGCGAGAGCGAACGCGGCCCCGTCGCCGCGGCCCGGGAAGGGCCGGAGCGAGCGTGCCGCTCCGGAGCGCGCAGGAGGAGGTCCAACGATGAATATCCGACTCGACGTCAACGTTCAATCCGACGGTAGCGTGGGGCTCCAGTGGCAGCCGTCGGCGAAGCTCGACAGCCTCCGCCTGCTCATCATCCGCACCGGCGCCGTGCCCTCGTACACGTCGCTGCAGCTCGGCGGTGAAACGGAGCGTTACCAGATCAACAACCTCAGCCGCCACCAGCGCTACCGCCTGGCCGTCCTCGGCACCGGCGGCGGGTCGAGCGGGTTCTCCGGCTGGGTCGACGTCACCCCCCGAGCCGGTCTGGCGCCCGTTCCCGTCGAGGAGACATCCGGCGCCAGCCTGGCCTCTTGCGTGGCCGGTATCGACCGGCTGATGGTGATGCCCCAGAGCGCCCGTCTCACGGCCTACTGGGGGCTCTCCGCCGGCTTCGTCGACAGGGTCGTCCTGGAGGTCCTCGGCGGTGACGGACGTCTGCGTCGCCGCCTGGAACTCGAGCCCGAGGTCCGCAGCATCTCCCTGGACCGCTCGCGCGGGGTCCCGCTGACCGACGGCACCGACTATGCCCTCCGCGTCACGGCGGGATTTGCCGGCCTGTCCGGAGGGCAGTCGTCGGTGGTGAGCTGCACGCCCGCGACCCAGGGCGACGAACGCCGGGCCAACGGCAAGCACCCCCAGCAGTACTTGCTCTACCCCTCGCTGGCCGTCTCGCCGGAGCTGCGGATCTTCCCCGACGACGAGGCCTGCGCCGGCGATGCGGCTCCGGGCGGTCTCGAACTGGTCTGCTGCCACTGCCGGCAGCAGGTCCGCTGGCAAGACTACCGGCTCGTCTGCGCCGGCTGCGGCGCCGAGTTCATCCCCAACGGACGCGGGGACTTCCTCGAGGTCGCCCGGCTCCGGTTCGGAACCTGCCGGTGCTGCCTGCCCAGGAAGATCCTGGTGCAGAAGTCCGATTCGGCCGTCCTCACCTGCGTCCACTCGGGCAAGGAGCACATCCGCATGCCCGGCGAGGCCGAGGCCTCCGGCGCCTTCCTGCTCATCGAGGACCTGCCTCACGGCCTGTGCCAGTGCTGCCGGCCCCGCCGCCCGCTGGTCCGGAACGCCCACGGCGTCGTCTGCGGCAAGTCCGGAGAGCGGCACCGCAACGAGAACGGCCAGTACGTCCTGCTCCCCTCGGAACCCGTCTTCGACGCCGCCGCCATCGACGAGTTGCTCGATGCGGGCCTGGCGGAGATCTGCTCGACCGGCGTGTCGAGAGGCGCCGCGCGCGCGGCAAGGAGGTCGTCATGAGGAACCCCATCGTCGAGAGACAGCGGACCATCGCGGGCCTGGTGCTGGTCACCTGCTCGTGCTGCGCAGTGCGTCAGAGGCTCGTGACGCACGAGCCCCTGGGGAGCGCCCGGCTGGTCTGTCCGCTCAGCGGCTCCACCTACCTCGATCGCGGCGACGGCGTGTACGAGCCGGACGGGCAGAGGCTCGAGCCGGGGACCGTGCGCACCGTCGAGTTCGAGGTGCACGAGCCGTCGAGCCTCCCCGCGGTTCGCGAAGGTCAGCCGCCGGTGCCGGCCGTCGCGGGTGCGGACGCCGGCCTGTCCGACCTGCTCTCGGATCGACCGAGACGCACCGGCGAGAAGACGCGGATCGAGCTGGAGCGGGCCACGTTCGCCGCAAGAGAGGCCCTCCGATGAACCCGGTGACGCAGCTCTTCCCGCGCCGCGAGAACGGCGGGCTCGTCCACAAGACGTGGCCCCTGGACGTGGACCGCGCCCTCGAAGCGTCGCCCGGCGCCGGCCTCACCGCCTCACGCCTGCGTCAGGAGGCGTCCGAGATGGCCGCCCACTTCCCCCGCTGGCTACTCACGCTCCACGTCTGCCGCGACGTGGGGCTCTGCGCGCGCTGCAAGGGCATGCTGGTCTTCGATCGAGGACTGCGATGCGTCAACTGCGACCTGGAAGCCCGGAAGCTCCCTGGGAACGCCCGGCTCGCCTGGTTCGGGCTCATGCCCCCCATCGGCATCGACGGCCTGACGCGCGTCAAGGAGGGCCTGCTCGCCGCATCTCCCGCCCAGCATGTCGTCGGGCGCAAGGATGGCCTCGGCCACTACCTGCTGGTGCCCTTGCTGGCCAGCTACCCGGCCAGTTTCCCCGGCAGCCCGGTCGAGGTCGCGTATCTGCCGGGCTTCTTCCGCATCCGCGGCGTGCCGGCCGAGCGGTGCAGCCACGTCTACCACATGTTCGACCAGGGGTTGATGTGCCTCTTCGCGCCCGGACAGTGGCGCCCCGAGATGACTTGCCGCGAGGCGCTCCAGCAGCGGGCCTACGCCCACGTCGTCAAGCTGCTCAACTACGCCAACGGGAAGCTCGACGCCTTCTCGATCGTCACCTGAGGCCCACCGACATGCTGCCGCGATGCACGATCAACTCCCGCTGCTGGCGCCAGGTGTGCGCCGAACTCGACCGCGTCAGGCCGGCCGAGGGTCTCGCCGTTCCACTCGTCGCGCTCGCTCCGAGACTGCCCGACTTCAACCCCTGCTCGCTGCTCGAACTGGAGGATCTCGGAGAGATCCTCATCGCGGCCGCCGTCCTGGTGCCGGAAGATCGCCAGGTGAACCAGGCCGCCCGCGTCAGTGTCCTCCCGGATACCAACCGCCGCGTCAACCGGCGGGTCGAGAAGCTGGTCGCCCGGTTCCCGAGACTGCGCTCGTGCGCCTACTTGCACTCGCATCCCTTTGCCCGGGGCGGCACCTGGCCCTCTCGAGGTCCCGGCTGCGACTACGACGGCCACATGCTGCCGTTGCTCGAGCGCAACCGCGAGGCCGGCCTGAACACGAGCTTCAGTTTCATCGCCTGCCGGGCGGACGACGAGCGTTCCTGGTGTCTGCAGGCGTTCGCGCTCGACCGGTGCCGGCAGATCGTCGACCTGGGCTTCGTCCGCCCCGTCGACGAGAGAGGGCCGACGGTGCGCGCCGCCCTGGCCAGAGGGCTCACCGCCCGGCATTTGCCACGCGTCATGCTCCGCCACTGGCGCCGGGAACTCGATCTGCGGCGGGTTCGCTACCAGGTCGACGAGCTGTTCGACGGCTGGACGCGCACCATCGTTCACGCCTCCGAGTCCACGGCGGTGGTGGTTCTGCTTCCCCTCGACTTCCCCGAGCGGCCGCCCGGCTTCTTTCGCGTGAACAAGGCGGATGGCCGCAGCCGTCCGCTGGGGACGGCCGACGCGAGGTTGCGGACTGTCGAGGGGTGGTGCTCGATCGTGGACGAAACTTCGCGACCGGACTTCAAGAGGGAATCCTCGGCCGGCCACGACGCCATCGAGGAGAGCGGCGAGGAGGTGCCAGATGGACCCACGCGTCACGGATCCGATGACGCGCCGTAGCGACGCCGGAGCGATGGCGGGCGATCCTCGAGAGGCCTACTTCGCCAGGGTGGTGCCCCTCATCGGCGAGGGTCTGAGAGATGCCGTGGTGGCCGTGTCGAACGTCGCTCTCACCGCACGCGTCGTGGAGTTGCTGGCCTCCTGCAGGTTGCGGCGGCTCGTGGCCCGGGGAGCGCCTGAGCCGGTCGGGTGGCCCCTGTCGCTCCTCTGCCGCGACACCTCGGCAAACGGGCCTGACGCGGCCCTGGAGGTCCTGCGCCGCCACCTTGCCTGGAAGAACGGGTTCGACCCGGTCGAGTGCCGGCGCGAGGCCGCGTCAGTGTCCGCGGGAGACCTGGCGGGGGAGGCGGGCGATGAGGGCCGGTTCGACCTCGAGCTTGCAGGAGAGTTCTGCCCGCCCGAGGTTGCTCCGCACATCGTCCGGGACGAGGCGCGACGCCGCGTGACGCTGCGTGTGCCCTCCGGCGATCTCTGGGGCTTCCTGAACCTGAGTTACGCCGTGGCCCGCCGGGCCAGGGACCTGCTGCTGGGACGGGTCTCATGGCCGAGCGGGGTCACCTGTCTGGGCAGCCGGCTCTGGCCCTTCACCGAGACGGCGCAGCCGCTGCCGGCCCCGGAACCCGCGCCCGCCCCTCGGTCCGGCCGTCATCTCCTCGTCGTCGGCGCGGGCAGCGTTGGAAGCGAGGGCGTGCGGCAGTTGCGCTGTGAGGTGGAGGCCTGGACCCTCGTCGACGACGCGACGGTCAGCGTCTTCAACCCGCAGCGCCAGTGGTTCGGGACCGACGAGATCGGCGAGCGGAAGGTGGAGGCGCTCGCGCGGCGACTGGCGCCCGCCCGGGTACGCGCCGTGCCGTCGAGACTCGCGTCAGGGAACCTGCAGCTCCTCGAGGCCCTCCTCGACGAGGCCCGCCCGGATGCGGCCGTCCTGGCCACGGGCACCGCCGACGACGCCTGCGTGGCCGCACTCCTCGACCGCCGCGGGATTCCGCACGTGGTCGCCTATGCCTATCCCGGGGCGCGATTCTTCGAGGTGACCGCCGTCGCGGAGGGCAGTCCCTGCCTGCACTGCTATCGGGGCCATCTCTATCGAGGACCCGAGTGCCAGGCGCCCATGACCGACGAGGTGGCCCGGTTCCTCTACCGCGAGCCAAGCGAGGCCGAGCGCGAACGGGCCTTCGTGAACCTGGTCGCGGAACCGGCCACCGCGATCGAGACCGGCCGCATCGCCGACGTGGCGGCGCTCTGCGTGCGGGAGTTGCTGGTTCCGCCGGACCGGCGGCGGTTCTGGTTCCGCCGCGTCCTCGACGCCGGCACCAATTGCCTGCTCGGCGGGAATGTCGTCGAGCAACGCGGAGAGGGCGAGACCGCCTACGGCCTCACCTACGCGGGCCAGGTCGTGCGCCTCGGTCTGGAAGACATCGCGGGGGCCGAGGACTACCTGAGCTGCCCGAGCTGCGGCCGCTCGCTGCGGGTCTTCCACTCCACGAAGCTCCCCGGCGTGGACCCGGCGGATGCCGACGCCGCTTGGTTTCCGGCCTGATTTCGTCTAGCCTTCGAGGTGGGCGAGAAATGATGTCGACGCAGAAGACCGAGGCCACCATCAAGGACGTGCTCCTGCTCGCCCTGGGCGAGACGATCGGCCGCGAACTCGGCGCCGAGCAGATGTTGCGTCCGATGGTCGACGTGATGCGCGAGCTGCTGGGCGCCGACCGGGGAACCATCTTCCTGCTGGACGAGGCGGGCACCGAGCTGGTCAGCGTCGCGGCCAACCTGCCCGAGATGAAGGAGATCCGTGTCCCCGTCTCGCAGGGGATCGCCGGCTGGGTCGCCCGCACGCAACGCACGGTGAACATCCCGTTCTGCGAGGGCGATTCTCGGTTCTGGAAGAAGATCGATCAGAAGACCGGCTACACGACCCGCTCCGTGCTGGCCGGGCCGCTCCACGACGAAGCCGGCCGGCTGATCGGAGTGGTGCAGTTCCTGAACAAGAACGACGGGGGCATCTTCACCGGCAGGGACGAGAAGCTGCTCGCCACGATGGCCCGGCAGCTCGCCGCGCTGCTCGAGGAAACCACTCTGGGCAGGGGCCCGGAGTTCGTGGAGCCGCGGGGGGCCGAGGCCGGCGAGCCGAGCGAACCGGCGCTGGGATTCGGCGATCGCTTCAACCGGATCGTCGGCGTCGGCGAGCCCATGCGCGCCGTCTTCAGGACCGTCCGGAAGGTCGCCGGCACGGAAGCGACGGTGCTGCTCAGAGGCGAGTCGGGGACGGGCAAGGGCCTCGTGGCCAAGGCCATCCACTACGCCTCGCGGCGGCAAGAGGCCCCGTTCGTGAAGGTGGATTGCACGGCGCTCCCCGAGGGGCTGATGGAGAACGAGCTGTTCGGTCACGAGCGCGGCGCCTTCACCGGCGCCCACTCCAGGACTGTCGGGAAGGTGGAGACCGCCAAGGGCGGGACGCTCTTCCTGGACGAGATCGGCGACCTGCCGCGGGGCCTCCAGGGCAAGCTGCTGACGCTGCTGCAGGATCGGACCTACAGCCGGGTGGGAAGTGCCGAGAGCCTCGAGGCCGACGTCCGGATCCTCGCGGCGACCAACAGGCCGCTGGAAGAGCTGGTGGCCGCGGGCGAGTTCCGCAAGGACCTCTACTACCGGCTGAGGGTCGTCGAGATCGCCTTGCCTCCGCTGCGAGAGCGCGGCCGCGAGGACGTGGTCCGCCTGATCAACCACTTTGCCGGCGTCGCGTCCAAGAGGCACAACCGCCAGGTGCGACGGATCCAGCCGGCGGCGCTGGAAGCGCTCCTCGCCCATCCGTGGCCCGGCAACGTCCGGGAGCTGCAGAACTGCCTGGAATCCGCGGTCATCTTCTCGGACGAGGAGATAACTCCAGCATTACTTCCTCTGCCCCCCGCCGGGAGCCTGTCTCCGGGAGCCGCGGAGCTGCCCGGGCCCGCCGTGGACGAGGAGTTGCTCTCCGGCGAGCCCACTCTCCACGAACTCGAGGCCCGGTACATCGCCCACCTGCTGCGGAAGTTCGGAGGGAACCGAACGGCCTGCGCCCGGGTCCTCGGCATCGGCCGGAACACGCTCCTGCGCAAGATGAAGAGCCGCGGTCTCGACGGGGCCTGAGCGGGCGCCGCCCTCGCGCCTGCGTCAATCCTCGCGAAAGAGCTCCGACCAGTCGACTTCGAAACCGGGCAAGATCGAGGAAGTCAGCCGCTCACCCTGCCCCGCGCGCTGGTGCTGCTCATAGCCGGTCGGTGTGAGACTCAGGACGGTCACCCGGCCGAGGTCCAGGTCCACGAGCCAGTACTCGCGGACGCCGTAGCGGGCATAAAGCTGGCGCTTGATCTCCGTGTCTTTCAGCGCACCTGCGTGGTGGAAGACCTCGACCGCCAGGTCGGGCGCCCCGTTGGCCTTCCGCCCATCGAGCAGGCCCAGGCGGTCGCGGGCGAAGAAGACCAGGTCGGGCTCCACGATGGTATCGCAGGCCAGCACCACGTCGAAGGGAGCGATCAGGACCTTTCCGAGTTGCCGCGTCCGGACCCAGTCGCGCAGGAGAGCCGCGAGATTCAGGACCACGGTCTGATGGCGTTCCGAAGGTGCAGGCGTCACTTCCAGCCTCCCGTCGTGGAGCTCGTAGCGGCGGCCATCCTCGGGCAAGGCCTCGAAGTCATGCCAGGTCAGATGTACAGGTCGGGGTTCGCCCATGATCCGCTCCCTCCGACTTCAGTGTATCACCTGGACCCGCGGCCGATGGCTACCGGGTACCGGCAATCCGGGCGCCCCCCCCCTCACTCCCGCTCCGTCAGCCGGTAGAGCGCCGGCAGCACCAGCAGCGTCAGCGCCGTCGAGGTGACCAGCCCGCCCATCACCACCACCGCCAGCGGCTTCTGGATGTCGGCGCCCGAGCCGGTGGAGTAGAGCATCGGCAGGTGGCCGATGAAGCTGGTCAGGGCGGTCATCAGCAGCGGCCGGAAACGCAGGGCACACCCCTGACGGATGGTCTCGCCGACCGAGAGGCCGCTCTCCCTGAGTTGCCTGAAGAAGGCCACCAGCAGCACGCCGTTCTGCACCGCGATCCCCAGCAGCACGATGAACGCCACCGCCGCCGACACCGACAGCGACATCTCGAACAGCACCGTCGCCAGCACTCCTCCCACCAGCGCGAAGGGCAGGTTCAGCAGCACGAGCACCGAGTCCTTGAACGAGCCCAGCGCCGCGTACAGGAGAAAGAGGATCAGGCCGAGCGCCGTCGGGACCACGAGCGCCAGCTGCGACATCGCCCTCTGCTGGTTCTCGAACTGCCCGCCGTACTCGACGTAGGTGCCGGAGGGCAACGTCTTCACGAGCGGCTGCAGCCGCGACTGGACCTCCTCGACGAAGCCGCCCAGATCGCGCCCGCGAACGTTGGCCTCGACGACGACGCGACGCGTCCCGTTTTCGCGGCTGATCTGCGCCGGAGCCTCGACCCGCTGGATGTGCGCCACCTGCGACAGCGGCACGCGCTCGCCGCCGGGAGCGCGGATCAGCAGTCGCTCGAGCTGCGGCAGGTCGGCCCGCGCGGCATCCGGAAATCGCACGACGACCGCGAACCGCCGCTGCCCCTCGATGAGCGTCGTCGCCTTGCGGCCGGCCACGGCGGTCTCGATGGTATCGTTGACGGCGGCCACGTCGAGGCCGTGACGCGCGACCGCCTCCCGGTCGATCACGGCGTCAATCTGCGTCATCCCGCTCACCTGCTCGACCTTCACGTCTCGGGCCCCGTCGATGCCCGACAGCGCCGCCGCGGCCCGGTCGGCGAAGCGTTTCAGCTCGTCGAGATCCGGCCCGAAGACCTTCACCGCCAGGTCGCTCTTCACGCCCGAGATCAGCTCGTTGACGCGCAGCGCGATCGGCTGCGAGAAGGAGAGCCTGAGCCCCGGCACGGCCGACAGCTCCTGCTGGATCGCCTCGACCAGCCCCGCCTTGCCGCGCCCGCTCTTCCAGTCCCGCTGAGGGGCCAGCATCACGAAGAGGTCGGTCTGCTCGGGCCCCATCGGATCTTCCGAGATCTCGGCCCGGCCCGTCTTGCTCACCACCGCGGTCACCTCCGGGAACTGGCGCAACCGTTTCTCGAGGTAGTCGGCCACTCGCACCGACCCCTCGAGCGACGCGTTGGGCAGGCGCACGACGTTGATGGCCAGCGCCCCCTCGTCGAGCGGCGGCATGAACTCGGTGCCGATCCGCGGCACGAGCGCCCCGGTGCCGACGAGGACCAGTCCCGACAGTACGAGGGTGACGATGGGCCGGCGCACGGCCCGCTCGAGCAGCGCGAGATACCCGTGGTGCAGGTGCCGCACGAACCCGAATTCCTTCTCGGCGGAACTCCCCAGCGCCACGTCGGACAGCACCGGCGCGACCGTCAGCGCGACCACCAGCGAGACCATCAGAGCGATGAGCATCGTCAGGGCGAGCGGGGCGAACATCTTGCCTTCGATCCCCTGCAGCGTGAAGAGAGGCAGCAGAATGAGCCCGATGATCAGCACCGAGAAGGCCACCGGCCGGGCGACCTCCACCACCGCCCGGGCGACGGTCTCGCGCCTGGAAACTCCGGCGTTACTATCCGCCAGGTGCCGGCGCACGTTCTCCACCACCACGATCGAGGCGTCGACCACCATCCCGACCGAGAAAGCCAGACCGCCCAGACTCATCAGGTTCGACGAGACCCCGGCCCAGCCCATCACGATGAAGCTCACCAGAAAGGTGAACGGCAGCGAGAAGACAACCACCAGCGCCGTGCCCAGCTCGGCCAGGAACAGGAAGAGCACCAGGATGACGAAGAGGCTGCCCTCGAGCAGCGCGTCGACGACGGTACGGATGCAGGCCTCGATGAGCGAGGTGCGGTCGTAGAACACGCTCAGGCGCACCCCGCGCGGAAGGATGTCGGGCAGCCGGGCGACCGCCTGCTTGACGCGGCCGACGACCTCCTTGGAGTTCTCGCCCTTGAGCATGATGATCATCCCGGCGACGACCTCTCCGCGGCCGTCCCGCGAGACGGCGCCCTGGCGAGGCTCGGCGCCGACCAGGATGTCGGCCACGTCCCGCAGATAGACCGGCGCCCCCTGCTCGGCCTTGAGCACGATGCGCTCGAGATCCGGGATATCGCGCAGCAGGCCCACGCCGCGCAGGTAGACCTGCTCCCAGCCCTGCACCAGCACGCCGCCACCGGCGTTGGCGTTGTTGCGCTCGATCGCGGCCACGACCTCGCCGGCCGTCAGCCCGTGCGCGAGCAACCGCTGGGGCGAGACGAGCACGTGGTACTGCTTCACCCGCCCGCCGAAACTGTTCACCTCGTTGACGCCCGAGATCGGCTTCAACAACGGCGCCACGAGCCAGTCCTGCAGCGTCCGCAGCTCCATCGCGTCCAGCGTGTCGCTCTCCAGCGTGTACTGGAAGATCTCGCCCAGGCCGGTGCTGATGGGCCCCATCTCCGGCTCGACCCCGGCCGGAAGTTGCTCGCGAGCCAGCGCCAGCCGCTCGAAGATGACCTGGCGGGTCCAGTAGGTCTCGGCCGCGTCGTCGAAGACCACGACGACCTGCGAGAGGCCAGCCCGCGAGAGGGAGCGCACCTGCCGCACCCGAGGCAGGCCGCGCAACACCTGCTCGATGGGGTAGCTGACCCGCTGCTCGACGTCCAGGGCAGCCAGGCCGGGCGCCTTGCTCAGGATCATCACCTGCGTATTGGTGACGTCCGGGAAAGCATCGATGGGAAGCCGGGTCCAGGCGATCGCGCCGGCCACCGCCAGGGCCGCCGTCACGAGCAGCACGGGCCAGCGGTTCCCGAGCAACCACTCGACGAGCCTCACGGCCGGCCCCTTCACTCCGCGCACCCCGCGCCCATCTTCGACCGCAGGACGTCCGACTTCATCAGGAAGGCGCCGTCCGACACCACGATCGCGCCCTCGCTCAGCCCGGAGAGAATCGAGATACGGCCGCCGGCCGCCTGGCCGACCGTCACGGGCCTGCGCACGTAGTAGTCGCCGTGGTGGTGGATGAAGACGAAGGAGCGGCCCTCGTCCTCCAGCACGGCTGCCGCGGGAACCGTCAGTCCCGCGCTCGCGGCCGGCAGGAACACCTTCACCTGGGCAAACATCCCGGCCAGCAGGCGGCGACCGGGGTTGGGAGTCGCCAGGCGCAGCTTCACCGTCCGCGTGGCCGGG
Source organism: uncultured bacterium (assembly GCA_964610245.1). Lineage (GTDB taxonomy): Bacteria > Muiribacteriota > UBA6191 > JACPRK01 > JACPRK01 > CAZSVK01. Next base: position 20,546 of record CAZSVK010000039.1, read on the forward strand.
CTCATCGAGGGGCTGATGAAGTCGACCGCGGCGGCGAACTCCTCGCCGGGATAGGAGCGGACCGTGACCACCGCGGTGAGCTTTCCACCGGCCTGGGCCGAGCTGATCGCGGCCAC
>CAZSVK010000040.1:0-20506 GCA_964610245.1 uncultured bacterium
AGGGCGGGAGCCCCGCCCTGGACCCGGCAATGAGAAGACGGGACGTGGCCTGAACGGCACACTCGAGGACTCCGAGCTGCGAGCGCAAGCAGAGCTCTCTCCAGTCATCGGGGGGTCCCGGGGCGAACTTCGCCCCGGGCGACCCATTTTGATCACCCCCCTCGAAAAACGTTGAAACGATGCGGTCTTTCGCGATTAAGGTAGATACAAACATAGCAACCATGCCGGCGCTAGCGTCTGGCTACTTTCTGTTTGCAGAAAGCCTTGCGGCCATGCTACCCTCGAAACTTGAGGTAGATACAATGCATCTGCGTGTTGCCCGCGTTCGCCGCCAAGGTAGAACCTACGAGTATGTCCAGCTCGTCGAGAGCTTTCGCCGACCCTCTGATGGCTTGCCGGCTCACCGCGTGCTCGCCAACCTGGGGAAGCTCTCTCCCGTCGAGATCGAGAACTTTCGCTTTGCTCTTCAGGCCGCTCGCGACGGCAAGCGTGTGGCCCTGGCCCCGTTGGCACCAGCCTCCCCCGCGTCTGTGGCCAGACCCGTGGCCAACCTGCGATACCTCGACGTGGCCACTCTCTGGGAGTTGTGGCGCGTGATGGGGCTGGACACTTTGCTCCAGGAAGCCTTGCCCGGCGGCGAGGCCGACATCCCCTGTGCCTCCGTGGTGGCCGCCCTGGCGATCCAGCGCTGCGTCGATCCGGGCTCGAAGCTCTTCGCCACCAGCTGGGTTCCCCGAACGGCGTTGCCGGAGTTGCTCGGGTTTGCCCCTGCTGCCTTCAACAACACTCGGATTCACCGCGTCCTCGATGAACTCGACCGTGCCGGCCTGGCCATCATGGCTCGCCTGCCCAAACACTACCAGGAACACGAAGCCGCTTTCAGCGCCCTGTTCGTGGATGTGACAGATACGTGGTTCGTCGGTCATAGCCCATCCATGGCTCAGCGGAGCAAGACCAAGGAAGGTCGCACGGAGCTGAAGATTGGCATCGTCATGCTCTGCAATCAGCGAGGGTTCCCACTGCGCTGGGAGGTCGTAGCCGGCAGGACGAGCGACAGTCTGTCGCTGGGCGCGATGATGCACTCGATCGCCGACCTACCCTGGGCCAAGAACGTTCCTGTCGTGGTGGATCGCGCCATGGGCAGCACGACGCTGATCCACCAGATGCTGCGTACTGACCTTCGATTCCTCACTGCACTGATCGAGACGGAGTTCTCCAGGTACTGCGACACCATCCCCTACGCGCCGTTCGAGCAATTGACCTGTCGCGCCGATCAAGACTTCAGGAAGCAGGCGGCCGTCGCGGCGGCTTGTGCCAAGACCGCGGGCTTGCGGACGGTGGACGACAAGCTGTTCGTACGCGACGTGGGGATTGTCGACGTTGCCTTGGATCATGCCGCCGATCCACAGGCCCCCACAACGCCAGTAGGCCCGACCCAGGCTGTGAAGCTGTGCCGGCAGATAATCGAACTGGTCGCCAGTGGCCGTTTCTCCTCGTGCGCTGCAGCGGGCCGAAGCCTGGGCTTGCCGAACTGGGCGTCCAAGAAGTACGCACGCCTGCATGGTCTGGACGAAACCCTTCAGCGAGAACTTCTGCAGGCAGACGTCGAGGGAGGTTCCTTGAAGGCCTTGCTGGCGCTGGTCTCCATCCGTGACGTCGAGCAGCAACGGCGAGAGTTCGCCTGTTGGCTCCAGACAGCCAGGAAGAAGACTCCCCACAGATCCCACACGCAGCAGCCACCGTCAGCGGCGCCACTGGCAACGATCTACTTGCGGGTAGTCATGTCCTTCAATCCGGAGCGGTTCGTCGAAGAGCGAGTTCAGGCGCAGCGCAAGCTCGAGGAGATCGAGGCCTTCGTCCGCGAGTGCAACGCCAAGCTCGCCCGGCCCGGCAGCCGACAGTCGTCAGAGAGCGTCGCACTCCTGGTGCATCGAAAACTGCAGCGCTGGGAGCTTCTGGAAGCCTTCAAGGTCGAAGTGCTGCAGGCCGAGTTCGTCGACCACAAATGCTGGCAGGTGCGGCTGCAGCTGGACGAACAAGATTGGAAGCGTCGGCGCCGTTACGACGGGTTCACCTTGTTAGTGGGACACCCGAAGCTGCCTCAGACCGACGTCGAACTTTGCCAGCTCTATCACGCCCGAGATGCCATCGAGAAGGACTTCCAAGTCATCAAGAGCGTCGTCGAACTCCGACCTGTCCACCACCGAAACGACAGCAAGGTCCGCGCCCACGTCACAATCTGCATGCTGGCCCTGCTGCTCGAACGCCTGCTCGACGAGCGGCTCGGCGCGACCTGTAGCGCAAAGCTAGCGCGGGAACTTCTAGAGCCCTGCCGCCTCAACCAGTACGGCTCGGCTCGCAAGCAAGCTGTCTATGCCCTGACCCAGCCCACCCCGGAGCAGATGCGTATCCTCCGTCGCCTCCATCTGTCGCACTTGGTCGATGAAGCTGCCACTGCCGAGAGCTTGAAACCCCGATAAATAGGCAGTTTGCATCTACAGTGGGGCCCAACAACCCAGCAGTAGACGCCTTTTTCGCAAGGGGGTGGTCAAAATGGGCGGGCGAGGGTTCGGGAGCAGAGCTCCCGACAGGGCTCTCCCCCTTACTCCAACCGGGCGCGGCAACCGGCGGCGATGGCGTCGCGATGCTGGACGTCGCAGTAGGTGGCGAACACCGTCTGCGCCGATTCCTTCCGGGTCAGCGCCTGGGCCAGCGTGGACAGCTCGAGCAGCGGCACGCGCTCGCCCGAGCGTCTCAGCACCTTCAGCTTGAACTTCTTCAGCCGGGGCTCGGAGAGTTCGAAGACGCTGACCGGCAGGTCGACGATCACGTCGCCGCGGGACAGGCCGGCCTCGGCGGCGAGCTCCGCCTCGAGCTGGCGGGCGGGCACCCGGGCCATCAGTTCGGCCACCCGCGCGGCCCGTTCGTCCCGGCCCCGGGACTCGACGCGGTAGGCGGTCTTGTAGAGCCTGCGGCACAGCACCCGCTCGATCATCCGCTCCGTGGTCTCTCCGGCTCTGGCGAGGCGCGCCGTCAGGTCGTGGTCTCGCATTGTCGCGAAGTCCTCGATCGGCGGCTCGGCGAGCTGCATCGCCCGCAGCAGCATCATCTCGGCAATCCGGGTGGTCTTGTGACCGTAGACGGCACTGTACATGTGGTCCCGCGCCACCAGCATCTCCTCGACGGCATCCACGCCCTTCTCCTCGACCAGGACCTCGCGGCTGCCCAGGTCGGCCTTGAGCGTGTAGAGGATGCGATAGAGGTCAATCTGGCCGTGGCTGACGCCGCAGAAGTAGCTGTCCCGCAGCAGGTAATCGAGCTGGTCGCTGTCCACGTTGCCGAAGATGAGCCCCTGGAGCAGAGGGTCAGGATGGCGGCCTTCGACGAGCGCTCCGACCTCGGCCGGGTCGACGTTGTGCGAGGAGAGCACTTCCGGGATGCGGCCGGTGCCCGGCAACGGCAATCGCGTGGCGCCGACGATCAGGTCGCGCGTGCAGGCCATGTGGTCGCCTTGCAGCAGACTCTCCAGGGCGTGCGAGAAGGGGGTGTGGCCCACGTCGTGGAGCAGACCCGCCGCCTCCAGGAGCAGGCGCTCTCCCGGGCTGACCTCCAGGGCGCGGGCCATCTTCGCCGCCACGGTGCTGGCGCCGATCACATGGCCCAGGCGCGTGTGGGTGGCGCCGGGGAAGCTGAGGAAGGCGAGGCCGAGCTGCTTGATCCAGGCGAGACGGGCCAGCTCGGGCAGGGCGAGAAGGTCCTTCTGGAGCGAGTCCAGCTGGACCAGGCCGTGAACCGGATCGTTGATCAGCACAGGCGTACCGTCCCCGGATTCCGTTTCATCTGAGCAGCCCCGCGTAGACGGCCCGTTCCGTGAACTCCTGGCGGGAGATCTCGAGCCGGTCGCTGGTGGCGGCTGCCTTGGCGGCCAGTTCGGTGGGGACCCTCAGCTCCTTCCTGTGACGCTCCAGCCCGGGGTAGTTCAGGGGGAAGCCCAGGAAGGGACCCTTCAGCCGCTCGTTGTGGCTGTAGGCGATCGCCCGGGACAGCCGCGTGGTGAGGATCTGGTTCTCGCTGGAGTCGGAGTGCTTGCCGACCACGACCATCCAGATGCGAGGATCCACCTCGAAGGCCCAGGCGACCGTCTCGAGCGGATGGTCCTTGCAGAAGGCCTGGAGCTGGCGGCCGTAGCGCTGGTACTTGCCCTCGGTGATGAGTTCGACCTTGCCGTCGAGCACGAAGCCCGGCGCCTCATCGCACTTGAGCTGGAGTTCGGCCCGGGGAAACGCTCCGCTGAGCGTGAGCAGGCAGTGGAACAGCTGCGAGATGTCGCCCAGACACTCGCCCACCCGAAGCGAGCCCCAGAAATCGACGGCGTCTCCGGGCGCGGACATCTCCAGCAGCGGAGGCTCCGTCGACCAGAGGCATTTCTCCCGCTGGGACGCGAACACTTCCTGGAACCGCCCCCCCGTCACGGTCCTGTTGGATTGCTCGTCGAACAGGTTCTTGACCTCGAACAGGATGTCCATTGCGACAGCGCGGTCCGGCAGACGGTCGGACGCCGGCAGCCCCAGGGCGCTCCCGACTGCACCAGTTACAGCAGACGCTCGCTGGCGTCAAGGCCGGTCGCGGCGTTGCGTTCGATCCTGACGGATGATACAATTTCCCGACCCAGCGCGGCATTTCCGTCCGCGCCGGTTGGTGTTTGGGGAGAACTACCGTGGATGAGTCGCTGACCACCGATTCCAGAGTCAACTCCGAGTTTTACAAGAAGCTCCAGCAGCAGCTCGCGCAGAAAGAGAACATCATCAAGCTGCTGCAGCTCAAGGTGAAGAACCTCGAGGACGAGCGCGGCGGTCCCATGGGGGGCGAGGATGGCGGGCGCCGCAACGACGGGCTCGAGAAGCGCGTCAAGGCGCTCGAGAAGGTCGAGCAGGAGCTGCATCGCGAGAACGAGGCCCTGGTGGGCCGCGCGGCCAAGGATGAGGAGTCGCTCAACGACCTCGAGGCGCGCCTGACCCTGGCCCAGGAAGAGCTGACCAAGCGCGACGAGAAGCTGGCCCGGCTCGAGACGCTGATGCCCGGGGCGGAGGACAAGAAGTACGACAAGCTCTGGGACCAGATCGGCGCGCTCGAGGCCAAGCTGGCCCGCAAGGAAGAGGAGCTGACGCGTCTGCGCCGCGAGCTGTCGGACGTGAGCCCGCCGGCCGACATGGGCCGCGAGCTGGGCGAGCTGCGGCGCGACAACGAGCGGCTCCTCGCCGACAAGGCGCACCTCGAGCAGGTGCTGGCCCAGATCAAGGAAAGAGGCCCGCGAGACAACCTGCTGGGCGACGAGCTGGGCCGCAAGGACGAGGAGTTGCGCCGCGTCGAGACCGAGAAGCAGCGCCTGGGCGAAGAGCTGGAGCGTCTGAAGCAACGCCTGGAAGAGGCCCGCTCCCACGCCGAGTCGACCTCCCCCGCCGGCTCCTTCCAGCTGGTCAGCGCGATCATCACGCTCTTCCAGCGCCTCCAGGAGCTGCGCGACAAGGCCGGCCCCCTGCGCGAGTTCAACGCCATCGAGCACAGCCTGGGCGAGATCTCGGGCCTCATCGGACTGGAGCGCATCCGCGCCATCGGTCAGACCTACGACCCCGACATGCACCAGATCGCCGAGGTCGTCTACTCGACCGAGCATGCGCACAACACCGTCATCCGCGAGGTGGGCCAGGGTTACTCCGCCCGCTCCAGCGTGGTGAAGCTGGCCGACGTCGTGCTGGCCCGCAACCCGTACTGGTGCAAGAAGTGCGAACGCGTCGCCGTCGAGGGCAGCCGCTACTGCAACATCTGCGGCGAGAAGGTCGTCGGCCGCGAGAGCCCCGACCTCAAGCTGCTCGATCCTCAGGTGACGCTGCGCAGCTTCCTCGACCTGGCGCAGGCCAAGGAAGAGGCGGGCGACTTCGGCGCCGCGGAGAAGGCCCTGCTGCACGTCCTCGAGCTGGACGCGCGCAACCTCCACGCCCAGCTCGGGCTGATCCGCGTCCACGAGGGCCAGGGCCGCTACCGAGAGGCGCTCTCCTGCCTCGAGACGCTGGCCGCTGGGGCCGGCGCGGTCGACGACGTCAACCTGGTCCGCCTCAGGCTCCGCACCAAGCTCGAGATCGTCGAACGGTTGCAGGCGCTGGTCTGAGCGCAGTCAGTTCTCCCCCAGCCCCCAGCCCCCAGCCCCCAGCCCCCAGCCCCCAGCCCCCAGCCCCCAGTCTCCAGCCTCTAGCCTCAAGCCTCCCATGCCAACAGAACTCGAAAAAGCCTACAACGCCCGGACCGTCGAGGATTCCATCTACGCCCTCTGGACCGGAAACGAGCTGTTCAAGGTCACCGACCCGGCGCGCGCTCCGCACTACTGCATCGTGATCCCGCCGCCCAACGTGACGGGCCGGCTGCACATGGGCCACGCGCTCAACAACACGCTGCAGGACATCCTGGTGCGCTGGCGCCGGCTGATGGGCGACAACGTGCTATGGCTGCCCGGCACCGACCACGCCGGCATCGCGACGCAGAACGTCGTCGAGAAGGAACTTGCCAAGCAGGGGACGGACCGCAAGACGCTGGGCCGCGAGACCTTCGAGGCTCGCGTCTGGGCCTGGAAGGACGAGTACGGCAACGCCATCATCGAGCAACTCAAGCGCCTCGGCGCGAGCTGCGACTGGTCGCGCACGCGCTTCACGCTCGATCCGGGCCTGTCGAAGGCGGTCAAGGCGGTCTTCGTCTCGCTCTACAAGAAGGGGCTCATCTACCAGGGCGACTACATCGTCAACTGGTGCCCGCGCTGCCAGACCGCGCTCTCCGACATCGAGGTCGAGTACGAGGACACGGCGGGCAAGCTCTGGTACGTGCGCTATCCCGCGAAGGACGGGGGCGCGGGAGTCACCGTCGCCACGACCCGGCCCGAGACGATGCTCGGCGACGTCGCGGTCGCCGTGCACCCTGAAGACCCGCGTTACGCCGCGCTCGTCGGCCGCAGCGTGATCCTGCCCGTGGTCGAGCGCGAGATCCCGGTCATCGCCGATTCCTTCGTGGATCGCGAGTTCGGCACCGGCTGCGTGAAGATAACGCCGGCCCACGACCCGAACGATTTCGAGGCCGGTCGCCGCAACGGCCTGACGCCTCTGAACGTGATGAACCCGGACGCCACCATCAACGAGAAGGGCGGCCAGTTCGCCGGTCAGTCGCGGGAAGACTGCCGCAAGAACCTGGTGCGGATGCTCGAGGAGCGGGGGCTGCTCGAGAAGGTCGCCGACCACGCCCACTCGGTCGGCCACTGCTACCGCTGCCACACCACGGTCGAGCCCTACCTGTCGCGCCAGTGGTTCGTGAAGATGAAGGACCTGGCGGCGCCGGCCATCGAGGCGGTGCGGCAGAAGAAGGTCGAGTTCGTCCCGCCCCGCTGGGAGAAGCTCTACTACGACTGGATGGAGAACATCCGCGACTGGTGCATCTCGCGCCAGCTCTGGTGGGGCCATCGCATCCCCGCGGCGCGCTGCTCGAGCTGCAAGGAACTGACGGTCGAGGAAGAGCTGCCGAAGCAGTGCCCGAGGTGCTCGGGCGAGCTGGTGCAGGATCCGGACGTGCTCGACACCTGGTTCTCGTCGGCGTTATGGCCCTTCTCGACGCTGGGCTGGCCCGAGCGCACGCCCGAGCTGGAGGGCTTCTATCCCACGTCGACGCTGGTCACCGACCGCGGCATCATCTTCTTCTGGGTCGCCCGGATGATCATGATGGGCAAGGAGTTCATGGGGCGCGAGCCGTTCCGCCACGTCTACATCCACGGCACCATCCTCGACCACCTGGGCCGGAAGATGTCCAAGAGCCTCGGCAACGGGATCGACCCGCTCGAGGTCATCGACGAGTACGGCGCCGACGCGATGCGGTTCAGCCTGATGATCCTCTCCGCGGGCGGGCAGGACATCAAGCTCTCGAAGGACAAGTTCGAGATGGGCCGCAACTTCGCGAACAAGCTCTGGAACGCCACGCGCTTCCTGCTGATGAACATGCCCGAAGGCAACGCGGTGCCGGCCGAGCCGTGCCGGCGCGAGTTCGCCGACCGGTGGATCGTCAGCCGGTTCCAGTCGGTGCTGGCCCGCACCACCCGCTCGCTCGAGGAGTTCGATTTCCACGGAGCCATCACCGGGCTCTACGAGTTCACCTGGAACGAGTTCTGCGACTGGTACGTCGAGTTCATCAAGCCACGCATCCGCGAGGAGGCCGAGCCGGCCTCGCGCGCCGAGGCGCTGTCGACGGCCCATTACGTGCTGAAGGGTCTGCTGGGTCTGTTGCATCCGTTCATGCCTTTCGTGACCGAGGAGCTGTGGAAGCACCTCCCGGGCAGCCAGGGGTTCCTGCTCGCCAGCCGGTGGCCGGCGCGGGACGAGTCGCTCGACGACGCAGCCTGCGAGCGCGACATGGAGCTGCTGCAGGGGCTGGTTCGCTCGGTGCGCACGATCCGCAGCGAGATGAACGTCAAGCCGAGCCAGGAGGTCGCCGTGCAGATCCGCACGGAGACCGCCGGCGCCGCCTCGGTGCTCGAGCGGCAGGGCGGGCTCTTGCGGACGCTGGCGAAGGTCGGCGAGCTTTCGTTCGGGCCCGGCCTGGCGCAGCCCCCGCAATCGGCCTCGGACGTCACCACGGAGGCGGCCGTGTACGTGCCGCTGGCCGGGCTGATCGACGTGGGGCGCGAGCGCGAGAGGCTCGGGCGCGACCTCGCCACGGCCCAGAAAGATCTGGCGACCACCGAGCGCAAACTGGGCAGCGACAGCTTCGTCCAGAATGCGCCGGCCGCCATCGTCGACCAGGAGCGCCAGCGCCGCGAGACCTTCCTCGCGGTCTGCGCGAAGCTCGAACGGCTGCTGAACAGCCTGCAGGGCTGAGCCGCCAGCCGGAGCCGACATGGCCATCGCCAGGGTGCTCATCGTGGACGACGAGGAGTCCATGTGCATCCTGATGACCCAGATCCTGAAGCGCAACGGACAGTACGAACCGGTGACGGTCTCGGGCGCCGAGGAGGCCATGGCGCGGCTGAACGAGGAACGCTTCGACGTGCTGGTGACCGACCTGATGATGCCCGGGATGTCGGGCGAGCAGCTCATCGAGACGGTGCGACTGACCAACCCGTCGCTGCCGGTCATCGTCGTCACGAGCCACGGCACCATCGAATCTGCCGTCGATCTGACGCGCAAGGGCGCCTTCCACTACATCCAGAAGCCGTTCAAGGCGAGCGAGTTCCTGCTGCACATCGACCGCGCGGTGGAGAACGTCGGGTTGAAACGCGAGGTCGCGGCGCTGCGCGACCGGGTGGGGCAGGCCGACGCGCTCAAGCAGATCGTCGGCAACAGCCGGGCGATCGGGCAGGTGCTCGAGGTGATCCCGTCGATCGCCCGGAACGAGGCTTCGGTGGTCATCTACGGCGAGAGCGGAACGGGCAAGGAGTTGATCGCCCGGGCGATCCACGAACTGTCGTCGCGCGCCAAGGGGCCGTTCGTGACGCTCAACTGCGGGGCGTTGCCCGAGACGCTGCTGGAGAACGAGCTGTTCGGCCACGTGAAGGGGGCCTACACCGACGCCGGCCGCGACCAGCCGGGGCTGGCGAAGGAGGCCGACCAGGGCTCGCTGTTCCTCGACGAGGTGGGCGAGATCGGCCTCACGATGCAGGTGAAACTGCTGCGGTTCCTGCAGGAGCGCGAATACCGCCCGCTCGGCTCCACGAAGACGATGAAGAGCAACGTCCGGATCATCGCCGCGACCAATCGCGATCTGCGCGAGGCGATCCGGGCGGGCGCCTTCCGAGAAGACCTCTACTACCGGCTGAACATCATCCCGATCCACCTGCCGCCGTTGAGGGCCCGCCGGGAAGATATCCCCATCCTGGCCAACCACTTCCTGCGCAAGTACGCCACGCTCTTCGGCAAGAAGCTCGATCGGTTCTCGCCGCCGGCCCTGCAGAAGTTGATGGGCTACCGTTGGCCCGGCAACATCCGCGAGCTGGAGAACAAGATCCAGCAGGTGCTGGTGATCGCGCCGGACGGCCCGGTGAGCGCCGATCAGATCGTCTTCGACGCGCCACTGGCGGCGGACGAACCCCCCTCGGCGCATCCGATGGAGCCGTCGGGTCCGATGGATCCGGAGCTGCTGACCCTGCCTCTCGGCGAGGCGAAGGCCAGGTTGCTGACGCGGTTCGAACGGCACTATCTTTCCGAGACGCTGTCGGCCAGTCAGGGGAACGTGAGCCGGGCCGCCCAGCGCGCCGGCAAGCACCGGCGGGCCTTCTACGAGCTGATGGAGCGCTACGGGCTCGAGCCGGGGCCCTTTCGCAAGGCAGCCTCCGGAGCGGCCACGCCGGCCGCGGGGCCTGTCGAGCCCGAGGACGACGACGAGAGTTGAGGGAGGCGATGACCGGATGAAGTACCGAGTTCACCTGGGGCGCTTGCCTGGAGGAAGTTTCACCGCCACCTGCCTGGAGCCGCAGTGCACCGCTCGCGGCCAGACGCGGGAAGAGGCGGTCGAGACGATCCGCCGGGAGATCCGCTACCGGCTGGAACTCTGCCCCTGCACCACCGTCTCCGACGACCACGTGGAGCTGGAGATCCTGGCGGCGGGAGACTGAATGAAGCTGGTGATCCTGTCGCGGCGCTCGACGCTCTACACGACGCGGCGGTTCGCCAAGACCGCTCGTCTGCTGGGTCACAACGTGCGCATCCTGGACCCGTTCGGCTGCGTCCTGCAGGTCGACGGCAAGAAGCACGGCATCCGGTATCACGACATGCAGATCCGCATGCCCGACATCGTGCTCCCCCGCATCGGCGCCGTGAGCGCCGCCTACGGCCTGTCGGTACTGCGGCAGTTCGAGTCCCGCGGGGTACGGGTCGTGAACCGCTCCGAGGCGATCGCCCGGGCGCGCGACAAGCTCAGGTGCCTGCAGTTGCTGGCCCAGCACGGCGTGCCGATCGCCCCGACCGTGATGACGCGCGACCCTGCCCGGCTGGAGCAGGCGATCGAACTGGTCGGCGGCCCGCCCGTGGTGCTCAAGCTGCTGCAGGGCACGCAGGGCATCGGAGTCATCCTGGCCGACTCCTGCCAGACCGCCAAATCCACCCTGGCGGCGCTCTGGCACCTGGGGCAGAACATCCTCATCCAGCAGTTCATCAGCGAGTCGAAGGGGCGCGACGTTCGCGCTCTGGTCGTCGGCGGCAAGGTGGTCGCGGCGATGCGCCGCGTCGCCCAGGAAGGCGAGTTCCGCTCCAACCTGCACCGGGGAGGGGTCGGCGAGACGCTCGAACTCACCGCCCGCCAGCACGAGGTCGTGCTGAAGGCGGCCGCGGTGATCGGGCTCGAGGTCTCCGGCGTGGATCTGCTGGAGGGCGCCGGAGGCCCCGTCGTCACCGAGGTCAACGCCTCGCCCGGCTTCGAGGGGCTCGAGAAGACGACCGGCCTGGATATCGCCCGCGCCATCATCGATCACGCCGTCGAGCGGGTCGAGGCGGGGTGAGGGGGGGGCTTGCCAGCAGAATGAAAGGCTTCGACGGCAGAACCAAGTTGACCAATCACAGAGACACAGAGGCCCAGAGACACAGAGGGGAGTTCATGCAAGGCGGGTCAAGCACCTCTCTGTGCCTCTGTGTCTCTGTGCCTCTGTGATACCTGTCGCGATCGGGAGTCGTGTCTTCCGTCCAACGGGCTGCGCCCGAGTCTCCGTGGCTCTATGATTGGTTATCCTGGTTCACGATCGCAGCACTGCGAGCTTGCCGGTGCCTCCAGAGCGGTCAAACCGTTGTAATGTGGCTTCGCCCTGCCGCCGGGGTGTCCGCCGCGCGGCGCCGGCCCACAGGAAGGCCAGTCATCATGAACAACCAAGTCCCTCTCCTCTTCCGGTTCATCTGGTTCATCTGTATCGGTCTCTGGCTCGGGACGATTCTCACCGTGGTCGCCTGGGTCGCCTGCGTGAGCGTCATCGGTCTGCCGCTCGGGCTGTGGCTGTTCAACCGACTGCCGTTCGTGATGACGCTGAAGGAGCCCGAACTCGGCACCCGCCTGGTCGTCCGCGACGGGTTCTACTACATCCACGCCAGCCAGAGTTCGGAGCCGCCGCTGATCTTCCGTCTGCTGTACCTGCTCCTCATCGGCTGGTGGCTGTCGGCCGCCTGGCTCCTGGTGGCGCACCTGATGGTCGCCAGCGTCATCGGCATGCCGATCGCCTTCTGGATGTACAACCGGGTGCCGAAGATCCTCTGGCTGGCCGAGGTGTGACGCGAGGCTCGTCCCCCGCCGAAGTTGTTATACTCGCCGCATGAACGGCAGCCCAGAGCGCAACCCACGGTCCCGTCTTCCCGGCCGAGCCACCCCGGAGGCGACGGCGGCCCGGGCGCCAGGACAGGCCCGCCTGGGCTCCACCGGGCTCTCGGTGAGCCGGCTGGGCTTCGGCACCTATCGGGTGGACGACCACACTCCGAGCCAGGCCGATGCGCTGGCCCGGGCGCTGCGCTCGGGCTGCAACCTGATCGACACGTCGAGCAACTACACCGATGGCGGCAGCGAGCGCTGCGTGGGCGCGGTGCTGCGCGCGCTCGCCTCGGAAGGGGCGCTGGGGCGGCACGAGGTGGTCGTGGTCTCGAAGCTGGGCTACGTCCAGGGAACCAACCTGCGGATGGCGGCCGAGCGCGAGCGGCAGGGCCGCCCGTTCGCCGACATGGTCCACTACATGGATGGCTGCTGGCATTGCATCCACCCCGAGTTCCTCGAGGACCAGCTCGAGCGTTCGCTCGAGAGGCTGGGGCTGGAGACGCTCGACGTCTGCCTGCTGCACAACCCGGAGTACTTCTTCTCCGATGCGGCCCAGCGCGGCCTCGGTCCGCTGCCGGCGCTGCGCGACGAGTTCTACCGGCGGCTCCATGACGCTTTCGAGTACCTGGAGTCGCAGGTCGAGGCGGGGCGAATCGGCTGCTACGGCGTCTCGTCCAACACCTGCGTGCTCCCGGCGGAAGACGGCGAAGCGACCTCGCTGACCCGGATGCTGGAGGCGGCCCGGGCCGCCGGCGGAAACGACCACCGGTTCCGGGTGCTGCAGCTGCCATTGAACCTGATCGAGTCCGGCGGCGTGCTGGAAGCCAACAACGCGGGCAAGACGGTGCTGGCCCTGGCGGCAGAGAAGGGGCTCGGAGTCTTGGTGAACCGCCCGCTCAACGCGATCCATGGACACGGCATCGTCCGGCTGGCGGAGCTGAGGGACGGCTCCAACCGGGGGGCGGTCTGGCAGCTCACGGAGTTGCTCGATCCGGCCCTGCCCGAGGAGAGTCGAGTCGAGCCTCTCTCGCGCAAGGCGCTCTGGGTGCTGACGAGCACGCCCGGCGTCTCCTGCGTGCTACTGGGGATGCGCCGCCCCGAGTACGTCGACGACGCGATGCCGGTGACCGAGTGGCCGCACCTCGAGGACGTTGGGCCGGCTTTCCGGGCGTTCTTGTAGCCTCGCAGCGGGCACTTGCCCGCAAACCAGGACAGGTATCACAGAGGCACAGAGGCACAGAGATGTGTTTGACCCGCCTTCCTTCAACTCCCCCTCTGTGTCTCTGTGCCTCCGTGTCTCTGTGATGGGCCAACCTGTTGCTCCGGTCGAATCCTCGCCTCCCGCGGGGCCCTTCGCGAGTCCTGGTGCGCCCGAGTCTCTCGAAACCCCCGCCACCCCACACAACCTGCCGGCACCCGGCCGGTTTTGTCAGCTCTCGCCCACCTTTTGCCGATGGAAAGAAGGAGGCGGACTGTCCTGTCCGGCCTCGCGGTCCCGTTCCGTCACGTCGGCAACGTGCAAGAGAAGCGCTACAGCGCAGGTTTCGCTCGAATCCGGCCCGCCGCCCGGTGGTGGTGGTGGATGCTGGCGTTCGCGGTCTTCCTTTCGGCCGGCGCCTTGGCCCAGGAAACGCCGGCGGCGACCAGCAAGGGGCCGTTCACCGACCTGCCGAAGGACCACTGGGCGTTCGCCGCGGTGAGCCGGCTGGCGGCTGACGGGATCCTGCAGGGCTACAGCGACGGCATGTTCAAGGGCCGGCGCATCCTGACGCGCTACGACCTGGCGGTCGCGGTGAGCAAGGCGATCGAGAAGGCCGACCGGATGCGGGCCGAGAAGACGAGGCTCCCCGACGACGACGAGCGGCTGCTGGAGCGGCTGACGGCCGAGCTGCGCAACGAACTGGTGCTGCTGGGGGTCCGGATCGAGAGCCTGGAGAAGCGGGTCGAAGCGGCCGAGCAGCAGTCCGACGTCCTGGAGCAGCGCAAGAGCAACATCCGGGTCGAGGGCTTCTATCGCCTGCTGGACACCTATGTCTACCGGCCGTCGAAGTATACCGAGTACCCGTTCGTGCCCGAGCTGGACCCCTACCGGGAGTTCAAGAAGCGCGGACTGGAGCCTCTGGAACAGCAGATCTACCTGCGCCTGACGGGCGCGCCGTTCCTCGAAACGGGCCTGGCGAACAACGTGGAGGTCTTTGCCGAGATCCTGGGGATCGTCTCGGGGCCGCGCGGGTTGGGCCTCAACTACCGGCTGGCCGATCCGATCTTCGCCGGCGACCGGCTGGACGACTTCGCGACCGAGACGGCTGACGACCAGCGGCTGAGCTTCAACCGGGCCCACTTCGTCGCCAAGGCCAAGCGGTTGCAGACTCGCGTCTTCGTCAACGAGTCGGCCACCGACCTGACCGACCCGTCGGTGCTGTTCACGGTCGATCGCTTCGCGCCCTTCTCCGGCGCGGAGGCGGCCGGCTCGTACAAGAAGCTCACCTACTCCGGCTCGGTCATGAAGATGCGGACGCTGACCGGTTCGGATCTGTCCGATCCCGAGGACATCCGGCGGGTCTTCCAGCCCAACGGTCTGAACGACACCGATATGTTCACCGGGCGGCTGACCTATTCGCCTCAGCGTTATGACGCCGGAAACATGGGCCGGATGCAGCTCTTCGGCGGGTCGTTCGTCGAGGAGATATGGGACTATCACACGCTCTACGAGAACAACCGCGTGCTCGGATGGGACTACCAGTGGGGGTTCCACACCCCGCGCAGGCAACTGGACACGACCTTCCAGTGGCTGCTCTCCGAGGGCCGCTACGACAAGAACGACAACGCGGCCAAGCTCGACTCGACCTACACCTTCGGGAACTTCCTGGCATCGCTCAAGGCGTACGCCTTCGGACACGACTTCGAGAACCAGCCCGGCCAGTACCCGTTCGTCGACACGGACGTGTTCTACAACTTCAATCGCGAGATCACGCCCGGGGTCGACCACAACGGCGACGGCAACGTGGATCCCTACGAGTCGACCCGAGGCGAGCGCGCCGCCCGGCTGCTGCTGCGCTACCACTTCCCGAACGAGCAGATCCCGTCCCTGCACGACCTGACCCTCTCGGGGCTCTACGAGATCAAGAGCTGGGAGCGGGACCACAACCACCCGGTCATCAACGACGAGATCCCGGCCAGCCGTTTCCAGGGACAGGCGCTGGCCGACCTGACCGCCCGGCTGCACCTGGAGCTGACGACCGAGCTGGAGAAGGACCTGCCGCTCGACCGCGACGCCGACGGGTTGCTCGACCGGCGGGAGGGCAAGGTCACCAACGGCTTGCGGCTCGACTGGCGCGCCCTGAGCAACCTGACGCTGCTCGGCGAGGTGCAGTTCCTCGACGACCTGGACGCCAAGCAGACCGACGGCTCGCTCTTCAAGATGCACCGCCACCGGCTCGAGGCCCAGAGCCAGGTGAACCGTGACTTCTTCATCAAGGTCTCGACCGAGAAGATCTTCGACAGCGACCTGCAGCTCTACGGGGTGCCGCCCAAGCTGGTGAACGGGCGCGACATCGACCGGCAGATCGCCGAGTCGTCCTACGCCTTCACCGATTGGCTCAGCTTCAAGGTGCTGGCGGTCTTCCAGGACACGGTGAACCCCAACTTCAACTTCGAGGACAACTTCACCCGGATCTACAATGGCGAGCTGGACTTCAACTTCAGCAAGACGCTGAAGGGCCGCTTCGTGCATGGCATCCAGAACACCGACCTGGACAACGCCGGCCGGCTGCCGATCCTGAAGGACCTCTACTACGTGAACAACTTCGCCGAGCTGATCTACGAGCCGTCGACAGCGACCGAACTCAGGCTCTCCTTTGGCAACGAGTACGAGAATCCGCTGGACCCGCTCGACAACGGCCCCGCCAAGTTCTTCAAGACCGAGAAGGTCATTCAACTCAAGGCCCAGACGCAGTTCTGATCCGACCCGACGCCGATGACCCGAACCACCCGCGAGAACCCCGACGCCCTGGCTGCCTCCGCCGCCACGAGAGCCGCCAGACGAGGCTGGTTCCTGGCCGTCGTGCTCGCCGCGGCCGCGATGGCCGGGTGCATCCAGGAACGGACCTCGCCCGACGATCCGCCTTCGCTGGTCACGGCAACCATCAACTTCGCGCCCGACCCGGCGCCGATGCCCCTTCCCGCGCTGGTGCCGCCGTTCGACCTCAAGGAGAACAGCCCGATGGGGCTGCGCGGGGCGATCGTCGGGACCGGCATCGACCCGCACGAGAACGACAACGCCCTGGTCTACAACGACGGGCACGTGGTCGTGCCGACCCGGCGTGAAGGCCGCGGCTACTTCGCCGTGCGCAGCGCGCATTACGACCTGGGCTACGGCCCGATCGAGGTGGCCGCGGCCGGCTCCACGAACCCGGTGACGATGCTCCGGCCGTTCGACACGCTCACCCACCCGCTGTCGCTGTTCCAGCCGCCGGTGACCGGCACCTTCACGACCACGAGCTGGAACTGCGACCCGGCGACGCTGACCTTCCCGCGCGGCGTGCGGCTGATGGCCAAGGAGCGGGGCCGGGCCAAGTTCGTCTTCTTCGCCGACGACCCCAGGGGCGATCAGGGGCAGGGACGGGTCGAGGGCCGCGGCAACGACAGCCCCTTCCCGGTTGTCGTCAGCGTTTACGTGATCGGCGACTTCAATCAGTTCCAGGTGCCGGTCCTCAAACCCGACCAGACGTTCGACCTCAAGGGCGCGCTCGAGCTGCTCGACGACGGCTCGCAGTTCTGCCCGGTCACCGACCCGCTCACCGCCCGCGACGATCCGAGGCGGCCCGTCAGCGGCGACGAGAAGGCCGGCGATCGCGTCTTCACTCGCTACGTCTACAATCTGCCGGCCGGAGACCTGCGCTACGTGTTCGTGGTCAACGGCAGTCCGCTGACCATCCCCGATCCCTACCAGGAAGGGGGCCTGCGGGCGCGCATCGTCACGCAGGACGAGGTGCGCGAGTTCGCGGCCTCGGTCATAACGGTGAAGTGACCATACCGGAGGAACCCGAGGGAGAGACGATGGGTAAGAAGCTCGAGCAGAAGGTCCGAGTGCCCGACAAGCTGCAAGCCTGGCTCGACGCACGCAAGCGCCATCACCTGTCGGACGCTCACGTCCAGATGGCGCGCGAGCTGGGCATGAACCCCAAGAGGCTGGGGAAGATGGACAACCACAAGCAGGAGCCGTGGAAGGCCGCTCTGCCCGAGTTCATCGAGCACCTGTATCAGAAGCGCTTCGGAAGGCTGCGCCCCGAACGCGTCGTCTCGATCGAGCGCAAGGCCCAGGACGAGGCGGCGAAGAAGCAGGCCAAGCGCGAGAGCAAGGCCGTGCGACGCGAGGCCGACGCAACGAGTTCGAAACCCGCGGCGCTGTCAGCCGGCTCGGGTGCCGCGCCCAGCGGGCGGCCGGGGCCGGCCCGGGCACGGGCCGGGAGCGAACGTCAGCCTGAAGACGCGAACGAGGCCGATGGTGCGGAAGCGGACCTCGCCTGCGACGAGTTCGACGACGAGGAAGACGAGGAAAATGGAGACGACGACGTCGACGAGCGCGACGAGGAGTTCGACAGCGCCTCGGAGGAGGAGGAGATCGAGGCCCGGGACTACTTCGAAGACTACAATCTCGACGATCCCCACGACCTCGGTCAGCTGGTCGAGGACTTCATCGACGATCTCGAGGAGGGCACTTTCGCGCTGTGGGAGGCCGTGCGACTTCGCGAGCAGGGTCGCCCACTCACTCGTTTCCAGCGCGAGCTTCTCGCGGACCTGATCTCGTTCGACGACGAGCCGGACGAGCCGATCGTCTGCATCGACGAACTGCCTCGCCCCGACAGACCGTGGCACGAACTCCTGCTCGAGATTGCCCGGCGCTTGCTGTCGAAGCCGCTCTCGACGAAGGACTGCCTCGAAGGAGTGTTCACTCGAGGCTGGCCTCAGCTCGTCGCCGCCCTCGCCGAGAACGGCCAGGGATTGCCTCTTCCCGTTGGGATGCGGGATCCGATCGAGGTCGTCCCTGCCGAATTGCGTCACGAACTCTGGTTCCAGTCGTGTCTGGACGCCCTCATCGGACTCGGTCAGCAGGAAACGTGGACGCTCGAGGACCCCGCCCAGCACTGCAGGATCGCCGATTTCATCGAGAACCTCCGCCTGTGCCGGGAGAGCGTCCGCGCCCTCGGAGTGACGCTCGAGAATCTGCCGAGCCGGGTCGCGGTGCCCGCACGCGACCGCCCGATCCTGGTCCGCCTGCTGGCGGAAGCGCTGGGGCTCGAGTCTCCCACTCTGCCGCTGGCCGATCGGCTGTAGGTTCCGTCCGCGTCTGCCTGGCTCGGGCCCTTGACTCCGGACGCAACGGCCCGCAGGCTGGAGGTACGATCGTTCCGGGGGACTCGGTGAAGGAGATGAGTGGAGTGAAGTTCTATCCGATCGGTCTGGTCGCCGTTCTGGCCGCCCTTGCCGCGCTGCCCGTGACTGGCCAGCAACTTCCGGAGACCGAGAGCGAGGGGTCGGCACGAGGATGCCCGGCCGCAGCGGCTATCACTGCGGCAAGAGAGGTGCCCCGGGAGACGGTCGACGCTTTCACGCCCACCCCGGACGCCCTCCTCTCGGGCCGCGCGAGTTCGGCCCCGCGGTTCACGGCCGCCCAGGTGAAGCGATTCGTACGGGACTGGTTCGCGCTCTTCGACCGTAACGCCGACGTGACCGAGTTTCTCGCCGTCCTGGCCGACCAGGGCCTGCTCGTGAAGTTCCCGGAGGAGACGCTCTGGAACCATGCCGACTTCAGGCGCTGGTACGAGGGCGTCCTGAGGAACATCTCGAAGGCCTCGCACGAGCTGCGCCGGATCGACGTGCTGACCCTGGGCCCGAAGAGCTATCAGGTCGACCTCGAAGTCCTCTGGCAAGCCACCACCACGAAGGGCGAGAAGCTGCGGCTCCTGGTCCACCAGGCGTGGCGCCTCGAAGACCGGGGCGGCGACAAGCCCGTGATCGTCCGTTACCTCGTCGCGCCCATCCCGGAGAAGTGAACTCCGGCCGCATCCCTGGCGCAGCCAGGCGAGGCGAGATGCCCGACCTCCCCCCCCCCGGCTCAGCGCGCCGGCTCTTCCCACAACTCGAGCTTCTCGAGGCTCGGGTTGCCGGCGGTGAGCTTCCCTCCCAGGATGGCGTAGGTGATCTGGACGGGGCCGGTGACGCGCTCGAGCTGCCGCCAGTCGAACCCCAGCGCCAGGATGCCGCTGTAGCGGGCGTCGGGATTGCTCACGGGGCCCTTGATGGCGAAGAGGGGAAACCGCTCGTATCCGGGGGCGGTCTGCACGCGCACGTCGACCACGCAGCGGACGTTCATCGAGCGAATCAGGAGCACCCACCAGAGCCGGCGAGGCGATTGACGTTTCCACCGGGCCAGCACCTCGGCCGGTATCTGGAGCGGCCATTGAAAGCCCTCTTCGCCCAGCATCACGACCAGCTCGAGCGTCACCTCCACCGGAAAGCCGCCGCCGACCTCGAGCACCCTCGAGGCCCCGGCCGGCAGACCGTGGATGAGGGGGAAGGACCTCTCGGCGAGCTGCGCGTAATCGGCCGGAAGCTCCAGCCCCATGGCCCAGAAGCGGCCCACGGCCACGCGCAGCGTCTGCACCGATTCCACCGCCTTCACCAGAAGGTCTTCGCGAAATCCCTCCATCGGCAGCGCTCCGCCCGCCAGCAACAACTGCCGGACGATCGGCAGCACTCGCTTGTTCTCCAACCTCTGCCGCATCCCCTCGGCGCTCATGCCGGCGCGGAGCTTCCACTGGAACTCGGAGGGGTGCACGGCGTCGCAGAGCCGTTGCAGCAACGCATCGTCGACTCGCGCGGGCGGAGGGCGGACGGCCGGCGCCGACGGCGTGGCGGGTGACGCCACGGGCGCGAGCGCGGCCGCCCGGACCGCTGGCGCGGGAGCTGGCCTGGAGAGCGCCCCTGAACCTGCCAGCGCCGCAACCCCCGCTGCGAGCGCCAGGAGGCCTCCGGCCGCCAGGACGCCTCGCCACCAGCGGCTCCGGGACGGCGGCGTGCCGCGGGCGAGAACCGTCGGAACGCCCAGTCGCTCGGTCGCGGCCCGGGCGCGCGAGGGCATGACCGTCGGCAGGGCGACGGAAGCCACGCCGCTCGTGCGGCTCATCGAGGCTAG
>CAZSVK010000041.1:0-20244 GCA_964610245.1 uncultured bacterium
GTCGGCTGTAGCGCCGGCACTCACCGATAGCGCCGGATAACTCCCACGACTTTGCCTTCGATCGTGAAGCCGGCGCTGTCGGGCTCGAACACCATCGGCTGCATCGACGAGTTCTCGGGTCGCAGCACCAGGTTGCCGCCCTCTCGGTCGAACCGCTTCACCGTAGCGTCGTCGCCGATCAGGGCCACGATGATGTCGCCCGGCTCGGCCGTCGACTGGGACCTCACGATCACCAGGTCGCCTTCCCGGATGCCGGCCTCGATCATGCTGTCTCCCTGGACCTCGAGCGCGAAGTTCGCCTCAGCGCCGAACACCGACCCGTCCACCGTGAGGTGATCGCCCGACTCCTCTGCCTGGGCGAGGATCGGCTTGCCCGCGGCCACTCGCCCCAGGACGGGAATGCGATTGAGCCGCATGTTGAGCCGCAGGATCTCGTTGTAGCCGACGATCCGGATCGAGCGCGCCTTCTCCGGATCGTGGGCGATGTAGCCCTTCTGCTCCAGAGCCCGCAGGTGCCGGAAGACGCCGTTCGTCGAGGCCAGCCCCATCCGGTGGCCGATCTCGCGGATCGTCGGAGGCAGCCCCGTGGACTGGACGTGCGCCACGAGGTAGTCCAGGATCTCCCGCTGCCGGCTCGTCAGTGCGTCGCTCATCGACATCTCCCCTCACTCTTGAACGTCTGTTCACCGAAGTATAATGACAAAAACAGGCACTCGCAAGACTTTATTGTTTGTCTTTTGCACCGAGAGCCGACCCTGACCGGAACGGCCGCCTCACGTGCCCGCGAGCGTGTATCGGACGGCGCGGCCGTTTCCTAGCCGGGTCAGCAAGCCGGCCCGGGTCCAGGCCGCGAGCGCGCGGAACGCCGCGGAACGCGAGACGCCGAACGTGGCGGCGTAGTCGCGGTTCGTGAGTTCTCCCGCCTCTCGCAGCACCGCGTGGAGGCGCTCCTCGGCCGGCAGGTCTTCGTCGAGCGGCGCCGTCTTGTCGGTCGTCGCAACGCGGCCCCGCAGCTCGCATCGGCCCGCGAGGCGGTAGCCGTTTCGCCGCGCCCCGAGAACGCGGAGGCCTTCACCCAGGGCGCCCAGCCAGGCCCGCAGCCTTCCGATGTGGAAGTGCAGGCGGCCGTCGTGGCTCTTTCCCAGGTAGCGGGCTTGCCAGGCCTGCTCGAAAAGCTCGCGCTTCGTCACCGGCTGCCCCGAGCTCCGGATCAGCGTCTCGAGCAGCCGGAAGGGGATCTCGCGGCCTCGAAGCGGGAGGGGGACGCTGCCCGGGAGCAGCAGGGCGCGACGGTCCAGATCCAGCACGGGCGGGTGACAGCCCTCGTCGGCCGGCGACGAGGGGGCGACGTCGGGAGTGAAGTTCATTCGAGACCTCCGGAGCCTGGTCGGGGCCGAGGCCCTGCCGGTGGGGGCGAGGGCCAGGGCTGTCGAGGAAACGGGACGGCGTCGCCAGGCACGTCCCGGGCCAGAGCGTGAAGGCCGCTCCAGGAGCTGGATCTCGCGATTTTCGAGCGCCCGTCCCCTCCGGATCCCGGTCGGCGGGCTCCGGATTCCGGTGGCCGTCCGCGCCGCGGCCCGGCGGCCAGGGCGTGTCAGCGCGCGTCAGTCCAGGTCAGCCTGGGTCAGCCTGGGTCATCGGTCACAGATGGACTTGGCCGCCGGGGCTCGTCTATCCTCCTGCGAGTTCGGGTCGGGGCAGGGATTCGGCCGCAGTCCCGCCCGGCCCGGTGCGAGGAGGTTCCAGATGGGTTTCAACAAGATCGCCGTGATCGGTGGGGGCCAGATGGGGGCCGGGATCGCCCAGGTGTCAGCCGTCTCCGGTCTGGCAGTGACCGTTCGTGACGTGTCCCCCGCTTGTCTGGACCGCGCTCGCGCGACGATCCAGGGCAGCCTCGGCAAGTTCGTCGAGAAGGGCAAGCTCGCCGCCGCCGATCGAGACGCGGCGCTCGGCCGGCTGACCTTCACCACCGAGCTGTCCGACTGCGCCTCCGCGGATCTGGCGATCGAGGCGGTGCCGGAGATCCTCGAACTGAAGACCGCCATCCTCTCGGAGCTGGGCAAGCTCTGCCCCCCGGCGACGGTGCTCGCGACCAACACGTCGTCGATCTCCATCACGGCGCTCGGCGGCGCCTCCGGCAGGGGAGAGCGCTTCCTCGGCATTCATTTCATGAACCCCGTTCCCCTGATGAAGCTGGTCGAGGTGATCCGCGGCCACGCCACCTCCGACGAGACTCACGGCGCCGCGCTCGAGTTCGTGAAGCGGCTCGACAAGACGCCGGTCACGGTGAACGACTATCCCGGCTTCGTCTCCAACCGGGTCCTGATGCCGATGATCAACGAGGCGGTCTACACCCTGATGGAGGGCGTCGCCACTCGCGAGGCGATCGACACCGTGATGAAGCTCGGGATGAACCATCCGATGGGGCCCCTCGAGCTGGCCGACTTCATCGGCCTGGATACCTGCCTCTCGATCATGGAAGTGCTCTACCGCGGATTCGGCGATTCCAAGTACCGGCCGTGCCCGCTGCTCCGGAACATGGTCCTCGCCGGCTACCTGGGTCGCAAGAGCGGTCGCGGCTTCTACGAGTACCCCAAGAAGTGACCGCCGGAACCCGGCCCCTAACCCCTAACCCCTAACCCCTGACCCCTGACCCCTGCTCATGCAAGCCACCGTCTACAGCGGCTCGATTGTCGGCCTCGATACCCATCTGGTCCGGGTCGAGGTCGACATCTCGCCGGGCCTCCCCGCGTTCCACATCGTCGGGCTGCCCGACGCCGCCGTGCAGGAGAGCCGCGAGCGGGTCCGGTCGGCGGTGCGGCATGCGGGGTTCGATTTCCCGGTGCGGCGCATCACGGTGAACCTGTCGCCGGCCGACCTCCGCAAGGAAGGCCCCTCCTTCGATCTGCCCATCGCCCTCGGCGTGCTGGCGGCGAGCGGGCAGGTCCCGCCGGATTCGCTGGGTTCCGTGGTGGCCACCGGCGAACTGGCGCTCGACGGCACCGCTCGCCGGGTGCGAGGTGTCCTGAGCATGGTCTGCGATCTGCCGCTTCTGAGGCGCGAGACCGGCTGCGAAGGGTTGGAGCTGATGATCCCGCGAGACAACGGGGCCGAGGCCGCGGCGGTGTCCGGCGTCCCGGCTGGGCTGGTACGAGATCTTCCAGAGGCGGCCGGCTCGCTTGTTGGCCGCTGCAGCCTGTCTCGGCCCATGCGCGGCGCCATCGGGGGGGCGGTGGCCGCGGCGCCCGCGCCCGCGGAGGTGGATCTCTCTGACGTGGTCGGGCAGTTCACCGCTCGTCGGGCGCTGGAGGTGGCGGCGGCCGGCGACCACCATCTGCTGATGGTCGGGCCTCCGGGGTCCGGCAAGACGATGCTGGCCGAGAGACTGCCGACCATCCTGCCGGAGCTGACCGAGCCGGAGGCGCTCGAGGTCACCAAGATCTACAGCGTCGCCGGTCTCCTGGGCGAGGCGAGCGGTCTGCTCCGGAGACGGCCGTTCCGCTCGCCGCACCACACCGCCTCGGATGTGGCGCTCGTGGGAGGCGGTCGCGTGCCGCGGCCGGGCGAGATCAGCCTGGCCCATCGGGGCGTGCTGTTCCTGGACGAGGTGACCGAGTTTCGGCGGAGCGCGCTGGAGGTGCTGCGGCAGCCCCTGGTCGACCGGCGGGTGCAGATCTCGCGGGCCCACGGCACGGCCGTCTTCCCGGCCGACTTCTCCCTGGTGGCGACGATGAACCCGTGCCCGTGCGGCTACCGAGGAGACGGGGAGAAGGATTGTCAGTGCAGCTCGATGCAGGTGCGACGGTATCTGGGCAGGCTGTCCGGCCCGCTGCTCGATCGGATCGATCTGCACCTCGAGGTCCCGCGCCTGGGGCTGGCGCAACTGCGTCCGTCGTCCTCCGCGGAGAGTTCGGCGACGGTCCGGGAGAGGGTTGCCCGGGCCCGCCAGTTGCAGGCGGCGAGGCTGACCGGCTCCCGGACGCCCACGAACGGCCGGATGACGGTGCGCGAGACGCAGGAGCACTGCCGGCTGGGGGGCGCCGAGCAACGGATGCTGGACGGCGCCTCCACGGCCCACGGCCTGAGCGCTCGAGGCTATCACGGGTTGTTGCGGGTGGCGCGGACGCTCGCGGACCTCTCGGCCAGCGCGGAGATCCGGGAAGAGCACCTGGCCGAGGCGCTGCAATTCAGGGCACTGGATCTGTCGGCGGACCAGTGAGCAGAGCGGACGGAACGACGGAGCGCGGTGCCTCCGGCAGCGAGGAGTGGCCTTGCATTCGCAGACCCTTTCCAGCCTAGAGTCCAGGGCCGACACCCGCGGTGAAGGGCGCCTGGGCGGCGATGCGAGGAGTGGCTCGATGATCCAGATGTACAACGTGACGAAGATCTTCCCCAACGGGATGGAAGCTCTTCGCAACATCGATCTCCACATTGCCAGGGGCGAGTTCCTGTTCCTGGTCGGGCCCAGCGGCGCCGGCAAGACCACGTTGATGCGGCTCATCTTCCGCGACGAGCTGCCGACGGCCGGGCACGTCATCGTGGACGGGCGCAACATCGAGCGGTTGAACGCCTCGAAGGTCCCCTACCTGCGCCGGAGCATCGGCGTGGTGTTCCAGGACTTCCGGCTCCTGGACAACCGCACGGTCTTCGACAACGTGGCCTTTGCGCTGCGCGTCACGGGGGCCGCTCACTCCGATGTGATGGAGAAGACGAACAGCGTGCTAGACCTGCTGGGGCTGGGGCACAAGAAGCACTTCACGCCGCTGCAGCTCTCGGGCGGCGAGAAACAGCGCGTGTGCATCGCGAGGGCGATCGTCAACAACCCGTCGATCCTGCTCACCGACGAGCCCACGGGCAACCTCGACCCGGACCTCTCGCTCGAGATCATGGACATCCTGGCGGAGATCAACAAGCGGGGCACGACGGTGATGGTGGCCACTCACAACAGCCAGATCGTCAACCGGATGGGCAAGCGGGTCGTGGGCCTGGTGGAGGGCAAGCTCACCGCCGATCGGCCGAAGGGGATCTACAGCTTCAAGTGACGCGGGGGCGCGGAGAGCGGACTGTTACAATGGGCGATGACACGTGCTGAACCGACCGGCGCATAGCGGAGGTCCTGGCGGCAACGGGACGCGAAATGAGGGATAACCTCCGCAACCTGGGCTTTCACCTGCGCGAGGCCTTCGACGGCTTCCGGCAGGCGTTCGCCATGAACCTGGCGACGCTGTCGACGGTTGCGATCACGCTCTTCATCCTCGGCTCGTTCCTGCTCTTCATGAGGAACATGAACGAGAACCTGAAGGCGCTGCGCTCTCAGCTCCAGCTCACGGTCTACGTGACGAAAGACCTGGCCGACCCGCAGAAGCAGGCGTTGACGCGCCGGTTCGAGAGCGACCCCGCGGTGCTCTCGCACAAGTTCGTGTCGCGCGATCAGGCGCTCGACTCGGTCAAGGAATGGATGGGCTGGTCCGACTTCGAGGTCCGGGACAATCCGCTGCCCGAGTCCTATGACCTGCGGCTCCAGGAGGGCATCGACTTCGACGCGTTCGTGGCGAGGGCGAAGAGCTGGCCGGGAGTGGAGGACCTGAGCGTCGGCGAGCGCGAAGTGGGGGCCATCCTCAAGCTCGTCGATCTGGCGCGCTCGGTGGGGCTCGTACTGGTGCTGGTGCTGGGCAGCGCTTCGCTGATGATCATCGCCAACACCATCAAGCTCACCGTCTACGCGAGGCGTACCGAGATCGGCATCATGAAACTGGTGGGAGCCACCAACTGGTTCATTCGCACTCCCTTCCTCATCGAGGGCTTCCTGCAGGGCTTCTTCGGCGCGCTCATCGCCCTGGGCATCCTGCTGGCGGGCTACCCGGTGCTGGTGTCCCGGCTCCTGGCCATCGCGCCTTTCCTGAAGCTGGTGAACGAGACGAGCGACCTCCTCCGTCTTTCCTGGCAGCTGGTCACGATGGGGGTCCTGCTGGGCCTGCTGGGCAGTCTGATCAGCCTTCGGCGGATCGCCGTGTGAGCCGGGGGGCCGCGAGGTTCCTGGAGATTGCCAGTGCGTATGCCGGACACAACTCGGGGCCTCTGTGGTCTGCTACTCCTCGCCCTGGCCGCCTCGCTGGGCGCCCAGGGTCGTGGGGAACGGGACGACTCTCGCCGGCGCGCCGTCAGCGAGCAGCTCGAGACCGTCAAGGTCCGGCTGGTCTCCATCGCTTCCCAGTATCAGGAGCTGGAGAGACAACGTAACGACAACGTTCAGCAGGCCAGGACCCTGGAAGAAGATCTGGTCACGGTCAACCTCAAGCATACGCGGGCGGTGCAGAGCCTGGAGCGCATCCGCCTCGAGTTGCGGCAGGCAGAGGCGGCGCACCAGGAGCACCTGGAGCGCTTCACCCGGGGACTGGCGCACTTCTACAAGCTCAAGAACAGGCCGTTCCTGGCGCTCGTGATCAACTCGAAGGACCTCTCCGAGTTCTCTCGCCGCTACAAGGTCCTCCAGTACGTGTTCCAGCAGGACTACAAGGAACTGGAGAAGCTGCAACGGACCCGGAAGGACCTGGCGGCCAAGCAGCAGGCCCTGGAGGCCGCGAGCAAGGAGCTGGAAGATACCCGGGGCCAGAAAGAGCAGACCGGCCGCGACCTGTCGGCTACCATCGTCCGCGGCCAGGAGATTCTCGAGTCTCTGGCCAAGGAGAAGAAGCGGGCGCTCGAACGGGCCTCGCAGCTGCAAGACTCTCTGGCCTACATCGACTCGAAGATGCGTCAGATCACCAGAGAACCGGCAGGCCGGCTGCCGCCGCCCGAACCGGAGCCCGAACCCTCGGGCCCGGTCGTCATTGCGCCGCCGCCGGAGCTGCCCGAGTCGTCGCCCGGGGGTGCCGGTTCGCTACGTCCCGGCCGGATTGCCTGGCCCATCGACACGCGCCAGGAGATCCAGATCGTGCGGACCTACGGCCAGTCCCGGAGCGAGACCGGTTCGCTCTACTTCAACCCCGGGATCGACATCAGCATCAACCGCCCGCAGCAGGTCCGGGCCATCGCCGCCGGAAAGGTGATGCACCGAGGAAACATGCCGAATTTCGGCAAGGTGGTGTTCCTCGATCACGGAGGCAGCCCCGACAAGATTATCTCGATCTACGGTAATTTGGATGACATACTCGTCCCCGTTGGCCAGGACGTGGTCCGCGGACAGGCCATCGGCACCGTCGGAAATGACGGCCCTGCCGCCAGAGACACCACACTACACTTCGAGATCCGCCAGAACGCCTCCCACCAGGATCCCCTCCGGTGGCTCCAGGGCGGAAGGCAGATGCTCGGGAGGAACAGATGATCCGTCGAAATGTGAACTCCATCACTCTGGGGCTGCTGCTGTCCCTGCTACCCGGGATCGCCTCTGCGGCGAGCGCCGCGGCGACCCTGACCGGCCCCGACAACCTGGTCCAGGCGGCCCTGAAGACCGTCGAATCGAACTATCCCGTGATCTCGCGGATCTCGGCCGGCAAGGCGTCCGAGGCGGCCGTCAACGGCATGCTCTGGCAGGTCGATCCTTCCGGCAATTCGTTCCTGTACTCGGACAAGGACGAGAAGCAGGCCGCCGGGCAGCCCGCTCCGGGTCTGGTGGTGCGGTTGGTCGACGGCGTTCCGACGATCCTCGCGGTCTTCACCGGCACCGATGCCTTCCAGAAAGAATTCATGCCCGGTGACGTGCTGCTGAAGGTCGGCGACGACGTGGCCCTCGGCAAGAACCTGCACCAGCTCGAGGCGTTGCTCGCGGGGCCCGCCGGCTCGACGGTGCGGCTCGTGGCCTACCGGCGGAGCGGCAAGCGCTTCCTCGACACGGCGGTCAAGCGGGAGGCCGTGGCCACCGCCGCCCACGGTCGCCCCCTCGGACGCAACATCGGCTTCCTGGCGGTCAACCAGCTCGACAAGAGCGGGGTCGACCTGCTGAAGGCCCGGTTCGAGGAGCTGCAGAAGCAGAACCTGATCGGGCTCGTTCTCGACCTGCGCAGCACCGCCGGGGGCACGGTCGACGACGCCGTTGCGGCGGCCGGCCTGTTCCTGGAGAGCGGCAAACCGGTCGCGCAAGTCCAGACCCGCGATGCCGCGCCGGTGACGCGCTCGACCGACAAGTCGACCTCCGCGACGATGCACATGGTGGTCATCTGCGACGAGGGAACCGCGGGGGCCGCCGAGATCCTCGCAGCCGCCCTGCAGGACGACAAGCGGGCCGTGGTCATCGGCGAGAAGACGCACGGCCAGGCCAGCGCGCAGAAGGTGCTCGAGCTGGAGGGCGGCTGGCGGCTGCAGCTCACCTCCGAGCTGTACCTCAGCCCGTCGGGTCGCGACCTCTCTTCGGAGGGGGTCAAGCCGGACATCTCGATGAAGGCCGAGCTGCCGGCGCCCGATGTGATGGCGAAGTTTCGTCAGGAGTTCGTCCGTTTCTGCGAGGGCCTGCCCGCGACCAGTTCGACGACCAAGACCGCTTCGGTCACCTCGACCGGCGCGCAAACCTCGACCTCCTCGGTGGAGAGCGCCAACAGCACCACCGGAACGACCGCTGAACTCGACGAGGATCATCCGGACGAGGACGAAGAGGCGGGGCCGGACGGCAAGCCGAAGCTGAAGACCACCGATGGAATCCTCGAAGACTATCGGCTGGTCAAGCGGCACGACACGGTGCTGGTGCGGGCCATCAATATCCTGATCAGCGCCAACATCTTCTTCGAATACGGTCAGCGGCAGAAGCAGTGACCCGTCGCCCGGAGACGGCCCTCTCGCGGGAGCGGGCCGGGGAGGGCTTCCCTCTGGCGGGAGGGCCGGCCCCGGACTCCGGCGAGCCCAGACGGGCACCGTGGGCTGACTGAGGATCCATGTCATGAGAATCGCTCGGAAGCTCTTCATCTCGACCCTGGCTGTCGCCGCGGTTGCGTCGCTCGGGCTGAACGTCCTCTGGCTCTCCGGCGGCGCTCAGGCCCAGGCGGGCAAGCTCAGCCTGACCGTCTTCGGCGAGCTGGCGCTGGTCCAGGAGGTGCTCGACTACGTTCGCAAGCAGTACGTCGAGCCCAAGAAGACCACGGAGAACAAGCTCGTCTACGGGGCGATCGAGGGGTTGCTCGGGAAGCTGGGCGATCCGTACACGCGTTTCATGCCGCCCGAGGGCTTCAAGGAGATGCAGATCGAGACCCGCGGCTCCTTCGGGGGGCTGGGCATCATCATCGGCCAGAAAGAAACCCGCATCCTGGTCATCTCGCCGCTGGTGAACACGCCGGCCTTCCGGGCGGGCGTCGAATCCAACGACGAGATCGTGAAGATCGACAACGAGCCGGTGAAGGGCAAGAGCGTCAGCGACGTGGCCAACCTGCTCCGCGGCAAGATCGGGACGAAGGTCCACGTCACGATGTACCGCGAGAGCCAGAAGAAGCTGGTCGAGTTCGACTTCGTCCGGGAGGAGATCCTGGTGCCCTCGGTCAGCTCCCGGATGCTCGACGGGAAGCTCGGCTACATCTACCTCTCGCAGTTCATCCAGACGTCGGGCGACGACGTCGAGAAGCGGGTCACCGAGTTCGAGAAGCAGGGGATGAAGGGGCTCATCCTCGATCTGCGGCACAATCCGGGCGGGCTGCTCGAGGCGGCCGTGGCGGTCTGCCGCGTGCTGCTGCCGAAGGGCTCGACCATCGTCAGCGTCAAGGACAACGCGGGTAACGAGACCAAGTACGTGTCGTTCGGGTCGGCCCACAGGCCGTTCCCGCTGGCGGTCCTGATCGACGGGGGCAGCGCGAGCGCCTCCGAGATCACGGCCGGCGCGGTCAAAGATCACCGGCGCGGCATCCTCATCGGCCAGAAGAGCTTTGGCAAGGGCAGCGTCCAGACGGTGCTGCCGCTGTCCGACGGGTCGGCCCTGGCGCTCACGACCGCCTATTACTACACGCCCGCCGGGACCCTCATCCACAATCGCGGCTTGCAGCCCGACGTGCAAGTCGATCTGCCTCAGATGAACGAGGAGCAGGTCAGGAAGCTGCGCGAGCAGCGCACGCGCTTCCTCGACGACACGACGCCTCAGGCGGGAAAGCCGGCGAAGCCGCCGGTCGACCTCGAGTTCCTGCTCAAGGCCGACTCGCAGCTCCAGCGCGCCATCGACGTGCTGATGAGCAGCGAGGTCTTCCTCGACCAGATCCGCTCGGGAGAGGCCGCGCCAGGGAAATAGAAACTCGGGTCTCGAGGCGCGAAGCCTGTTCCTCGAGGGGCTCTCCAGGTATTGCCGGGCTCAAGCCGGGCCACCGTGATGCCGATGGCAGAACGGGGACCCCTTGCATCCTCGCGGGGCTTCCCGGAGCCCACCATGTCAAAACGCCAGGCAGCCGAGGCCGCTGTGGAGAGCCTCTCGAACCAGAGTACCAACGCGGCCGCCAACCGGCCGGTGCCACAGACGTCGGTCTCGATCGACTGGATTCTGGCTCAGGTCGGTCAGCTCGCCGACGGTTCGGTGGCGACGCTGCGGTTCCGGGAGAACATCGAGAGCGCGGCCGTGACGCTGGTGGATCTGGAGGCGTGGGCGCTCCAGAGCCTGCAGTCGCCGCGCGACAGCATGCACCGCAGCGCGCTGCAAGACCTGGTGCACACCGTGGCGAAGCGCGCCGGAATGCAAGTGCAGTACGGCAATTACGACCGCCAGGCGCGGGGGTGGCTGCCCTTCGACGGGCTGTGGTGGATGGACTCGCGGAACTTCGCGTGCGTGAACGTCCATGCCGATCGCCTCACGAAGCTCGACCTGGAGCATCTGCTGAGTCAGCTGAACGGGATGCACGCGCTCGGGGGCATCTTCGCCGAGTCGCGTGGAACCGTCGTGCTGGTCCTGGCGGCGGGCTACGCCGCGGAACTGGAGCCGGTGCTTCGAGCGCACGCCGCGATGGAGTCGGTGCGGTTGCTCGGAATCGACACGCTCTTCGACATCGCCCGGATGCGGGTCGAGGGGGCGCTGACGCTGGCGCAGCTGCCGGTACTCTTCTCGCCGTTCGACAGCACCCGCCTGGGCCAGGTGGTGGATTTCCTGGAACGTTTCGTCTCGCGCTGCGATGACGCAGGGTACACGGCGGCCGAACTTCCGGCGGGGGAGGCTCTGGCCTGCGCCGCGCCGAGGGTGGCCGTGAGTGCGCGCCCGGTCCAGGCAGCCGCCGAACCGGTCGAGCGGCCTGCCCATGGCGGCGCCGGCACCGCGGCGCGAATCGAGCCCGTTGCCCAGGCCGTGGCGATGCCGGCGGCGGCGGGGCAGGGCCCGGACCGTGCCGCCCGGCTGGAGATGCTGCGCGAGGTGCTCGGCCTGTTCAAGGCGGGCAAGCACTCGGAGTGCCTGCCTCTGCTGGAGAAGTTTCTGAGTGTCGACGAGACCAACCCCCGGGCCTGGGAGATCTTCGGCGACCTGTCGCTCAAGACCGGCAGGCACGGGGAGGCGATCCGGGCCTACGGCCGGGTGGTCGCGCTGGCGCCGCCGTCGCGAGCGATCAGCCTTCGTCTTGCGAACCTGTACGAGAACCAGGGGGACCTGCGGGAGGCGGTGCGCGTGCTGGAGGCCTACGCGCGTGCCGTCCCGGCGGAGGGACGCGACGTGCGCTGGCTCATCGCCCAGCTCCTGGCGCGGGCGAAGGACCATCGGAGCAGTCTGCGGCTGTGCGAGCAGTTGCTGAACGAGGGCCCGTGGGATCGCGCGGTCGTGGAGCTGCGCGACCAGTGCCGGCGGATGCTGCAGCCGGCTGTGAAAGCGCCTCCGGCTCGACGCGCCGTCGCCGGCCTGCGCCACTGGTTCGGCTCGCTGCTGGGTCAGCGGGCCTGAGGACGACCCCGAGCGCCCGTCGAGGTGAGACTTGGCTCAGCGGCCGCCCTGGCCGCGGAATCTCTTCGCCCGGAGATGGTTCTCCGCAGCGCCTGCGCGGTCGCCCAGATTCTCGGAGATGCGCCCGAGAAGCTCGTAGAGATCGCCTCGCAGATAGGTGGGCTGCTGATCGGAGCCGGCGTAGCCGAGCCCCTGGCGGGCCACCGCATCGGCCTCTCGGTAGCTCCGCTGGAGGAGGAGGACCTCCGCCAGGCTGGCGTGGGCGCCGGCCATCAGCTCCCGCGCGGCGGGATCGGGCGGGAAGGGCAGCCGGATGAGCTGCTTCAGGCGATCCGCGGCCTGTCCGTACTGGCGGCGACCCGTGAGCGCCCTCGCCTCGCCGAAGAGTCTCTCGCCTTCGAGGACGCTCTTCTCTTCGACGCTGAAGGCCGGGGCTGGGGCGGAAACGGCCGGCATCCGCCGAGGCACCGGCAGTGCCAGGGGAGGAGGCCCTTCACGCTGCTGCCAGGGCTCGACGCGAACCGGCCGGGCCCCGGGCTGGGCGTGGGACGGCGGCGCGCAGCAGACCGCGAGAGCGGCCGCGGCGGCGAGGGTCAGGAACTGGCGCGCTCGGGCGGGCATGACATCGCCCATCCTATCGCATGGAGTGCTTGGAGCGCACCGTGCGAGCGTACTGTTTGAAGCCAGTTTCGATGTAATCCCAGCGGCGCGCGTCCAGTTCCTGGATCTGACGCTGTTCGCCCGAGCTGTGGGTCGAGATGCGTCCCGCGCCGGGCGCCGGAACCTGGGCGACGGTGGCGGGCGTTCCGGTGCTGAAGCCCAGGTAGGCGACGAGGGCCACGGCCGCGATCGAGACGGGCGCGAGTGCCAGGGCGTGATCGCGCACGAAGTCGAGCGCCAGGTCGAAAAGGCCCCGCCGTGCGGGCACGGTGGCGGGAAGCTGGGACCGGATCGCGGCCCACATCTTGGCGGTGGGGGGCTCGGCCTCGGAGAAGGCCAGGGGAAGGGCGGCGCTCAAGGCACGGTAGTCCTTCAATCGGTTCTCACAGCCTGCGCAGTCAGCGGCATGCTGTTCGAGAGCCCGCGATTCGGCCTCTTCCAGACGGCCGTCCACGAACTCGGACAGATTGGACAGGAACTCCCGGCACTCCATCTTGCTCACCCCTGACAGGCGTGAAGGGTTGTTGGTCTGGTCATCTCACGTTACTGATAGTTCCCGAAGCATCCCATAAGTTACGAAGGAATTGCAGCCTTCATTCCGGGTCTTCACCGGCGCCGGCCTCGGCGGCCTGGTTCTCGGGCCCGGTCTTGCAGATCCGC
The DNA here is from genome assembly GCA_964610245.1 of uncultured bacterium. Classification (GTDB taxonomy): domain Bacteria; phylum Muiribacteriota; class UBA6191; order JACPRK01; family JACPRK01; genus CAZSVK01. Next base: position 13,142 of record CAZSVK010000041.1, read on the forward strand.
CGGATGTTCTCGCGCGCGCGGTGGAGCCGGCCCTTCACGACCGGCACGGTGAGACCGAGGATCTCGGCGATCTCTTCGTACGAGCGTCCCTCGATGGGGCCCAGGACGAGCACCATCCGCTGGCTGTCCGGGAGCTGCCCCAGGGCCTGCTCCAGGCGGCGGGCGAGGTCACGGCGCTCGATCTCGTCGAGCGGGTCGGGCGATTCGTGGCCCTCGATCTCCACCTCGGCGAGGTCGTCGTAGTTGACGGTCTCGCGGCTGCGGGACTTCTTTCGCAGGAACTGGAGACAGGTGTTGCAGGCGATGCGGTAGAGCCAGGTATAGAAGCTCGACTGCCCCTTGAAATGCTGGAGGTTCTTGAAGGCCTGGAGGAAGACCTCCTGGGTCAACTCCTCCGCGTCGGCGCCCGGCCCGACCATGCGGTAGGCCAGGTTGAAGATCCGCTTGACGTATCTCTGGTAGAGAACCTCGAAGCTGGATTGGTCGCCGCGGCGGGTCTGCTCGATGAGCTCGAAGTCATCCTGTTCCATCCGATCTCGCCTTCGGATGCGGACAATACCCCTCTCGGAGCAGGCGAGTCAACGACGCACGGTTGCGACGACCTGGGTGGGCCGGCTCAGCCGCGCCGTCGCAGCCACCCGGAGAGCGTCGGAAACCAGCGGCCGGGCTCGGCCGGTTCGAGACGGGTGCGCGGGTGGTCGAGCTGCCAGAGGCGGGTCTTCTGGTGGTTCTCGGGGGGGAGACTGAGGGTCTTGCGGGGTTCCGCCATGGCAGGCTCTCCAGGTTGCATCATGATGACCGGACTCCAGGTAGCCATCGGCTCGCGGACAGACGGAAGCGAGTCCCCGAGGGGTACTTTCTGATTGCATCGACGGGTAGGTTCTGATACCATGCGCCGAGTTTTTTTCCCCGGGTCGAGCGGAGCACATTCGGGTCTGGAGCGGCATGGCAAGCCTGAAGGGCATCCCCCAGGGGGTCGTGGACGAGATTCGCGAGCGGGCTGACATCCAGGCCGTGGTCGCCGACCATGTCCGGCTGAAGCGATCCGGGGCGAACTACAGCGGACTCTGTCCCTTTCACAACGAGAAAACGCCCTCCTTCACGGTCCACCCGGGAAAGAGAATCTTCCACTGCTTCGGGTGCGGGGCCGGAGGCGACGTCTTTACTTTCTTGATGAAGATCCAGAACCTCAGCTTCCCCGCGGCCCTCGAGAGGGTCGCGACCATGGTGGGGGTCGACCTGACCCCCTACAAGGGCAAGGGCAGCGAGATCGACTTCGGCCGAGCCTACGGGTTGATGCGCGAGGCGCAGGGCTTCTTCCGCAAGGCGCTCTCCGGCGCGCCGGCCGCCCGTCAGTACCTCCAGTCGCGCGGGCTGACGGAGGCGACGCTCAAGGAGTTCGGCATCGGTTTCGCGCCGGACGACTGGCGGCGCATGAGCGATCATCTGGTGGCCCAGAAATATCCTGCCGAGGAACTGGTGAGCTTCGGGCTGGCGCGGAAGGGCAAGGAGTCGGGAATCTACGACTACTTCCGCGGCCGCATCATCTTCCCGATCGAGGACGAATCGGGCCGGGTCATCGGCTTCGGCGGGCGCGTCATGGGTGACGGCCAGCCGAAGTATCTGAACTCGCCCGAGACGCCGCTCTACAGCAAGGGTCGCGTGCTCTTCAACCTGCACCGGGCCGGGCCTGCGGCGGCGGCCGCGGGCGGCACGATCGTGCTGGTCGAGGGGTACATGGACGTGATCGGCGTGGCGCAGGCGGGCTTCCGTAACGTGGTGGCCACGCTCGGCACGGCGCTCACCGACACCCAGATCCGCAAGCTGGCAAAGGTGGCCACGCGGCTGGTGTTTGCATACGATCCTGATGCGGCTGGCGTGCAGGCGACCTTGAGGGCGCTGCCCCTGCTCGAGAAGGCCGGGCTGCAGCTCACGATGCTCCGGCTCCCCGACGGCATCGATCCGGACGAGTTCGTCCAGCAGAACGGGGCCGAGGCGATGCGGGAGCGCATCGAGAACGGCCAGCCCGTGGAGGATTTCGTCTTCGAGGCTACACGCGATCGGCATCCCGACTGGCAGACCGACGAAGGCCGCCGCACCGCGCTGCGCGATATGGCGGGCGTCTTCGAGATGCTACCGTCGGTGGTTTCCCAGCAGAACTTCATCCAGCGCGTCGCCGACTGCTTCGGCATCGGGGAAGAGCTGGTGCGCAAGTCCTTCGCCGGCGGTCCCGGCAAGCAGGCGCTGGAGCTGGCGGCGCCGCCCCCCCAGCGGATGCAGGTGCTGTCGCCGCTGGTGCAGGCCGAGCGCTCGCTCATCTACTGCCTGCTGAGCGACATTGCGTACTACCGGAAGATCGCCTCGACGCTGGCGGTCTCCGAGTTCAAGGATCCTTACTGCCGGCGGGTGCTGCAGCTCCTGGCCGGCCTGGAGGATGAATCTGGCGGCGTCGCCAGCCAGTTGCTGACCAACTGCGAAGACGAGGAACTGCGGCGCACCATCACGGCCGAGCTGATGGCTCGACCCGCGGTGGTGCCGGAGGGCGCCGGGGCGATGCTCGGCGACTGCCTCAGAGAGATCAAGAGACACCGTCTGGAGGCCCGCAAGAAGGAGCTCTTGCGGCTCGTTTCCAGCGGCGGCGCGGGTGACGAAGCCCTCCGTGAGTTCAAGCAGGTCACGGACGAGCTGCAGTCGCTCCCGAGAAACTCCGGGGTTCCGGCCGATCCGGTGCCCCGGGCACGATAGGAACAGGTGCAAGTGGCCAAGATGGATACGAAGGCTCAGACGGTCAAGGCGAAGAACCGGGTACTTCCGCCCAGCATCGGTCAGAAGTTTGCGCAGAGCAAGCGAGGCCGGCAGGTGCCGGCGCCGAAACGCGCCGCGATGGCCGGCGCCGCCTTGCGCGCCCCGAGCCAAAAGCCGCCGCCACTCAGAGCCACCGAACCTTCCGGCAAGCGCACGACCGTCGGCAAGGTCGTCCTGCCCCGCCGCATCACCGACACGCCGCGCCATGCGACGCCCGTCGAGGGTCAGCCGGCCAGGTCGCAGCCGACCGTGAAGCTGACCTCCACCCCGGCCAAGTCCAGGTCGAAGGCCGCTCCGGTCACCCTGCCGAAGTCTCGCGTCGTCGGGACGCCCGCGCGCTCGGCCAAACCTGCCGCCGCGACGCCGCGCGTCAAGGCCGCTCCCGCCAAGAAGGTGGCCGTGAAGACCGAGGCCAAGCCGAAGGCCGCCAAGCTGTCGAAGGCGACGGTGCCGGCCAGGACCGAGAAGGTGACCAAGCCCGTCGCCGCGCCGAAGACGTCGAAGACGAAGGTCCTGCCGTCGAAGGCGAGCCCCGCCAAGGTCGCGAGCCCGAAGACCGCGAAGCCGGTGAAGGCAGCCGCTCAGCCGAAGGCAGCTCCGGTCAAGGCCGCGAAGGTCAAGACCGCGAAGGTCAAGACGGTGCCCGCCAAGGCCGCCGCCAAGGCCGCCGTCAAGACGCCCGCCAAGGCTCCGGTCAAGACGCCCGCCAAGGCTCCGGTCAAGGCTCCGGCCAAGGCCGTGCAGGCGAAGACCGTGCCCGCCAAGGCCCCGGCCAAGCGGGCCGAGGTTGCGGCCTCCGTTCGTCCGGCGGCGACCAAGCCGGCGGCGACCAAGCCTCAGCGCGTCGTCGCTCCGGCCGGTGCGGGGAAGACCGCCGCCAATCGGCGGGTGGCCCCCTCGCTCGCGTTCCGCCGTTCTCAGCCGTCGCCGGCCCAGGGCCAGCGCAAGGCGGAGACCGCGCAGCCTCAGCCTCCGGTGGCTGGGGTCCGGAAGCCGGCGCCGAAGCAGGCGGCAGCGGTGACGCCGGTGACTCGTCCGCAGAACGCCCTGCGCACGTCGCGTTCGGCGAAGCAGGTTCCTCCGAGCGGGCCCATCCCCGATTTCTGTCCGAAGTCGCTCTCCGGGCCGGCCCGGATCCGGGCGACGCGCTCGAGTCTGGCCGATTCGAAACCGGTGTACACCAAGCCTTCGACGAGCCGGCCGCGCTCCAACGCCCGGCCGATCTCGCACAGCGGCGAGACCGAGAGCATGCTGGGCCTCGAGGACGCCCGGTCGCTGATGACGCTGCCGTCGTTGAGGGAGGGCCTCGGCGAGACCATGGACGGCGAGGTCGATCTCGCCGCCATCACCCCGACGGAGGCCGATCCCGAGGTGGCCAACCGGGGCGGCATCGACGCCTGGGAGGTCTTGCCCGGACGCGGCACCAAGCCCGCGCCGGCGCCGGTCCGGGCCCGCGGTAGCGCGGAGTACACACCGGGCTCCTATTCGGACGCCATCAAGATCTACCTGCAGGAGATCGGCCGCACGCCACTGCTCTCCTCGGCCGAAGAGGTCGAACTGGCCAAGCGCATCGAGAAGCACGACCACCTCGCGCACGAGGCGCTGGTCAAGGCGAACCTCAAGCTGGTCGTCAGCGTGGCCAAGAAGTACGTCAACCGCGGCATGGGCCTCCTCGACCTCATCCAGGAGGGCAACCAGGGCCTCATCCGGGCCGTCGAGAAGTTCAAGTACCAGAAGGGCTTCAAGTTCAGCACCTACGCGATGTGGTGGATCCGCCAGGCCATCACGAGGGCGCTGGCCGACCAGAGCCGGCTCATCCGGGTTCCGGTGCACATGGTCGAGAACATCAACCGGGTGCGGAAAGTGGCGCGGATCCTCACGCAGCGGTTCGGCCGCGAACCGAGCAAGGAAGAGATCGCCGACGATATGTCGCTCTCGCTCGAGAAGGTCGAGCACATCCTCAAGGTCGCGCAGGAGCCGGTCTCGCTCGAGACTCCCATCTCGAGCCAGGACGACGGCAACCTGGGCAACTTCGTGGCCGACGAAACGGCCGTGTCGCCGACCGAGGAGGTGGCCAACACGATGCTCAAGGAGCAGATCCAGAGCGTTCTCTCCACCCTCCACGGCCGTGAGCGCGACGTCATCCGCTACCGCTTCGGGATCGGCCAGACGCAGCAGCTCACGCTCGAGGAGGTCGGCCAGAAGTTCGGGGTCACTCGCGAACGGATCCGGCAGATCGAGGCGAAGGCCCTCTCCCGGTTGCGGCACCCGACGCGGAGCCGGAAGCTGGAGGATTTTTACCACAAGTGAGGCTCGAGGCCTGAGGCTCGAGGCTGCAGGACAGACGTGCGCGCGCCGGCCGGGACGGTCGGCCCGCGCCGGGCAAGCGCCGTAGCTCACGTGCCTCCCGGTCGCCGGTCGCGGCATGCCCCACGCCTCACGCCCCGAGCCTAATCCCGGGCCCATAGCTCAGCTGGTCAGAGCGGGCGGCTCATAACCGCTTGGTCCCAGGTTCGAACCCTGGTGGGCCCATACTGCAGGAGTCAGGTGTCGGGTGTCGGCGGGGCAGCCATGAAGCTTGCCTTTTCCCGCATGAATCGGTATCATCCCGGCTCGTTCGGTGGGCTGTCCTGACAGCCGCCACCCGACACCTGGAACCTGTCTTCAAGCCCCCTTCGTCTAGAGGCCTAGGACGCCGCCCTTTCACGGCGAAAGCACGGGTTCGAATCCCGTAGGGGGTACCACGACTCCAGACCGGCCGCCGGGCGCACAGCTCGGCGGCTGGTTGTTGCCAGGCTGGCTTGGGCACCGGCCGAGACCTCAAGCCCCGTCCTCCTCGAGCGCCGCGTGCAGATCCAGGGAGACGACCTCGAGCATTTCCTCGGTCGACATCTCCGTCAGCAGGGCCTCGCCGTCGCAATGCAGGAGTTCGTTCGAGAGACGCTGCTTGCTCTCGAGCAACCGGTCGATCCTCCGGGGGGGTCCTGGCTCGACCTCGCCCCGGGCGCAGAGACGCCGGAGGTACGTCTGCCCGAAGCGGCGCCAAGAATCCAGGACGGGGAGCAGGTGCGACCTCGTCTCCGCCGCGGCCAGGTGCAGCAAGCCCCGTCCCTGCCCTAGCGCAAAAGCCTCGAGAGCGGCAGCCTCGGCCGGGGACGGCGGGTTCCCGGAGCGCCCGGGGTCGGGCACGACGTGCAGGCGGCCGTGCGGGGTCAACGCCAACGTGAGGCGGGCCGTGCGGGCAATCCGGGCGGGAAGTGGCCCCGGAGCGGAGATGGCGGGTTCGGCGACCGCGGATTCGGTCGAACCGGCGGTGCGTGGCGGGAGGAACGTGAGCAGTTTGTCCCGAGATAGCCGTCGATTCGCCAAGGCGATGGCGTTCGGTCCCAGCCGCCATAGAAGGCCCTGCACGTCTTCGACGTTCAGCAGCACGATGTCGTCGAGGAAGCTGCGCACGCCGTCCTGCGTGGGAACGAAGCCCAGCATCGGTTCGAGCGCCGCGCACAGCTCTGCCGGCATCACCAGCAAGGGCGAATGGAAGGTCCCGAGCGTTTCGAAGAGGCGCCCCACGAGCCAGCGCCGGCGCACAGGATGCAGGAGCAACCGGCGGACCTTGGCACAGATCTGGGCCGCGCGCCCGCCACTTGTCCCAAGTCGGTCGCCGAGCTGGCTGAACGTCCAGCTCGACCGCGTCGGCCAGTTCGCCATCGAGCATGTCGCGGGAGCTACTCAATAGTCGCGATCGTCAGGACCCCGGAGGTGACGTGAGTTGCAGGTTCCGCCATCCTACCTGGTCCGCTGGCCTGTTCGACAGAGGGCACGGTCTGGATCTCTCGGCATCGGAAGGCTCTCCGCCTGAGCGTTTCCACCCGCGCGGGACCAGGCCTTCGAAAGGTCCGTGAGATGGAGCCCCAAGTTCGTCGAGGCGCGTCTGCTTGCTCACTCGTGCCGGAGGGCGTCGATAGGATTCAGGCCACCGGGTTCTGGCGGCCGATCAGCGGCAGTTCGACGTTTTCGAGCGCCGTCGTACGGGCCAGCAGATTGAAGCCCTGGAACACGAACCCCAGGTAGTGTCGCCGCGCAAGCTGCGCGCGCGCTTCCTGCACCGTCGCCTGCACTTGCCGCACCTGCGCCTTGGCCGCTTCCAGACTTGCTCGCGACTTCGTCACCGCGTCCTCGAGCTTCGCGAGATCGAGCTGCGCCAGCATCTGGCCCTTCTTCACACGGTCGTTCTCGTCGACCAGCACCTTGGCGACCATGCCCGAGAGCTCGCTCGACACCTCCACCTTGTTGGTCGG
>CAZSVK010000042.1:0-20227 GCA_964610245.1 uncultured bacterium
CGTCCCCGGCAGAACTCGTACCAGCGCGGCTTCCCACCTTCCGCGCGCGCACCCGTTTCCGGTCGCGAGGTTGACTCGACTCTGCGCCCGTGATATAGTGGCGCCTTCCTGCGAGCAGGATCTGCGCAGCTAGCTTAGCTGGATAGAGCACCAGATTGCGGATCTGGAGGTCACGCGTTCGAATCGCGTGCTGCGCACCACCCCCCCAAAGACAACCCCAGAGCTGGATCATGACGGTCCAAGCTCTGGGGTTTTGCTGTCCCGGCCGTGGCCCGCCCCCGACCCGCGGCGACCGTCTCCGGGCCCCACATGGCGCGCAGGCCATTGCAAATCGGGCCGAGATCGACTATCCAGGGGGCGCAGCGAGAGGCGCTCCAGCCTGACAGTCTGCGCCGGACGGGCCGGCGCGTCAGGGTGAGCCGCGGTGGGCGTCATCTCCCCCGACCGAGGACGAACCATGCCAACATCGAAGATCTTCTGGACCTGGACCGACGAAGCGCCCGCGCTGGCGACCCACTCCCTTCTCCCCGTGGTCGAGAGCTTCCTCAGGGGCTCCGGCATCGAGGTGGAGCTGAGCGATATCTCTCTCGCCGGACGCATCCTCGCGAACTTCCCCGAGCGGTTGGCCGAGGCCCAGAAGATCCCCGATTGTCTGACGCAGCTCGGCAAGCTTGCCAAGACGCCTGAAGCCAACATCATCAAGCTGCCCAACATCAGCGCCACGCCGCCCCAGCTCCAGAGCGCCATCAAGGAACTCCAGGAGAAGGGCTACGACCTTCCCAGCTACCCGGAAGAGGCCAGGACCGACGAAGAGAAGGCCCTGCAGGCCCGGTTCGCCAAGGTCCTGGGCTCCTCGGTCAACCCCGTCCTGCGCGAAGGCAACTCCGATCGCAGGGCCGCCGCCTCGGTCAAGAAGTTCGCCCAGAAGAACCCGCACCGGATGATGAAGCCGTGGCCGAAGTCGGGCTCCAAGGCCCGGATTGCCCACATGACCGAGAAGGACTTCTACGGAACCGAGAAGTCCACCACGATCGAGAAGCGCTGCCAGGTCCGCATCGAATTCGTCGGTGCCGGCGGCCAGGTGAAGCCGCTCAAGACGGGGCTGGCGCTGCTGGAGGGCGAGGTCATCGACTCCGCCGTGATGAACGTGGCGGCGCTGCGCAAGTTCTACGCGCGCGAGATCGATGCTGCCAGGAGGGACGGCGCGCTGCTCTCGCTGCACCTCAAGGCGACGATGATGAAGGTCTCCGATCCGATCATGTTCGGCCACTGCGTCTCGGTGTTCTTCAAGGATGCCCTCGAGAAGCACGCCAAGGCGCTCAAGAGAGTCGGCGCCAACGTCAACAACGGGCTCGCCGACGTGCTCGAGAAGCTCGAGCGGCTCCCGGCCGACGAGAAGGCCGAGATCCAGCGCGACCTCGCCGGCGTGTACGATACCCGGCCACCGCTGGCCATGGTCGATTCCCGGAAGGGCATCACGAACCTGCACGTGCCCAATGACGTCATCATCGACGCCTCCATGCCCAACGTCGTCCGTGACGGCGGCAAGATGTGGAATGCCAAGGACGAGCTGCAGGATACCGTCGCCATGGTCCCGGACCGGTGCTACGCGACCATCTACCAGGAGATCATCTCCGACTGCCAGAAGCACGGACAGTTCGATCCCTCCACGATGGGCAGTGTCTCGAACGTGGGCCTGATGGCGCAGAAGGCCGAGGAATACGGCTCGCACGACAAGACCTTCGAGGTCGCCGAGAGCGGCACCGTTCGCATCGTCGACGACTCCGGCGTCACCCTGCTCGAGCAGGCGGTCGAGGCCGGAGACATCTTCAGGATGTGCCAGGTGAAGGACGCCCCGATCCAGGACTGGGTGAAGCTCGCGGTGACCCGCGCGCGCGCCTCCGGCAGCCCGGCCATCTTCTGGCTCGACGAGGTCCGTGGCCACGACGCCGAGATCATCAAGAAGGTCAGGAAGGCCCTGCAATCCCACGACATCGACGGCCTCGACCTGCGGATCATGAAGCCCGACGAGGCGATGCGTTTCTCGCTGGAGCGGATCCGCCGTGGCGAGAACACGATCTCGGTGACCGGCAATGTGCTGCGCGACTACCTCACCGACCTGTTCCCGATCCTCGAGCTGGGCACCAGCGCGCGGATGCTCTCCATCGTGCCTCTGATGGATGGCGGCGGGCTGTTCGAGACCGGCGCCGGTGGTTCCGCCCCGAAGCACGTGCAGCAGTTCGTCAAGGAAGGGCATCTCCGCTGGGATTCCCTCGGCGAGTACTGTGCCCTCGTGCCGTCGCTCGAGCTGATCGCCGAGAAGGCCGACAACCCGACCGCCGCTGTCCTGGCCGAGACTCTAGACCAGGCGATCGGCAAGTACCTGGAGAACGGCCGGTTCCCTTCCCGCAAGGTCAACGAGATCGACAACCGGGGCTGCACCTTCTACCTCGCCATGTACTGGGCCCAGGCACTCGCCGCCCAGGACAAGGATGCGGCGCTGAAGAAGAGGTTCGGCAAGCTCGCCGGTGAACTGGCCCGGCACGAGAGCGTCATCGTCGAGGAGCTTCTCGCGGTCCAGGGGAAACCGATGGACCTCGGCGGCTACTACGCGCCGGATCCCGAGCGGACGATGAAGGCGATGCGCCCCAGCTCGATCTTCAACACCATCATCGACGCGGTCTAGCTCGAGCCGGCCGGACTGGACCCGGCACTCGAAGAGATAGACCCCGAGGCGGAGTCGTCGAGGAAGAGCCTGTCGTCCTCGAAGAAGACCGCCGGGGCGGCGCCGGCCTTGCTGGCGATCGACTCGAGCTGCGCGCCGGCCTGCGCGCGTCTCAGGCAATGGACCCTGGCCACCGCAACCGGGGCGTGGACCCCGCGGTTGACGCCGATCCGGACCGGCGAGTTGGGGTCGGAGGCGAGGCGGCCGTCCAGGCAAACGAAAGGAATCAACGGACCCGACGGGTCCAACGGGTCGTGAATCGTGGGCGCGAACTGCCCACCTGCCCCGACGGTGGCCCGCGCCTCACGGTCTCGGCCAGCGTCGGCCGTGAGGTGGCAGGCTGCGCCGGAGCGCCACGGCTCGTGTAGATTGAGCATGTCCAGAGCCGGCCCGGATGGTCCGGCGTCCCGGCTTCCCCCGTTCATGCTCGCCAACGGCACCTCGTTCAAGGGCTACCGGATCCTCCAGTTCCTCGGGGCGGGAGGCTCCGGTGCCGTCTACCGGGCGGTCCAGGAGGGGCTCGAGAGGGAAGTCGCCCTGAAGATGGTCCAGGTCGGCGACCAGCCGGGCTCCGAGGGCCGCAAGCGGTTCCTGCGGGAAGCTCGGGCGCTCGCCCGGCTCTCCCATCCCGGGATCATCCGCATCTACGATTTCGGCGAGGACGGGCCCACCCTCTTCTACAGCATGGAGTATGTGGCGGGGATGTCACTCGATCGGGAGCTGACCGAACGAGGCGCCTTCACGCCCGCCCGCGCGCTCCAGGTCATGACGCAGCTGCTTGACGCGCTTGACGCGGTCCACGCGCTGGGGGTGCTCCATCGGGACATCAAGCCGGCGAACGTGCTGGTCCGCGCCGAGGACGGCGTGATGCTCTCGGACTTCGGTCTGGCCCGGGAGCGCGGCGCCACGCGCGTCACGCGCGAGGGGGCGATGCTCGGGACCTTGCCCTATTTCCCGCCCGAGATGTGCCGGGCCGCCGAGCCCGACGCCCGGGGGGATCTGTACCAGGCCGGGGTGATGCTCTACGAATTCCTGGAGGGCAAGCCGCCCTATTCGTCCGAGCAGATCCTCACGATGATGAAGGGCGGCCGGCTGGATCCGGGCCCGGCGCTCGAACGGCTCGGGGCGCACCTGCCCCAGGCGGTCGTCACGCTGGTCGAGCGGGCCATCGAGCCGGATCCGGAGCGCCGGTTCCAGACAGCCTCCGAGATGAACGAGGCGGTGCGTGTGGCGGCCGAGGCGGTGCAAGCCGGACTGGCTCCGGCCGCCCGCACCCGCCTGGCCTCGGGGGCGGTCCAAGCGCCGCCCGTCTCTCGCCCGAGCAGCCGGCCGGCACGCGTCAGCCGGGGAAGACAGGTGACGGAGTCGGCTCCCGTGCTGGCGCAGCCTTCGACCGGGAGGCGGCCCTGGATCCTGGCAGCCGCGGGGCTCTGCTGGTTGCTGGCGCTGCTGGCGATGGCCCTCGTTGCCCTCCGCCGCCCCCCGGACGCGCCGGCTCCGGTGGTTGCCGCGGCGCCGCCGGACGCTGGCGGGACCGGAGCGGATCCGTTTCCGATCTCGGCCGCACCGGCAGGGTTGGGCGCCGATGTCGCGCTCGCTCGCGCTAGGCTGCTCTCGGAGCGGGAGCTGCCGCTGACCGTCACGTCGCCCCCCGGGGCCGACCCGACGGTGCTCGAGGTTGCACTCGCCGCCTGCGGAGAGCTGGAACAGGCCGAACTCCGCTGGGAATCCTCGTCGTCGAGTCTCGCCATCTCCGAGATCAACGGCAAGCAGGCCTTGCTCAGGGGCGACCGCGTTCCTCTCGAGCTGCTGCGGGATGGCAACAACAGGTTCTCCTTTGCCGGGACCCTGCGTCACCCGTCGCGCACGCCGGCGGTGCTCGTGATCCGGCGCGGGGCCGGCGCGTCGATGATCGTGCCTCCGGCTCCGGCCGGCTCCGGCCCCACCAGCGCCGCCAGCCGCCTCACGCGGAGCCTGATGGAGCAGGCCAAGCTCGACTATGAGAGCGGCCGTTTTTCCGAGGCCATCAAGAAGTGCGAGGAGGCGTCCCGGCTCGACCCCGGGAGCTGGGAGGCGAGCTGGCGCCGAGCCGTCGCCGTGCACTTCCTGGGCTATCTCTCCCGCGGGTTGCGCGCCTCGTCCGGCCTGGATTTGCTGGCGCCGACCAACGTGGACCCGGAGGTGTCGCGGCTCGACTCGTTTGGCGGATTCAATCACGCGCTCGCCCTTCGGCCCTCCGAGGGCAACATCTGGTACGACCTGGGGTGGGCCTACCGCGACTACTCCCGGCTGGCCGACGCCGAGCGGATGCTGGCCATGTCGGTCGTCCTCGACCGGCCCGAACCTCGCTACTGGTGGGAACTGTCGCGCACGCTCGCCCAGCAGGTGCCGGTCGGACGGGAGCGGGATTCCGCGAAGCTGAAGCTGGCGGTGCGGGCCGCCGTCGCTGCCTTCGCCACAAAGGGAGCGATCAAACCCGCCTGGCGCGTCGAACGCGGCTTCCTGTTCCGCCGCGCGGGGCTGCTCGAGGAAGCCCGTCAGGACTTCAAGACCGCGCTGGCGCGTGAGCCCGGCAATCGGGTTGCCCGGCAGGGCCTCGAGTCGCTGCCCCGCCGCTGAGCCGAGCCGCGGCGGGGTCAGGCCTTCTTGCGAAAGCGTTCCTTCAGCCTTGCCGCGACTTGCCGGCCCAGCTCGACCCACTCGAAGATCTTGCGACCGGGGTAGCTCCTCGGGCCCAGGAGCGCGGCCCCCGCGAGCAGGAAGGCGACCCCCTGCAGGAAGGGCAGGACGAGGCCCAGGACGCCCAGGACGATGCAGGTCCAGCCTGCGATCGTCCTCGCCAGGGAGGGCGGTTTCGACTCGACCTCGGGGGAAAGCAGTTCCCGGGGGGCGGCGGGGCAGCTGGGGCAAGCGTCCATCTCGGAATCTCCGTTGGGGGTCATCACCATGAAGTTACACCGCGGGAGCGGTTCCGGCGACTGATACAAGGCGGCTGCCGCTCGGGGTCGCCGGCGGCACCGGCCGCTCACAGCTCCCGCAGGGCGGAGAGGATGGGCAGGGTCGCGGCCCGGCGGGCCGGCAAGAAGCCCCCGATGGCGCCCATCACGACGGCGAAGAGCATCCCCTCGAGGCAGATGGCGGGCGTGATGCGGAACTCGAAGAGCAGCTCCGTGAAGGAGGAGAAGTTGACCGTGCTCGAGCGCAGGCCATCGAAGGGCAGCGCCAGGAGGCAGCCGAGCAGACCGCCGGGGATCGCGATGAGCACCGACTCGGCGAGGAAGCTCGCCAGGATCGAGCGGCGCGAGAAGCCGAGCGCCCGCAAGGTGCCGATCTCCTTCGTGCGCATCCCGATGGCGGCGTACATCGTGTTCATCGCCGCGAAGACCGCCCCGACGGCCATCATCCCCGCGACCAGCAATCCGAGTATTTTCATCCACTGGGTTCGTTCGGCCTGCTCGTTGTAGTAGTCGACCTCCGAGCGCACGTCCACCGTGAGGCGAGGGTCGCCCTCCAACCGACGGGCGAACGACCCGAGACGCGACGGCTCGCGGAGTCGCAGGCTGACGCTGTTGAAGTAATCACGCCTCAGGTCGGCCAGCAGGTCGTCGGCGTCGGCCCACAGCTCGCTCTCGAAGGCCGAGCCGTCGGCCGCGAAGGTCCCGACGACCGGCCACTCACGCCGGCCGAACCGCAGCCGATCGCCCGGGGCGAGACCTTTGAACTGGGCCGCGGCGGCCCGGCCCACCAGGAGCTGCCCGGCCCGAGGCGCCGGCATCCGGCCCGAGGCCAGCCGTACCTTGTCGTGCACCCGGAAGGCGACGGGCCTCACGCCGCGAATGAGAACGTTGGCTTTCATTCCACCCTTGCGCTCGAGCAGGAGCTGGACGGCCAGCTCGGGTGACGCCAGAGTGCCGCCGGAGCCGTCCGTCGCCAGCTCGGGGAAACACCGGAGGATGCCGAACTGCTCGACGGTGATCGAGCTGGCCGCCTCGGCCAGGGCGCCCCGGCGCAGGACCACGGCGTTCTCGGGCGAGCCGCTCTCCGTCAGGGTGCCCTCGAGCCCTCGCGCCAGGGCCATCATCGACACGAAGGTGAAGACCACCAAAGCGATCCCGAAGATCGTCATGCCGGTGCTCACGCGCCGCACGAGCAGGTTGCGCACGTTGTACCGCAGCGGCACCGCCATCTCAGGCCACCCGCCTCAGGGCGTCGACGATGCGCAGGCGCGCCGCCGAGACGGCGGGGACGAGCCCCGCCGCGGCCCCGATGGCGAGCGACACCGCCATCGACGACCAGATGTTCGAGGTGTCGGTATGGAAGAGCGAACAGATCGGACCGCGACGCGAGGTGAACGCGCGGGAGCAGAACAAGGCCACCGCCCCCAGGCTGCCCGCCAGCCCCCCGAGGAAGGCCACGAGGGTCGCCTCGGCCAGGATCAAGCCGAGGACGTGATATGGCCGGAACCCGATCGCCTTCAGCACAGCCACCTCGGTGGTGCGCTCGCGGACCGACATCGCCACGCTGTTGGCCGCCACCAGCATGATGGTCAGCACCACGATCAGGCCGATGCCGCCGACCATGCCCCGGATGTTCCCCATCATCGCAATCATGTTCGTGGCGAAGCTCTTCTCGGTCTCGGTGAGCGTCTCGTACTGGCTGTTGGCGAACATCCCGTCGATCTGGGCCATCAGGCGCGGGATCGACTCGGCCCGGTCGACCTTGCACCAGATATTGCTCGCGATGCCGGGGTTGCCGAGCGCCTCCTCCAGGTACTTGCGGTGGATGAGCACCGCCCGTTGATCGAAAGTCTTCGCGGGGATCGAGCAGACCTGCAGTTCGAGATCGACCGGCTGCAGCGTGCCCTCGAGCGTGAAGCGGTCGCCGACCTTCAGGCCGTATTTCTGGGCGGTCACGGGCCCGACGATGGCGCCGATGCGAGTCGAGGCGAAGGCAGCCCAGTCCTTGGGCTCGAGTTCGAAGACGTCGCCCCAGACCGCCTGCAGCGTGTCGATGTCGACCGAGAGCGTGGTAAAGAAGTCCTTCAGATCCTTGAGGATGCCGCCGTACCAGGTGAAGGGGCAGACCGCGACGATGCCCGGCAATTGCCGCAGCTTCGCCACGTAGGATTCCGGCAGGGTGAAGACCAGCGACATGCGGTGATGGCAGGCGATCCGGAGGCTGCCCTCGGCGCGGCTCTCGATCCGGTCCATCGCCGAGAGAATCGTCAGGAGCGCCGTGAAGAGGAACAGACTCACCGCGATGCTGGCCATCGTGAGCGCCGTCCGGCGGCGGTTGCGCCGCACGTTCTTCAGGACGAACGGGAGGAATCTCACGTCAGTCGAGGTGGCCGTGCGGGATGACGCGCGTCACGGGCGCGCGTCACGAGAGCACGCCCTTGTCGAGGTGCCGCGTCAGATGGGCGTGCGCGGCGGCCTTGGGGTCGTGGGTGACCATCACGATGGTCTTGCCGGAGTCGCGGTTGAGATCCGCCAGGAGTTGCATGATCTCCTCGGCGGAACGGGCGTCGAGATCGCCCGTGGGCTCGTCCGCAACCAGGATGGTCGGGTCGGTGACGATCGCCCGGGCGATGCCGACGCGCTGCTTCTGGCCGCCGCTCAGCTGGCGCGGATAGTGGTCCATCCGTTCGAGCAGGCTCACAACCTTCAAGGCGGTCAGCACGTGCTCGCGTCGCTGCTTGCGCGAGAGGTCGGTCAGGAGCAACGGCAGCTCCACGTTCTCGTAAGCCGTCAGCACCGGAATGAGGTTGTAGAGCTGGAAGACGAAGCCGATGTGCCGGCTCCGCCAGCGGGCCATCTCGGATTCGGAGAGCTTCGAGATGTCGGTGCCGGCGACGAGCAAGCTCCCGCCCGTGGGCCGGTCGAGCCCGGCGATCAGGTTGAGCAGCGTGGTCTTCCCCGAGCCCGACGGCCCCATCAGGGCCAGGAACTCGCCCGGGGCGATCTCCATCGAGATGCCCTGGAGCACCTTCAGCTCCAGACTGTCCCGGAAGAAGGACTTGGTGATCTCTTGCAGGATGACGATTGGTTCGGGCATGCTCGGAGGGATGATAACGTTAGAGTAATAACAGCCCGTGGTATGGGATAGGTATCACAGAGACACAGAGACACAGAGAGATGTTTGCCCCGTGTTTCATCAACTCCCCCTCCGTGTCTCTGTGCCTCTGTGTCTCTGTGATTGGCCAACTTCGGTACACCGTCGAGTTCCAGCGCCCCGCCACGAGTATCGGCTCCGGTCGATCAACGCCGGCTTTCTGTCGCGGGCTGGCCGTCGGCGACGTCGGGCCCGGGGTGCAGCACGACCGCCTCGCCGGGGGCGAGACCTGTCGTGATCTCGGCCTGGGCGCCGGAGGCCGGTCCGAGCGCGACCGCCCGGGCATGGAGCCGGCCGCCTTCCAGCACGAAGACGACCGGCGTGCCGGCGCGCTGCACCACGGCGGTGCGAGGGAGTTGCAGCCGGGGCGGGCCTTGCGGCGTCACGCGGGCCCGTTCGAGGAAGGTGACCTTGACCGAGAGATCCGGCCGCAGCCGCGAGTCGGGGTCGAGCACCCGGACGCGGACCGGGACGATCGCCTTCTGCCGGTTGGCCCGCGGCAGCACCTTCGACACCACTCCGCGGTACTTGCGATCGGGCACCGCGTCCGCCGCGAGTTCGGCTGGCTGCCCCTCCCGGACCTGTGAGACGCTCGACTCGGCGATGTCGACCTCGGCCTCCATCTCCGACAGGTCGGCCAGGGTGAAGACCTCGGCGGCGCTGGAGGCGCTGCCGGGAAGGCCGCCGAACATCAGCATCGAACCGATGTCGGCGTTCTTCTGGAGGATGACTCCGGCGAACGGGGCGCGCAGCTCGGTCTCCTGGAACTGGGTCCTCGCCAGGGAGAGCAAGGCCTCCGCCTGTTTCACCTGGGCTCGGGCCGCGTCGAGCTGCTCGGCGCGCGGACCGCGCTTCATCAGGGAGTGCTGCTGGCCTGCCGCATCGGCGGCGGCCCGGGCGGCCATTGCGAGCGCCTCGGCGTCGTCGAACTGCGAGCGTGACGCTGCCTTCTTGCCGTGCAGGTCGCGCACGCGCCGCAACTCCCGCTCGGCCCTCAACCGGTTGGCCCGGGCCTCTTCCAATGCCGAAGCGGCCTTCGCGATCTCCTCCTGGCGAAAGCCCGCCGTGAGTTCGGCCAGCGCCGCCCGGCCGGCCTCGAGGACTCCCTCCTGGCGCAGGACGGCGGCTCGCTGCTCGCTCGAGTCGAGACGCGCCAGGAGTTGGCCGGCCGCCACGCGATCGCCCTCGTCGGCCTTCCGCTCCAGGAGGCGGCCCGACATCTTGAAGCCGATGGTCGCCTTGCGGACCGCCTGCAGATAGCCGGTGGCGCTGAGAGTGCCGGCCGGTTCCGCGACCGGATCGACGGGCCGGATGACCTCGAAGGCCGGGACCGGAGGCGTCATCTGACCCGCGGCCAGGTATCCCGCCGCGCCCGCGAGCGCGACCGAGAACAGCCAGGTCAGCTTGCCGGTGGTGGACGGTCCTTCGCGTCGGGCCGGCGCGGATTCCTCGCCGCGCGGGATGCGGAGGCTGGCCAGCTCGGCGCGGCGGCTGTCCGGAGACGGGGGCTGCCGGGGAATGTCGGTGGTCATGGCGGGCCGGGGGGAGGGGCCGGTGAAGGTCGCAAAGTATAGCAGAAATCAGGCGTTCTCGACCGGGGTATCGAACGCGTGGGGTACAGTCGCGGAAGGTGGGGAGCCGCTCTGGTTCGAGTTCCGCCCGGGCCCCTGCCAGGGTGGGAGCCCCCCCCTGGACCCGTCAATGAGAAGACGAGGCGAGGCCTGAGCGGCGCTCCCGAGAGACAAACTGAAGTTGCCCCGCATACGCGGCGAGTACCGTTCCCCGGGGCAATCACTTCCGGGAGATGCACCTCAACGCGGCCTGCGCCGTCCGATGGGCACCGATGCAAGACGACCGTACCGTTCGATCTACTCCCCTGGAATCTCTCGGCTGGAACGCGCGCCTGGCGGCTGAGCTGGCGGCCCTGGCGGCGAACGACGCCGTCCCCGGGCGCGTCATCGCGGCCCACGGAGGCGCCTGCACCGTGGCCTTCGAGCGCGGCCACGTCTCGGCCTGCCCGGCCGGCAGGCTGCGTCACGACGAGCCCGCGGGCGGCCAGTTGCCCGCGGCCGGCGACTGGGTCGCCCTGGATGTCGGTCCCGAAGGTCCGACGGGTGCCATCCTGGCGATCCTCCCGCGCGCGAGCAAGCTCTCGAGGAAGGTTGCCGGTACGGTCACCGCCGAGCAGGTCGTGGCCGCCAACGTCGACACCGTGCTCGTCGTGGCGGGGCTCGACGGCGACTTCAACCTGCGCAGACTCGAACGGATGCTCGTGGCCGCCTGGGACAGCGGCGCCCGGCCGGTGATCCTCCTGAACAAGGCCGACTGCTGCCCGGAGGTCGACGAGCGCCTGGCGGAGGCGCAGGCCTGCGCGCCGGGAGTGCCCGTCCACGCCATCAGTTGCCTCGCCGGCTGCGGCTTCGAGGCGCTGACTCCCTACCTCTCGCCGGGTCAAACGTTGACGTTGCTCGGCTCGAGCGGCGTGGGCAAGTCGACGCTCATCAACCATCTCGTGGGCCGGGAACTGCTCGATACCGGCGAGGTGCGAGAGGACGACAGCCGAGGCCGGCACACCACGACTCACCGCGAGATGTTCCCGTTGCCGGGAGGCGCCTGGATCATCGACAACCCGGGCGTGCGCGAGCTGCAACTCTGGGACGGCGCCGACGGGCTGGCACTGACCTTCCCCGACGTCGAGGCACTGGCCGCCGGGTGCCGGTTCCGCGACTGCAGCCACCAGCACGAGCCGGGTTGCTCCGTGCGCGAGGCGGTCGAGACCGGCGAGCTGGCCCAGGGAAGGCTGGCCAGCTACCGTAAACTCCAGCGTGAGGTCAACTTCCAAGCGAGGCGCCACGACGTCCGCGCGCGCTTGCAGGAAAAGCGGCGCTGGCGAGCCATCTCCCGCTGGTCGCGCGAGCTGCAGAAGGACCGGTAGGGCGTCAGCGGCTCGTGCCGTAGAGCCGCCAGTAGCGCAGCACCGACTCGGCGGCCGAGGGTATCCAGTCGGCGGCCGGTTCGCCGGAGCGCAGGCGGTTGCGCAGCGCTGTGGAGCTGGTCGCTTCTTCGTTCGCGCCGGCCGCGACGATGACCTTCCCCGGGGCCTGTCTGGCGGCGGCGGCGCGCAGTTCCGCGTCGGGCGAGCCTGGCCTCAGGAAGGCGGCGATGCGGTTGTTTCCCAGCGACTCGGCCAGCTCGGCGGGCCGCGACACGAGCGACAGGAACGAGTCGGCGCCCATCACCTGGAAGTACTCCTTCTCGGGGCCCAGCTCCCGGCGAATCTGCGCCAGGGAGCCGGCCGGCCCGCGTTCGAGGTAGAGCTTCCGGAGCACGGGGCCCGCGGCCATCTGCATCGCCGGAGCCTGCGAGATCGCGGCCCACAGCATCTCGCTGCGCGCCCGGTACGGCGAGGCGTTCGGCTTGTGACGCGGGGAGCCGTTCGGAACGAAGAAGAAGCGATCCAGGTGGAGCTGTCTGACCGCCTCGGCGGCGACTGTCAGGTGGCCCTTGTGGGGCGGATCGAACGTTCCCGTGAAGAGACCGATGCGCTCGCGGGAGTGTGGCGCGGGTCCCGTTTCAGCCTGCAGGGCGGTCGCGCGCATCGAGCGCAGCAGCCACTCGAGGCAACGCTCGCCGGCCCGGGCCACCGCGTCACGATTGAAGTAGCGCGATTCCAGACTCTTGCCGGCGCCGCCCCCGGGAAGGTCGCTCACGATCGCCAGAGCGTCGAAGCGAAGCTCGGGAACGTTCGCGGCCGCGAGGCCCTGCAGCACGTAGGGAAGCTCGGTTTCCACGGTCGTGAAACCCGCCATCCTCCAGGCCTCGACCTGGGCCCGGGTCTCGGTCAGGGGCGACCAGGTGCTGGCGAATCGGGCCTCCCGAACGAGGCCCGGCTCGTGGACGGGCAGGCGCAACCACGTGGGAATCCGCGGAGCCGGAGTGCCGTCGAGAGTGACAGCCGCGGTTGCGTGGTGGATGTCGCCGACCTGGGCGTCCGGCTGCAAGCCGCCGGCAATCCCGATGAAGGCGATTCGCCGATAGCCGAGACGGACCAGCTCGAGGGCCGCCTCGCGCGCCAGCTCGCCCCAGAACACGCCGAGGGCCAGCAGACGGTGCTCGCGACCGTCGGCGTCCTGGAACCGGAAGCGGCGCATCTGCAGGAAGGGGGCGCCCAGCGATTCGGCCGCCGGCATGGCTGTCTCCGGCAGGCCCATCCGGCGCAGCAGGGAGCGGACAGGCCCCTCGCTGAGTCCCAGGACGGCGACGTCATCGGGAGTGGCGGCGGGCAGATCGAGCCGGGAAAGCGCGTCCTCGAGGCGATAGCGGTGAGGAAATCGCGTCACCCGGCCGCCGGGAACTCCGGCCAGTCTCAGGAGCGCCTGGGCGTGGAGAACGCGATCGCGGCCGCGGGCCCCTGCGTGGGCCAGAACCGGCGCGCCGTCGGTCATGCGGAAGGCGGCGAGGAACCCGTCGGTACGATCCGCCCCGAGACCGGGTGCCAGCAGCAACCGGGGACTACCGTAACCGCGCTGGCGGAGCGAACGCAGGGCCAGACCGGCCGGCCCTTCGTGGAACTCCACCGGCCATCCCTGTCTCAGCGCCAGATCCAGCACGTGACCGCCTGCCCGGTGGCGGACGTAGGCCCGCACATCCTCCATCGAGTGCGGTGCGCCGGGTTCGAGCGCTTGCACCTCTGCGCTGTAGCCGGGGAGCGGGGTCCGGCACAGAACGCCGCGGTAGGCCTCCGTCTCCCCATCGAGCAGCTCGCCTGGCGTCAGCGCCTTCACGCTGAAGGAGACCGGCGCCAGCGCGCGGAGCTGGGCCTCGACATCCGGGGCGCTCAGCACGGTGGAAAGGGCGGTCCGCAGCGAGGGGAACGGCGGACCGCCGGGCCAGTTCTCGAGCCTGCTCTGCAGGACAGCCAGGCGGCTTGCGCGGGTGTCGTCGGCGTCGGCCGCGAGGGAGTGGACGGTGGAGTCGAGACCGGCCAGAACAGTCTCTCTGCGGGCCGACTCCTCGAGGTCAGCCAGGCGGGTGGCGATGGAGGGGGCCGCGCCGGGCAAGTTGGTGGCGAGTGCCAGGGAACAGAATAGCAGCAGGGCTCTCCGGCTGTGCATGGGGCTCCAATCGTTCATGAGGGTTTGCCCCGGAAGCATAACGCACCGGCGGGCCTGCGGAAGGGAAAACCGGCCGCAAGGGAGACTTCGCGGAAACTGCGACCGGAGTCACTTTTGGGATTGCCATGAACGCGGACATTTGTTATCCTGCGCGGCTACACGGAACCGCGGACGGGCGTCGTCCTGCTCGCAGGTCCCGGAACCTGGGAGGATTTGATCATGCGTTCCTTCGTCCTGCCTCTGGCCCTGGCCCTCGCGGTGGTTTCGCCGGTCCTGGCTTCGATTGGCGACATCACGATCGGTTCCTTCATCGCAATCGGCGACAACTTCGGCGAGGTGCGCGGCAAGGTCGCGCTCAACGACGAGCCCGGCGCGATCGTCTCCGTGAAGAACGGCGGGGCGGTCTATTCGACGCTCACCGACGAGAAGGGTTCCTGGTCCGTGTTGCTGGCGCTCCGCTCCAACAAGGTCGAGGCGTCCGCCCGCTCGCTCAGCGGACAGGGTGCTCCGGCCCTGACCGAGGCCGAGATGGGTGCCAAGGGACAGCCGCTTCCTCCGGGCACAAGCGAGCTGTACACGCTGGCCAAGGGTCTGCTGGATGGCAGCCTCGCAGCCGATTCCGTCAACCTGGCGAAGCTGGTTCGCGTGATGGACGCGGCCATCTTGCACGCCGGTGGCTGGGAGTTCGACGACCGGATGGTGTTGCTGATGGTCGGGACGCTCGGCCGCGTTGCCGGACAGCTCGACAAGGCTCCCGAGGCCGAGCGGGCTGCGATGATGGGCCAGCTCGGCGCCATGGGCAAGCTGCTCTACAAGGGCGTCGTCCGGGGGATGGACGGCCAGTCCGCACTGCACTTATTCAAGAAAAAGCTGTCCGGGCCTGCGTTCTCGGACAGACCTGACCTTGGGGGGGGACCCCCGGGGCCGGGGAGAACACCCCGCGTAGCTCCGCTCGAGAAGCGGCCCTACGCGGGGTGTTCGCTGTGCGAGCGCGGGACTGTTCAGCTCACGCCCTGGACCCCTGCCGGCGGGAGCCACATCGGAGGAATCGGGGCGAAGTACCGATAGAGCACCGCTGCCCAGACGAGGGCGAGCAGGCTGTAGGCGAACCGTTGCGGCCGTTCGCCGCTGGCCACCCAGGCCGCGAGGTAGAAGGCGGTCAGAACTCCGGTGCAGATGAACCCGCCCGCCGAGACGCCTCGGCAGAGGCAGGCGTAGATGCCCTGGACAGCCAGGAGAGCCGCGCAGAACATGCGATCCAGGCGCTGGAGCGTGGGCGAGCCCAGGCCCTGGCCCGCGCCCGAGAGTCTGGCCCCGGCGTAGACCAGGCCGGCCAGGAGCATCAACGTCGAGGGGATGCCGAGCTGCGAGAGCATGTAGCCTCCATGGTCGCGGCGCAGAGCCAGGCCGGCGGTGCCGAGGCCGAACACCAACAGTAGCAGTGCGAGGGAACTGATGAGTGACATGGCGCGGACTCGCAGTCTTTCGACCGCCGAGGCGGCCCACATGTTCCGCGGTGTCCCGTCAAGGGGGGGCGCGGCGCTAGAATCAACGGCGCGCGGTGGCGGGAGACGGCCCGGCCGCGCGGCTTCCCGGACAACGAGGAGGATCTCGTGCTGAATCGGCTGGCGTGGGGAACGGACCTGCACTTCGACCACGCGGGGGCTCATGCGCGGGAGCGGTTCCTGGCGGAGGTCGAGGAGAGCGGCGCCGAGGCGCTGCTGGTCAGCGGCGACCTGGGCGAGGCGGACACGGTCGTGGGCTTCCTCGAGGAGTTGGAGGCCCGGCTGGCGAGGCCGATCTACTTCGTGCTGGGTAACCACGACTTCTACGGCTCCTCCATCGAGCGGGTGCGGGCCGAGGTGGCCAGGACGGCCAGGCGAGCCAGGGAGTTGCACTGGCTGACGGTGGAGGGGCCGATCGAGCTGAGCCCCACGGTCGGGCTGGTGGGGCACGACGGCTGGTCCGACGCGCGCAACGGCGACTGGGAAGACTCGCGGGTGAAGCTGACCGACTACCGGCTGATCCGGGACCTGGCGGGCCTCGACCGAGATCGGCTTCGGGCCCGGCTGCAGGCGCTGGGCGACGAGGCGGCTGCGCACCTGGGCCGGGTGCTGCCGGAGGCGGTGCGGCGCTTTGCCGAGGTGATCCTGGTGACCCACGTGCCGCCGTTCCCGCTGTCGTGCCTCTACGAGGGCCGGCCGGCCGACCCCATCTGGCTTCCTCACTTCACATGCGGGGCGGTGGGCGAGGTCCTGACGCGCGTGATGGCCGAGCACCCGGCTTGCCGGTTGACGGTCCTCTGCGGCCACACGCACTGTCCGGCCCGATTTCATGCCGCGGCTAACATCGACGTTGTGACCGGCGGCGCCGAGTACGGCTCTCCCCGGCTGGCCAGCCTGCTCGAGCTGGAGTGAGGCCGGGGAGCCGCTCGTGAAGCGGAATCTTGCGCATCTCGAAAATAGTTCGAAAACAGGATTGACCGGTAGGTCTCTCCGTGTTATCCTTACCGGCTCTCGAGCGGAGAGGCCTCCAACAAACAGGCGGGGTCGCCTGGAGGAGGTCAGTAACGTTCGAGGTAACACGACGAGGTCTGCAGACCGGATCGTGTTCGCGCCGGCAGGCCCGAGGGACCGGCGGGGACGAAAGTCCGACAGCAGAAGTGGCCCCGGGAATCCTCCCGTACCGGAGGATGAGGTAGGACAAGGGTCGTTCCGGAAGTCTCCAGGTCAAAGGGGAAGAAGTCCGCAAGGATGTAAACTCTCTGGAGAAGACCCTTTGAAGCCCGGTACTGAAGACAGGAATTAGCTGGTCGGGAAGCTTCGGTTTCGAGGCCAGCGAAACGGGCCCCCTCCCTGTCCCGTCTGGAAGGCTCATAGACTGACGCCGGCTTTCCAGCAACCAGGTTCCGCGTGGCGCCAGGTCCGCCTGAATCGCGATAACATCAAGGTTCATCCGGCACCGGAAACGAGCGGGATCAACGCCGTCGGCAGGTCGTCACGGGCGATCGGGATTCATCCCCCGGAGCCCTGACAAGTGGATGGACCCAAGAGGGAGAAGACCCCGCGAAAACCCGTCCACACTTCAGTTCCCTCGAGCCGAGAGGTCCGGGGGTTCTGTCATTCCGGGCATCTCTCCGGTCGGCCTCGTCCGGTCGGCGGCGGGCTCCGGCGCTGCCGCGAGCGGCTCACAACCCTCTTTACGGTTGGCCGTCGTTGGTGTAAGATTCGACCTGCGAAAAGCGCCTCGGCGGCGTGTTTTCGCCCCCAAGGCGGAGTAGCTCAGCTGGTTAGAGCGTCGGAATCATAATCCGTAGGTCCTCGGTTCAAATCCGAGCTCCGCTACCATCGAAAGTCCAGGCCCCGAGTGGTTTCTCAGCCACTCGGGGCCTTTCTTGAGTGTGTCTAGAGATGTCTCAGAATGACCCCGTTAGTGGGGGTCTCCCACTAACCATCCACTAACGGAATCCCAGTTGGAGGGGTATCGGACAGGCCCGGTGCAGACGAGGGCTCTGGCCCCCGATGAGGCTCCACAGCTTCCGTCGCGACCGTTTGGCTCCTGCGACGGCAGAGTGCCCGGACGCCGGTGGCCTGGCCTTCGTCTGTCGGCCTACTTTACGGCCTTGAGCTTCCCGCCGCCGTCTTCGTCTTCATGCAAGACCTCCTCTGACGAGAGAGCCCCGGGTCAAGTTCCCCGGGGCCCTTACTCGCCTTCCTAACAGTTGACTGTTATCTTCTCTCCACCCTTCATCCTCCCCTGTCTCGTCCCTCTCCCCCATCCCGGCCCATCCCTCTTCCCCTCCATCTCGACGGCGATCCCGTCCTCGGCCTCCCGCGTCGAGGGGGCTTGCAGGCAATCGCACCACGCCGCGGCTGGTGGCCAGGGTGAGGTTCGATCACGCGACCGTGGGGGAGATGGTCAGTTGGGGGCGCCCTGCTACCGGGTCAAACGACGAGGCCGTTGCCCCTGGGCCTGAACGACTCCGCTTCCCTTCCTCCGCTCTCCTGCCGGCCCGGCTGGGCCTGGCTGGCCGGTCAGGAACCCGCCCATCATGATGGAGAGCCGGGGTGCCGAATCCCAGCGGTCTGCCCCCCGGCCCCCGGCATCGCCCGCTTGTCCTGGGGGAGCGCCACACCCTGTTCGCTGGCGAGCTCGTCCCGCGCCTGGAGCCGCCGGGAACTGCCAGGGTCAGCAGGACGGCTCTTGGAAACCGCAGGCTTCCTGGTCGAGTTCCCGGCCATCGGCTACCTGCAGAGATTCACTCAGCCGTCAGGCCTCTCCCACACGCTTCAGAAACCGGCGGACCAGCAAGTCGTCCAATCGGTAGCCCTCCCGGAGGAATCGCTCGACAAGGGGGCCGGCTGCGTCGATGAACTCCAGACGCTTGGCTTCGGCGATCAGCCACAGGCTACCAACTACTTCGACGCCTAGCCGGGTGGCCTCGCGCCGGGCGACAATTTCGTCGACGACTGCGGTCAGTCCCCTCTGGCTCGCCAGCGAGAGAACTTCTGCCTCTCCATGCCCAAGTTTCGCCGGCAAGTTGGCCAGCAGTTCGGGCGCGTCAACTCGCTGCAGCCACGAGGCCTTGGCGATGAGGAGAGCCCCGGGCCGATCTCCGGCATCGTGGACAGCTTCTCGGTAAACGGCAGGCGTGACGATCGCCCCCTCGGGGAGGAGCTTCTCGAGAAGCTCCAGCCGCCCAGCCCTGGCCCAAACGATGAGTGGGCCGGCATCGATGACCCAGGGGCTCATCAAGACGCAGGGGGGTCGAAGCGCCTCCGCGGACCGAGTTCGGCATCCAGCTCGTCAGCGGTGAACTCAATGAGCGAGATCCCGTGGGTGTTCATCAGGTCGTGGAGTTCCCACCGGCTAACTCCAAGCAGCTCGGCAGCCCGGCTCTCGCCGATGTGCCGCTCCCGAAGGGCCAGGAGCACGAGCGACTGCCGAGCCTCGCCGCGGGCCGCCGCCTCCCCCAAGGCCGCGAGCACGTCCGGCGGAACCTCGATGGTGATCGTGGGCTTTCTCGACTTCGCGGTCATACCGACATGATACCCCCAGAGGTCCACCCCCAACCAGGCATCGGCGAGACCATCCCAAACCTCCTCCCACCCCGGCCCCACCCAGGGCCAGAGCCCGGAATTGAAACCCCGCATCAATCCAGCCCTCCGCATCGTCAGCGCGTCGGAATCATGATCCGCAGGTCCTCGGTTCAAATCCGAGCTCCGCTACCAAGGAAATTCTCGCTGGAGGCGGGCTCTCGCAGGAGGGCCCGCTTCCTGCCCTTGAACGGTTCTCCCGCCATCGTTCCGGGCTGGCCTCGGACTCTCTCCTCGGGCCTGGGACCTTCGCCACTCTCTCGGGCGCCGTTCACTGCGTCACCGATGCTACGATGGCTGCTCAGGGAGGCGAGTCATGTACGGAGCCATCGCCGGCGATATCATCGGTTCGGTCCACGAATGGGTGGCGACCAAGACGACCCAGTTCCCGCTCTTCGTTGCCGCTTCGAGCTTCACCGACGACACGGTGCTCACCGTCGCTGTCGCCGAGAACCTGCTCGCAGGGGGCGATCTGACGGACCTGCTCAAGCAGTACACGCGCCGCTACAGGGGCCGGGGCTACGGAGGTCGCTTCGGCCGGTGGGCGCACGGCGACTCGCGCGAGCCGTACGGCAGCTTCGGCAACGGCTCCGCGATGCGCGCCAGCCCCGCTGGGTGGGCAGCCGGCTCGCTGGAAGAGGCCCTCGAGCTGGGCAGACGCAGCGCCGCCCCGACCCACGATCATCCCGAAGGCATCAAGGGCGCCCAGGCCGTCGCCGTGGCCATCTGCCTGGCGCGCACCGGCGCCGGCCGCGATGCGATTCGCGAGGCCCTCGTCAGCCGGTTTCACTACGACCTCCACCGGCGCGTCGACGACATCCGGCCGGCCTACAAGTTCGACGAGACCTGTCAGGGCTCCGTGCCCGAGGCGCTCGTGGCGTTCCTCGAGTCGCGCGACTGGGAGGATGCGGTGAGGCTCTCCATCTCGCTCGGCGGAGACGCCGACACGCTCGCCTGCATCACCGGTTCAGTGGCCGAGGCCTTCTACGGAGGCGTGCCGCCGGCCATCCGCGAGGAGGCTCTCGCGCGGCTCGATCCGGCCCTGAGGGCCACCACCGAGGCGTTTGCGAAGAGGTTCGGCGTGCCCTGAGGGGGTGGCTTGCAGTGGCCGCTTCAGTGCCCGCCGCCGCAACACCCATGGCAACTCGTCGCGGCGCAGGAGCCGCAGCCGCCGGAACCGG
>CAZSVK010000043.1:0-13050 GCA_964610245.1 uncultured bacterium
ACGTGACCGAGATCATCCGCCACCACCACGAGCGGGTCGACGGCCGCGGCTTCCCCTACGGGCTGGCCGGCGACAAGATCCCGCTCGGCGCCCGCATCGTCTGCGTGGCCGACGCCTTCGACGCGATGGTCACCACCCGCCCCTACCGCCAGGGGATGAGCTACCAGCGCGCCATCCAGGAACTCACCCGCCACCGCGGCTCGCAGTTCGACCCGGTGCTGGTGGATGCCTTCGTCGAACTCCTCTACGAGATGCACCCCTCGCTTGCCGACCCCGATTCGGACTTCAACCCGAGGATGGACGTGGCCGGCGAGGCCGGTTGCGACTGGGTGCAGGAGAGCCACGACCTGGGCCCGCATCTGCACGGGTAGGGGTTGGGGCAGGGGTTAGGGGTTGGGGGTTGGGGGTTAGGCAAGGGCGGCGCGGCTCGCGACGGAACGCACGGCCCTGGCCGACGCGCGACCCGGGCGACGGGCGCACCCGGCATCGCGCCTCCCGCGGAAACTCGAAACCCCCTCGCGCACCGATCACACGAGGGGGCCTCGAACTTCGTCCTAACCCCTAACCCCCAACCCCTAACCCCTATCCCAGTGGCACCGCCGTCGTCTTCTTCTCGAGCTGCTCGAGACGCGTCACCACGCCGGTCCAGGCCGAGCGGTACTCGTCGATCTTGCTGCGATCGAGCGCCAGGCCGGCGATGCTCCGGGTGAACGTCTGCCGCAAGTTCGAGACCTCGCGAGTCAACGCCTGGATCTCCTTGGCGTTGGCGGGGGCGGCGGCCACCTGGGACGGTTTCGTCGCCTTCTCGGCGAGCTTGCCGAGCTTCGACTCGACATCGTTCAGGCGGCTGACGAGCTTGCCGACCTGCTGACGCGTTGCGTCGCCCGTCTCGGAGACCTTGCGAACCTGCGCCCGCAGCTCATCGGAGGTCTCGCGGGACTTCGCGTAGACTCGCTGCGTCAGCACCGCCATCTCGTAGCGGTTGACCATCTTGTCGCCCTCGAATCGCCCGTCCGGCACGCGCAGCAGACCCGCCTTCGAGAGTTCGTCGATCGCCGCTCGCGCCCAGTGACCCTTGGGGA
Organism: uncultured bacterium; assembly: GCA_964610245.1. Classification (GTDB taxonomy): domain Bacteria; phylum Muiribacteriota; class UBA6191; order JACPRK01; family JACPRK01; genus CAZSVK01. Next base: position 1,083 of record CAZSVK010000043.1, read on the forward strand.
TGTCCCACTCGGGGGTGGCGGCGGGAGCAGCGGTCTTGACGGCCGGAGTCGCGGCGGCAGCGGGCTTGGCTGCCGGTGCGGCCGCCATCGGCTGCGTGGCCGTGGCCTCCTCGACGCGGACGCGAGAGCGCGGCACCCAGCCGCTGTCATGGCCCGGAGGAGACGACTTCTTCTTCACGAAGTAGTAGGAGTCGGAGGAGATCTGCAGGTAGACGGTGACCTCGTCGCCCGAGCGGAGCTTTCCCACCTCGTTCGATCCGGAGTCGCTGTCGTCCCGGACCACGCAGGGCCGACCCGTGGGATCGCCCTTGATGCGGCCGTCCAGTTCCTGAGCGGCGGCGCTTCCCGAGGACAGCGCTCCGACCATGGCCAGGATTCCGAGCCAACGGCATCGACTGTTCATTCGCGTTCTCTCCTTGCTGATTCTCGTTCCGGAACGCAACCGTGGCGGGATCGCTAATAGTTTCCCGAGATCCTATCGACAACTATCTCGAGAGACTTCACAGCGCTGTTCGGACTCCGCGGGGAGGACCGAACCGGCACGAGGAGAACGAGGATCGACATGCGGAAGCCTGAGTCTGGGATGCTGGCGGAATCGGCGCGCTCGCTGCTGCAGCGGGCCCTGGACCTTGCGGCGAGCCCGCTCGGCCGGTTGCAGTCCGGGCCCGGCGACGACCGGACGGAAGCCGGCGCCACCGCGCGGCGTGGGGTTGCGCTCGCGGCGGCGGCGGCGTTCGGCCTGGCTGCCGGATGGCAGGTCTGGCCCACGGTGTCGCGGCCGGGCGAGGGCCCAGCGCATGTCGCCGCCTAGGCCCGCTCGACCCCGGCGCCACTGCTGCTGGCCGACGCCTCGTCCATCCTGGAACGAAATCCCCTCGGCATAGAACTGGAGCCCCGGCCGCCCGCACCCGCGCCCCCGCTAGCTCCCGTTGCCCCGCCACCTGCGCCCAGGCCCGAGCCGGCAGGTCCGGTTCGCTCCATCGGCTTGAAGCTGCTGGGTACGATGGTCTCCGGCTCGCTCGGCTGCGCCATCATCCAGGAGCCTGGCGGCAAGTCCGACGTCTACTCCGTCGGTCAGTCGGTCAGCGGCCGCACCATCACCGCCGTCGCCCGCAAGCGGGTCGTGCTCAAGAACGGCAGCGGACTCGAGGTGCTGGAACTTCCCGAGGATGGCTCGCCGGACGGCATCGTCACGCCTGCCTCCCCGGCGTTCACTCCGCCCGCGCCCGCCTTCGCCGAGCCCTCGCTTGCCAGCGTGGAACCGCCTCAGCCGGCACTCCCCGTTCAGTCTCTCTCACGGGATCTGCCCAGGGACGAGGTCGTGCGCAACCTGGGAAACCCCGCCAGCTTTCTCTCCCAGGTGTCGGCGGAGCCCTATTACGAGAACGGCCGCTTCGCCGGATACTACGTGCAGAACGTGAAGCCCGGCTCCTACGCCTCTTCGCTGGGCATCCGCAACGGCGACATCCTCGAGACGGTCAACGGCGAGCTGATCGACACCGTTCAGAAGGCGTTTCGCCTGCTGGGCCTGGTGCAACGCGCGCCCGAGATGGACGTGATGGTCCGACGCGACGGCGAGCGCATGCAGATGTGCTTCCGTATGCAGTAGCGCCCTTCGGGGTCAGGTAGGTGTCCCCTTGAGTTAGCCCGCCTTCTGATCGAACGGCTTGGCCTCGTCGATCAGCATGATGGGGATGTCGTCCTTCACGAGGTAGACGAGCTTGCAGGCGTTGCAGCGGAGTTCGTTCTTCTCCGCCTGGTAGTTCAGGTCCCCCTTGCACTTGGGGCACGCCAGGACCTCGAGCAGCTTGGAATCGAGCATTGGATCACACCTCAGGCGGGCCCGCGCGCAGGCCGTTGCGGCACGCCGCGGGGGCCGTTCGAGATTCGTCGTCGATCCGCCGGGCCCCGCCTGCGGGCCCTACACGGAGGCGCGCTCCACTGCACGCACCGGCCTGCATTCTCCCAGAATGCGCCCCATCTCGTCCAGGTATTCCCGGTAGGTCAGACGGAAGGGCCGCCCGCTCTCGATCGCCGCCGCGAGCTTCCGGCCCGCCTCCCGGTCGCCACGGCTGAGCCAGTCCGACAGGAACACCTCGCTGAAGCTGGGCCACTGCACCTCCAGCCGCGCCGAGTGCGGGAGCCGCCGCCGCAGGTGCTCCTCGGTGCGCCGGACCTCGTCACGCCGCGCCATCGGAAGCCTGGCGAGTTCCGTGCGCGGCTTCGGCTCGAGGATCGAAAACGACAGCTCCAGCGTGGCGCCGGCCTTTTCGAACTCCGGAAGCCACTTCGTCAGGTGCGCGACGAGCGGCTCGAAATCGTCCGGCACCTCGCCGGGGACGCCGTACATCAGGTAGTACTTCACCCGCTCGAACCCGGCCGCGAGCACTCGCCCCAGCCCGTCGTCGATCCGGCCGAGCGCGAAGCCCTTCCGCAGGAAACGCTGCACCGGCTGCGAGAACGACTCGGGCGCCACCGTCAGCGTTCGCTGTCCTCCCCGGCGCAGCACCTGCAGCAGCCCGGGCGTGAGTCGATCGAACCGCAGGCTCGAGAGGGTGATCTCGAAGCCCTCCTGATCCAGCCCTTCCACCGCCTGCTCGACCTCGGGATGGTCCGAGATGCCCGCGCCGAATAGCCCGATGCGCCCCGCATACGGACGGATGAACCGCCCGTACTCGATCGCGCGCGCGGCCGACATGTCCGGGTCGCGCCGTACAGGTCCTTCGCGATGCAGAACGAGCACTTGCGTGGGCAGCCCCGCGTCAGCTCGATGAGCGCCGTGTCGGCGAAGACGGTGCGCGGCGTCAGGATCGTGCTCGTGGCCGGATGCTCCTCCAGATCGGGCAGCGACGGCACCTCTGCTGGAGGCTCTCGCCCATCGCCCGGCATGTAGATCTGCGGCAGCCCCGCCGTCAGAGATTCCAGATCCTGGCCGTCGCACTCCCCCAGGCGCCGGAACAGCTCGGGCGCCCCGACCTCCGCCTCGCCGAGGAAGACCAGATCCAGCACCGGATCGAGCACGAGCGGATTGGCGGTGATCGCCGCCCCGCCTGCCATCACGAGGGGCTCGCGAGGCCCTCGATCGGCGGACCGGGCCGGGATTGCCGCGAGCCGCAGGATCTCGAAGACGTTCAGATAGTCCATCTCGTAGGTCAGCGAGAAGGCCACCACGTCGAAGTCCCTCAACTGCCGCCGCGTCTCGAGGCTGAAGAGCGGTGTCTTGTAGTAGGCGTGCAGCCGCAGATCCTCGGGGTCGGGCAGGAACGCCCGCTCGCAGGTGACGCCCGGCAATCGGTTCAGCGTGCGGTAGACGGTCTGCAGCCCGAGATTCGACATTCCCACCCGGTAGACGTTGGGAAAGACCAGGCAGACCCGGAAGGGGCCGTTTTCCTGGAACGGGTGGGGCGTGCGCTCCAGCGCCAGCAGGGCGTCCATGGAGCGATCGACGGGATGCGACATCGCGGAGCGAGTATACCGCCATCGAGCGAAGGCGCCGCCCGCCCCGTGAGTGTCGGGAAATCGGGCCCGCCGCCCCCTTCAGGTTTTTCCTGACAGCCGGGCGCTCGATCACCCTGGCGCTTTGGACGCCGGCGGCCCACAATTCGAACGGGGGTCTCGCCCTCCGAATCCTGCCTCAGCTCATGCGCCCGACCCGCATTCTGATAGCCGACGATCACGCTCTGTTCCGCAGGGCGGTCGGCGCGCTGCTGGCGCTCGAGCCCGGCTTCCAGGTGGTTGCCGAGGCGGGAAGCGGCCAGGAGGCGCTCGAGCAGGCCGCGGCGCACAGCCCCGACGTCATTCTCATGGACATCTCCATGGCGGATCTCAACGGGTTGGATGCGACGGAACGGGCCCTCTCCTGGTCCCCGGGCATCCGGGTGATCGTCGTCTCGATGCACACCGCGGAGGACTACGTGCTGCGCGCCCTCGGCGCCGGCGCGGCGGGCTACGTCTCGAAAGACTGCAAGCAGGGCGAACTGGCCTCCGCCATCCGGGCCGCCATGGGCGGCAGCGTCTATGTGAGCCCCGCGTTGCTGACGCCGGGCGTACTCGATAGGCTCCGAAACCCTGCCGCCCCGACCGCTCCGATCGACCGGCTGACCAGCCGCCAGCGCGAGATCCTCCAGCTACTGGCCGAGGGAAACGGCGTGAAGAAGACGGCCGTGAAGCTGGAAATCAGCGCCAAGACCGTGGAGACCCACCGGGCGCGCATCATGACTGCCCTGGGGATTCGCGATTTCGCCGGACTCGTGCGATACGCCATCCGCACCGGTCTCGTCCAGTCGGACAGGTGAGCCACGGCCATGAAGCTCCGCGCGGCAAAACTGGGAATCGCCCTGATCTCCATGGCCGCGGCGGTTCTGGGGCTGGCCAGCTACTGGCTGGACGCCGAACTGGCGGTGCAGGCGGCGCACTCGGAGCTGGCGGCCGCGGCGGAGCTGAAGTCGCTGGTGGTCCTCCGCTGGACCGCGGCCGTCAAGAACGGCGCCCGGTCGCTCGCGGGGATGCCGGTGCTGTCGGAGGAGGTGCGCCACTGGGTGGCCGAGCCGCGAAGTCCGGTGAACCGGCGCGACCTGGAGCGCTGGCTAGAGCTGGTCCGGGCCTTCGGGGGATGCTCCGACGCGAGCGTGTTGGACCCCGCGGGCAGGCTGCTCATGGCGTCGCCGGCCAGGGAAAGAGAACTCAGTTCCCTTGTCGGCCGCCTGGGCGAGGGACCGACGATCGTTGCGGCCGGAGGATCGCCCGGGGAGAGCGACGACCATCGGGTTGTCTTCCGATTCGAGCTGCCCCCGGCGGGCGGCCGGCCCGGGGCCTCTTCACTGGGTTTCCTGCTGCTGGAAGTCGATCCCTACGCCTTCCTGTTGCCCGTGCTGGCCGCTCCGCCCGGCCCGCATCGGACGGCCGAGACGGTCCTGGTCCATCGCGAGGGCGAGGACGTGGTGGTGCTGCATCCTCTGCCCGCCGCTGCCGGCCGGATTCTCGTGAGACGGCACCGGATCAGTCAGGACGGGCAGCTTCCGGCGGTCCGTGCGGCCCTGGGCCACAGCGGCGCGACGGATGGACGGGATTACCGAGACGTGCCGGTGCTGGCCCAGGCGCGAGCAGTGCCCGGCACACCCTGGTCTCTCGTGGTGAAGGTCAATCGGGACGAAATCCTCGGCCCGCTGCGCCACAGGTACGGGACCGGCGCGTTGGTGACGGCGCTGGGCCTGTTGCTGCTGGGTGCGGTCCACGATGCGCTGGCGCGTCGTCGCGAGCGGGCGGCCCTGGAGGAAGAGCTGGCGATGGAGCGGCGGCTGAGGGCGGCGGCCGCTGCCGTCAAGGACTACTCGCTGCGGCTCGAGGCGCTCTCGGGAGAGCTGTGGCGCGCCCAGGAAACGGAACGCCAGAAGCTAGCCCACGAGCTGCACGACGAGGTCGGCCAGGCGCTGACGGCGCTGAAGCTGACGCTGCAGCGGCTGCGGGCGCTCGAGTACCGCGCCGCGCCGGACGCGGGCGCGAGCCTGGCGACAGGCCTGGACGACAGCGAGGCGCTCACCGGGCAGATCCTGGGGCAGATCCGGGAGATGGCACTCGACCTGCGGCCCTCGATGCTCGACGACCACGGGCTCGATTCGGCCCTCCGGTGGCTGGTTCAGCGGCAGGCGAAGCGCGCCGCTCTGGAACACCGGTTTGCGAGCAATCTGGGCGCGAGGCGGTACGGAGCGCCGCTCGAGACCGTCTGTTACCGGGTGGTGCAAGAAGCGCTCACGAACGTCATGCGCCACGCGCATGCGCGCCACCTGTTCGTGGAGCTACAGGACACGGGCGTCGAGCTGCTGGTGGGGGTCCGCGACGATGGCGTCGGATTCGACGCGAACGCCCTGGCCAGGCCGGAGCGCCCGTCCGTCTCCATGGGGTTGGCCGGCATGCAGCAGCGCGTGCACCAGGCCGGCGGCAGTCTGAGCATCGAGAGCAGGCCAGGGACGGGCACGAACATCCAGGCGAGGCTGGGTTTGCCTGGCGGCACCCCGGGGTTGTTGTAGGCCAGGCCCACGGTGTGACGCCGCCGCGTCGCGCTTGGCCCTGATACAGCCCCTCATCCTTCGGCATAGAGCACCTGGGCCTCGGCCAGCACCTGAGCACGGATCCGGTGGCTGAGGAACTTCTCCGTCACCAGATCCACGGGTCGCCCCCCCCCGCGCCCCCGACGCTGGGCGGCGGAGCTGTCGACCCTCTGCCGCACTATCTGGAGCTGCAGGAGGCGATCGAGCGCTCGCGCGGCGACGTCGGAGGCCGGTTGAGGCTGGCCAGTGTTCAGCGCAAGGCGGCCCGAGCCTCCCTGGCGAGGGCCAACTACCAGGCCGCACTCGAGCGTGAGCCCCGTGCCCTCTCCGAGACGACGCAGCCTCTCGAGAAGCCTCGGCGGTCTGGGTCTGTCGTGGGCCGGAACGCCCCGTGCCTCTGCGGCAGTGGCAAGAAGTACAAGAAGTGCTGCCTGGGGAAGTAGGCCCCGCCGGCGAGTTCCCGGCCGAGACGGCGGCGAGATCCTCGGGGGTCCCGAGACGCAGCGGTTGCAGGCGATGGTCGAAGCACACGGGCGTGGCTCGGCCTTGGAGTGAATCTGCAGCGGGTTTCCGGCACGGTGCTCGGCGTCGCATCGCGATCACCGAAGCGCCCCCTGCCCGACAGAGGAATGGGTCTCAGGGCCTAACCGTCGCGGCCGCGGCGCCGGCCGGCGGCCCGGGAGCGCTCGCGGTCTTCACGGTTCCCGGCGGCTCCAACACCAGCTCGAGCCTTCGCGCCAGGAACGCCTGAAGCTCGCTCGAGGTGCGGGTCTCCATCGCCTCGCTCACCCACGCGGTCAGGTCGGACATCGCCACCCGGCCGAGCAGCGCCTTGATCTTCGGCACGCTGAACAGGTTCATGCTGAACTCGCGGACGCCCAGCCCGGCCATCGCCAGGAAGCCGAGAGGGTTGCCCGCCATCTCGCCGCAACAGGCGACCTCGACCCCGTGCTTCTTCGCCTCGACCACCACGTTGCGGATGAGCCGCAGCATCGGCAGGTTGACCATCTGGAAGTAGTTGGCCAGCCGCTGGTTGCTGCGGTCGACCGCCAGCGTGTACTGGATCAGGTCGTTGGTGCCGATGCTGAAGAACTTGACCATCGGCGCGAGGCAGTCGGCCATCAGCGCGGCGGAGGGCACCTCGATCATCACGCCCACCGGCAGGTCGGGGTCGAAGTCGAGCCTGCGCTCCCTCAGTTCGGCCTTGGCCTCTTCCAGGATGGCGTTGGCGCTCACCAGTTCCTCGGGCATCGAGATCATCGGGTACATCAGGCGCACGTTCCGCCCGGAGGAAGCCCTGAGGATAGCCTTGAGCTGGGTCTTGAAGATGTCCGGGTTCTGGAGGCAGTAGCGGATCGAGCGCCACCCCAGCACCGGATTGCTCTCGGGCGGCATCCCGAGATAGGGGACGTTCTTGTCGCCGCCGATGTCGAGCGTGCGGATGACCGCCGAGTAGGGAGCGCACCCCTGGGCCACCTTCCGGTAGGCCTCGTACTGCTCATCGAGCGGAGGCAGCGAGTTGGCCTTCAGGTAGAGGTACTCGGTGCGGAACAGCCCTACCCCCTCGGCGCCGAACATCCCGAGGCTCGAGATCTCGGCCGGAACCGAGATGTTGGCCCGCAGCGTCACGCGCACGCCGTCGCGGCTGACCGGCTCGGCCGTGCTCGGCTCGAGCAGCTTCTGGCGGCTGAGCTTGAGTTGCTGCTGCAGCTCGACGAACTCCGCGATCGACTCCGGGGTCGGGGCGATTTGCAGCACGCCGTTCAGGCAATCGAGCACCACCCGATCGCCGTTGTGCACCCGGCGCGTGACGTTCTCGACCCCCACCAGGGCGGGGATCATCAGCGAGCGAGCCAGGATGGCGGCGTGGCTGGTCGCCCCCCCAACCTCCGAGACCAGACCGGCGACCTTCGTCAGGTCGAGCCGGGCGACGTCGGTCGGGGTGAGCATGTGGCAGACCAGGACGGTGTCGGAAGGGATGCGGTCGAGGCTCTGGACTTCCTGGCCCAGCAGGCAGCGGAGGATGCGCCGACCGACGTCCTGGACGTCGATGGCCCGCTCTTTCAGGTAGGGGTTCTCCATCGAGCTGAAGGTGTGGGCGAACTCGGCGATGACGTCGCTCACGACCCTCTCGACGTTGCGCCGCTCGGCTCGAACCCTCTGGATGACCTCTCCGACGAAGAGCGGGTCGACCAGGATCAGGAGCTGGCTCTCGAGGATCTTGCAGGTCGCCTCGTGGTCCTTGCTGGATTCTTTCAGGTCGACGAGCTGGTCGCGCGCCATCGCCAGCGCCGCGTCGAACTTCAGCAGCTCCAGCTTGACGTCGGTGTCGCGCACCGCGTAGTCCGGGATGCGAAGCTCCTCGTTCAGGAGCAGCACCCGGCCGATGGCGATACCTTCGCTGGCGATGAGACCGTCGAGCAACGCCGTCAGTCCTCCCCGAATTTGGCTTCGAAGAGCGCGAGCAGCGCCTGCATCGCCTGCTCTTCGTCAGTCCCTTCCGCCTCGAGCGTCAGCTCGCTGCCCGGCCCGGCTTCGAGCATCATCACGCCCAGAATGCTCTTGGCCGAAACCTTCATGTCATCCTTCAAGAAGTAGACCTCGGACCTGAACCGGCTGACCGTGTTGACGATGGTGACCGCGGTGCGGGCATGGACCCCCAGCTTGTTCCTGACAAGACCCTTCGCCGAGACCATTTCAGATCCGGCTCCGCAGCAATCTCAACTTCATCGTCCTTCCGGCGAGCGGCGAGCAAACGAGATCGCGCGGTCCTTCGGTGGACTCGGCTTCGAGCCTCGACCTGGAACCGCCATCCGCCGGGAACCGACGACCTTCGAACCAGTCCGGTTCCCCGCGGCCTGGAGACCGACCCATCCCGGTGCCAGCCTCCGGGGCGCGTCATTGCTGCCGACTGCCACGAATGAGGTTAGCTTGAGGCCAGGGTGTTTTGCAACCTTTGCATGAGGCGCACGACCTCTCCAGCCTCCAGCCTCAAGCCTCCGGCCTCAAGCCTCCAGCCTCACGCCCCGATGCTCTCGCGAAGGGCGCCCACGATCGCCGTGCCGAGCGCGCGGACCAGCCCCTCCTCGGGACCCTCCACCAGCACCCGCGCGACCGGCTCGGTGCCGGAGTAGCGCACCACGACCCGGCCCCGGGGCGCCACCCCGAGACGGGCCGACTCGATGGCCGTGGCGACGGTCGCCAGCTCGGCCAGCGGAGGCTTGCGCCCCACTCGCACCGCACCGTGGTAGACGGGGTAGAGGCGCACCAGACTCGCCAGCTCCGAGAGCGTCGCCTGCCTCGCGCGCACGACCCGCAGCACCGCCAGCGCCGTCAAGAGCCCGTCACCCGTCGGCCCCTGCCGCGACAGGATGAGGTGCCCGGAGGGCTCGCCCCCGAGCACAGCCCCCAGCTCTCGCATCCGATCGGCCACGCACCGGTCGCCGACCTGCGTTCTCTCCAGCCCGACACCGAGCGGCTCCAGCGCCTCCTCGAGCCCGGCGTTGGCCATGATCGTGCCGACGACGCGCCGGCCCGGCAGCTCGCCCCGCTCGGCCAGGTCGCGCGCTAGCAGCCCGAGCATCCGGTCGCCGTCGACCAGTTCGCCCCAGCCCTGCGCGGTTTTGCCGTCCGAGCCCGGCCAGGCCTTGACCGCGCGGGCCACCACGTCGAAGTGGAGGCTGCCGCAGTCGCGGTTGATGTTGGCGCCGTCGGGCCGGCAGTGAAGCGCCTTCACCTGGGCGCCCAGCCGTCGCAGGGCGGCGGGCGTCGTCCGGCTGGCGCTGCCGTCGGCGCAGTCGCAGACGACCCTGAGCCCTCGCAAAGGACGGTCACCCGGAAAGCTCGAGACGGCTCGCTCGAGGTACAGCGCCTCGAGACCCTTGCGGGCCAGGACCTTGCCGACGCCGACACCCGAGAATCTCGACTGGACGGGGACCGGATCGCCGGCCAGCAGCGCCTCGATCGCCTCTTCGTCCCGCTCCGAGAGCTTGCCTCCGTCCGCCCGGAAGAACTTGATGCCGTTGTCTTCGGCCGGGTTGTGGCTGGCGCTGACGACCGCTCCGCCGATCGCTTGCAGCTTGCCCGCCAGGAACGAGATGGCCGGAGTCGGGAGCACCCCGCAGAGCCAGGCATCGACGCCTGCCGAGGCCAGACCTGCCACCAGCGCGGCCTCGAGCATCGGGCCCGAGCGGCGCGTGTCGCGGCCGACCAGGACGCCCCCGCCCTGCCCGGCCCGCTCTCGGAACCAGACGCCGGCCGCGTGGCCGACGCGCAGTACTTCCTGCGGCGTCAGGGGAGGGGTGTTGGCCAGCCCGCGGATTCCGTCGGTTCCAAAGAGGTGTGGCATCGGTCCTCGAGGGTGCGGCCTCCGGACGCCGGACGGCCGCGCCGGTTCACCTGGATTCGCCGTGGCCCCCGTGCTGTCCCTGAGGCCCGCTCGCGAGGGCGCGCTCGGCCCTGCGCTTCTCCACGGTCTCGCGGTAGTTCTCCTTGTTCTCCTGGCGGGCCCGGCCGATTCCCAGGCCGCCCGGGGGGACGTCGCGAGTCAAGGTGGAGCCAGCCGCGACAAAGGCCCCGGCGCCGATCGTGATCGGCGCGACCAGGATGCTGTCGCTGCCGATGAAGGCGCCCTAGCCGATCTCGGTGTGGTGCTTTGCGAAGCCGTCGTAATTGCAGGTGATGGTGCCTGCTCCCACGTTGACGTCCCGGCCGATGTTCGCGTCGCCCAGGTAGGTCAGGTGAGACGCCTTGGCGTGCTCACCCAGCCGGGCGTTCTTGACCTCGACGAAGTTGCCGACCTTGGAGTGCGGACCGAGGTCGGAGCCCGGCCGCAGGTGCGCGAACGGCCCGACCGAAGCCGCGGGACCTACCTTGGCGCGATCGAGCACCGAATAGGGCTTCACGGTTGCGCCGTCGGCCAGCTCCGAGTCGCGCACCACCGAGCCGGCCGCGATGCGGCAGCCCGTGCCGATGGTGGTGCCGCCTTCGAGGCGCACGCCGGGCTCCAGCACGGTGTCGGGGCCTATGCGCACCTGGGCGTCGACGTAGGTGCAGGCAGGGTCTTCGAGCGTCACGCCGGCGAGCATCAGTTCGCGGTTCTTGCGGGCGCGCAGGATGGCGCAGATCTCGGCCAGCTCGGCGCGGTGGTTGATGCCCCGGAACTGGTTGGGGTCGCCCGCGAGGTGGACGCGCACCGGCTTGCCCTGGCGCACCAGGACTTCGAAGATGTCGGTGAGGTAGTACTCGCCCTGGTCGTTGTTGGGCTGGAGTTGCTCGAGCGCGGCGAACAGATCGTGCGACCCCAGGGCATAGATGCCGGAGTTGACCTCGTCGATGGCCTGCTCGGTTGGCGTGGCGTCGCGCTCCTCGACGATGCGCTGCAGGTTGCCGGCCGGATCGCGGAGGATACGGCCGTAACCGGCGGGATCGGCGGCCCGGAACGAGAGCAACGTCGCGGCGGCCCGGCTGGTCTCGTGGGCCTGCAGGAAGCTCTCGAGCGTGGCGCTGGTCAAGAGCGGGGCGTCGCCGTTGAGCACCAGGACGGGCCGGTCGGGCCCGGCGAGCGACTCGCGGCCGCACGCCGCGGCGTGGCCCGTGCCCCGCTGCTCGGCCTGGATCGCCCAGCGAGCGGACGGCCAGGCGGGTCCGAGCGCCTTCTCGATCTGCTCGCGGCCGTGGCCGACGACCACGACCATCTCGGCCACGCCGGCGCCGGCGGCGGCCTCCAGGACCCATGCCAGCATCGGTCTCCCCAGCAGCGGGTGGAGGACCTTCGGCGTCTCCGACTTCATGCGGGTGCCCTTGCCCGCGGCGAGGATGAGGGCCGTCCAGCGAGGTTTCGTGCTCATTTCGGCGACACAATACCACGCCGGCGGGCAGGTTTTGTAGGCGCCACGAACCCCGTCGCCCAGCCCGCCCCG
>CAZSVK010000043.1:13150-20168 GCA_964610245.1 uncultured bacterium
AAGCCTCAAGCCTAAAGCCTGGAGTGCTTCAGCACGACCAGACCCTTGTCGCTCACCATGACGGCGAAGAGCGTGCCGTCCGGCGCCACCGCCTTGCCGTGCGTGAAGTGCAACCGCGTCGGATCCAGCGGGGCCGGCGCCCGCCCATTGATCTTGCCGTCCGGTCCGAAGCGCACGATCTCGACCGTCGTGGGGACCTCGATGGCGCCGCTCGCAAGGCAGGCATAGATGTTCTGGGCGGCGTCCAGCCCGAAGAGGTCGATGCGGTTGGCCTCGAGCGGAGTCTCGAACCGACCCAGCGTCTCGACCTTCCCGGGCGGAGCCCAGCGCACCAGTTTCCAATGGCGCGCGTCGGAGTTGTTGGCCAGCGCAAGGCCGTAGAACCGGCCCTTGCCGTCGACCGTCAGCGTCTGGGCGACATCGTTGGCCATCCGGGGCAGGACCTTGCCCGCGGTGGTCATCCCGATGACCGAGTTGTCGTTGGAATCGAGGACGTAGAGCCCGCCCTGGCCGTCGTAGGCCATCCCGTTGAGCAGCGCGTCCTTCGACAGCCCGGTGATGGGATAGCTCTGGAGCGGGGCCCCGGCCTTCAGGTGCAGCACCGCCCGCTGGCCCAGGCTGAGCAGCCAGTACTCGCCCGCCGCCGTGGCGGCCATGTCGATGGTCATCGTCTCGGCGTCGTGGAGATCGTTCGCGGGGAAGGTCAGCTCCCGGACGGGCTTGCCGCTCTTGTCGAACTCCTCGACCGCGTTGCCCAGCACGTCGAGCACGGCGAACCCGCCATCGGGGAACACCAGGAACCGCGTCGGCCCCTGATAGGTCTGTCGTTCGTCCTTCGAATCCATCTCCTGGACGAGCTTGCCCGGACCGGTGCCCCACGGGATCACCGCGACCTCCGTCCAGTCCGCGGGGACGGTCGGCGTCGGGGTGACAGCGGCCGACTCCGCTGCCGCCGCGCCTGCCGCCGGCTCCTCGGCGCCGGCCAACCGTGCCGCCGGGAGAATCATCGCGACCGCCAACAGGATTGCACCGATTGCCACGAACCTGGGGCTCATCCGGATTGCCTCCGATCTACTTGGAAACCTCGATGAACAGGCCGTTCCACGTACGGGCCAGGACACTCGCGGGGATGGTCCGTCGCACGCCCCCGGCCGAGTCGTTGATGATAGCACTTCCGTTCTCCGTGAAACCGACCACGACGGTGATGTGGCCGTTGGTGTAGAACGGACCGTAGTTGCCGTGCAGGTTGATGATCACCGGATGGCCCTTCGAGACGGCCGAGCGCAGCGCCGAGATGCTGTGCGAGTAGGTGAGGTTGGCGTTCAGTCCGAAGTGGCGCAAGGCGGAGGCCATCCCGGCATGGGTCGAGCCCTGGCCGCGCTGGTACATCGGGGTTCCCGGCCCGTAGTGCCCGAGTGCGATCTGATCGGCCGTCGTGTTGCGGATGCCGTAGTACGAGAGCACCATCCGGCAGGTGGTCGGCCCGCAGTAGCCGCTCGGATAGCTGCCGCCCGCGGTGTTCTGGTTGAGGAGAGGCATGTTGAGCAGCGGACCGCCCGCCACGGGAAGCTCCCCGCCGGGCAGGCCCCCGCCGGGCAGGCTCTTGTCCTTGCCGCCCGAGTTGTTGCCGTCCGAGCCGCCGCCGCCGCCGGCCAGCGCTTCATTGTTCCACTGCTCACCCGCGCTGTGGACCCAGTAGGCGCAGCACCAGGCCACCCGGCCATTCCACATGATCTTGTGCCAGCCGTTCTCCGTGGCCAGGATCTTGAGCTTGTCGCCCGGGTAGAGCTTCCCGATGATGTTGTGCCCGAGACCCGGGCCGTCCCGGACGTTCAACCGCGAGTGGACGTCCACCGTTCCCGCCTCGGGATCCTCCGATGGCGAGCGGTACCGGAGGCCTTCCACGGGGTCGTACTCGTCCCGTCCGTCCCCCCCGGCCGACACCGGAGCGAGCGACAGGACCTGGAGCGCCACCAGAAGCAGCGCGACCGTGCGGAATAGCCCTCTGAAGTGTGATCTCAAGCTGCACCTCTCGGTCCGGGCGGAGTTCACCCGACAGGGACCTATGCGTTCGTCCTCCCAAGGTTTAGGTAGTGTACGCCGAGGCTCGGGCATCCGCGGTCTCGGAGGGCCGGGAGGAACTCCGCTGCAACCAACGGGCGGCCGCCTCCGTAGTGGATCTGGGAAGCCGCGGGGCTCCTCCACACGGTGTCGTCATACCTCGATGCTCGATCTCCACCATAGACTGGCTGGCCGGCAGACAGGCCTTCTCGCGCTCGCGATCCTGCTGGCTGTCTGTCTTTCGCCCCTTGCGGCCGAGCCGCTCTCGTCGATCCCACCGGTCCCGGTGGTCTTCATGGCCCCCATCGTCACCGACGGCGGCGACCTCTTCACGGTCGAGGAGGCGGGCCAGGATGTCCTGGTCTTCAACGAACTGACCGGCCTCGAGCAGTCGACCGGCTAGGTGCGCGACTCTCTGGCCGCCGCGCCCGCCTTCGACGCGGCCCTGCGCCTCTACTCGTTGGTTCGCCGCACGGCGGTCGAGGCCGACGTGGCGCTGGATGCCGCCGGGGTCTACGTCTACGTGGGAGCCGCCTTCGGAAACGTCGGGCCCGCGCACGTCAACCGCCGCGTGCGATTGAAGCGCGCCGACGGCCGCGTCGAGTATCCCGGCGGATTCATCATCGTCAGCGACATCGAGGCCGGCAGCTGGCGCCTCACCGTGACCGACCTGATTCGCGAGAAGTATCTGGCGATGACGATGGCGCACGAGGTCGGGCACCGGATGCTGGCAGATCTCTACACCAAGCAGGTCGATCTCCAGGCGCTCTCGGTCTCCAGGTCGGGTCACGACGTGATGTCGATCACCGACCCGTGCCTCGCGCTCAACGAGGGTTGGGCCGAGTCCACGGAGGCGCTCATCGGCGATCTCCTGTCCCGGGCGGGCGTTCACGGCTGGGGCGAGCAGTCGACCGAGCCCTCGGTCCGGTCGATGTTCCGCGGCCGTCAGGACATCCTGAAGCGCGACGGTTACATCTGGGACAAGGTGGGGGCCAGCGACGGCGAGACCCGCAACGGCCTGCAGATGGTCGCATCCGAGGGCGTGGTCGCATACCAGCTCTACCAGCTCATGACCCAGGCAGACTTCTCGTCCAAGGACCCGGTCGAGGGCTTCGTGAAGCTCTGCCGCGTGATGGCGAAGTCGCGGCCGCGCGATCTGGGCAGCCTGATGGACGCCACGGCAACGGCCTACCCGGCCTTCCGTCAGGCCCTGGTCCGGATGCTCCACGACTGGACCAAATGGACCATCTATAGCAACGAGGGCGGCACCCTCTACAAGAACTACCGCACCGCCCAGCTCGCCTTCAAGCGCCACCAGCGCAAGGACGACACCGCCAAGGAGCTGGCAGCCGAGTTCGCGGAGGCCCGCCAGGCCTACGACAGCTGGAAAGAGAAGGCCGCCGTCGAGGTGGTCAAGCGCTCCAGCATCGCGGGGCCCGCGGTCGACCCGATGTGGCTCGACTGCGGCCTCAGCCGCGTCGGCCTGAACCTGGCCACCTCCGAGCAACTCACGGCCCTCTTCGACTGTCTCTGGGGTTCGGCGCCGCTCAACATAGTGCTCGCCGAGAAGCTCACCAATCTACGCGACAAGCCCGGCGGCACCTACTTCCGCTCGGTCGACGAACTGTCGGCCCACGTCGACGACTCGGGAATGCACACCCTGAAGCAGGCCCGGGGCCAGTTCCAGTCCTGGAGCGACTCGAACGCCCAGGTTCCGACCGCCGCCTATGCCAAGCTCCACCCCGACCGCATCCTGACGGGCCGCCTCGCCCGCTGGAAGCAAGAAGGCGGCGCAAAGTAGGCTTCAGGCTGGAGGCCGGAGGCCGAGGGGCCAGGGGGCTCGAAGCTGGGGGCGCGCACGTCTCGCGGGTTTGGCCTTCCTCGAGAGTATCGTGCCCGTGACATGCGCACTCTCGGGGACGCTATGATGTTCTGGCTGGCGACTGGCCAACTGCCCCGTCGAGCCTCAAGCCTCGAGCCTTAAGCCTCCCCCACGTGAGACGAGAACCATGCCGGTAGGACTGCTCCTCATCAAGCTTGCGCTGCTGGTCGCCGCGGTGGAGGTGGGCCTTCGTGCGCGCCCGTCGGGGGGCTCCGGCCCCGGCCCCGACCGCTGGACCCGCGCGGAAGCGCTGTGCCTGGCGGCGCTGCTCCTGGCCGCGGGTGCCACTCGCACCTTCCGGTTGGAGGATTCCCCCGCCGGGATAGCGATGGATGAGTTCGTCGTCGCCTGCACCGTCCAGGATCTGTGTAACCCCGCCCGGGGCCACCTGGATAGCGTCGAGCCCTACTTCGCGTCCTGGTCCGAGGGCTCGACCCGCGTCGCCGCCTGGCTCGTCAAGCTCCGGCAGTCGCTCGAGGGCCCCTCCGTCCCATCCGCCGCCCCGGAGTCCCCGGCCGCGGCTCCGCCCGCCCCGCCGCGCGGTATCGGCACCATCCGCCTGGCGAACGGTCTTGCGGGCGTGGCGCTCGTGGCGGTCGTCTACGGGTTGCTGCGTGTCCTCGGAGGGCCGGCCGCGGCGGTCGCGGGAGCAGGCCTGGCGGCGGTTTCCCCGGCGCTCGTCCGCCAGTCTCGCCTGGCCATCCAGTCGGTTGACCTGGCCCTGTTCCCGGCCCTGGCCCTCCTCGCGCTGCTGCTGGCGATGCGCTCCGGGCGGCGCGCCTGGTACCTGGGAGCCGGCCTTGCGATCGGCCTCGGCATGCGATTGTGGGCCCAGGGAGCTGCGACGTTGCTCGCCGTCGTGGCGGCGGCCATGGCAGGCCTGTTCGCCCGCTGGGAGCCGGTGCTGCGTTACCTGCGCGCGGACGCCCCCTGGGCGCTCAGGCTGCGCGCCCTCCTTCTCGGCCCTCTGTTCCCGGCCTCGCCCTCCGTGGCCGCCTCCGCGCCGCCCGCCGCCCCCGCGCGTCCGCCCTGTTCGGGATGGCTGCTGTTCGGAGTGCTGTTGCTGGCCGCGCCCAGGCTCGGAGTGGCTCTGGGCGTCGTCCCTCACTACCTCTCGACCCAGGTCGTGCAGACCACCGTGCTCACGGATCGGTGGCTCGACCTGCTCCCGGCGATGGCGTCGAACCTCTGCCTGGCACTCGGCGGACTGCTCGGCCTGGTTCCGGTCTCGGACGCGGTGGGAACGGCGGTGCCCACGATTGCCGCCGTCCTGCTCGTGGTCGCGCTGGCGGCCGTTCGTGGGCTGCGCGTGCCCGGCTCGGGCCCCTTGCTGGGCGCCTTCGCGCTCGCGGCTCTGGTGCCGCCCGCGATCGCCCGTGTCGAACCGGCGTCGAGCCAGAACCTGGCCCCCGGAATCGTGCTCGTGCTGCTCGGGGCCGGCCTGGGCGCCGCCGCGCTGCGCTCGGCCCTCGGGTCCCGGCCCGTGCTGCGCAGGCTCGTCCTCCCCGCGGTCATCGTGGCGGGTCTCTCGCCCTGGACCTGGCCGGGGCGGGGTCCCTTCGTGCCTCCGGAGGTCGAGACCGACGACCTGGCAGCGGTGCGCGAGGCCGCTCGGCTCTCGTCCTGGTTCGAGGTCCACTACGCGCCCGCCCACGTGCGCTCCGAGCAGGTCTTCCAGCTCGATGCTCGCGGCCTGGCCTATCTGGACTGGGCTTACGATCTGCATCCATTGACTCCGGGCCTGTGGGTGCCCCACCGCCAGGCCGCGCGCCCGCCCGCGTTCCTGGTGACCTCGGCGGCCATGCAGGAAGAGCTGCAGCAGCTCTACCCCGCTGGCCGCAAGCTCTCGCTGAGGTCCCGGGGCGCTCGCCGCGCGCTGTTCGTCTGTTCCCTCGAGGAGTCGAAGGAGTTGCTGGGCTGGGAGGGGCCGCCGGGCTGCCCGGGCGCGGCGGGGCCCGGAGCGGCGGCCCCACCCGAGTGGTGGCACGGGATGCTGCGGATACCCTCGGCTGACGTTTATAACCTGAGAGTTACCGGCCCGGGAGAGCTGTGGTTCAAGTTCGGGGAGGGCGAGGTCGTGCGGGGCCGGGACCAGGTCGAGGCCGCTGGCTGGTTCCTGGAGGGCTACCGCCCGATCGAACTCGGCCTGACGAGCCGGCAGAAGGGCGCCCTCCCCAGGCTCGAGTGGCGGTGCGGGCAGGACGCGGTCGAGTTCACCCCAGTCACGCCCGAGGAGATCCATCGGCAGTACTGGACCGACCCGCTGGTCTGCGGCTCGGCGGCCCGGCTCGACAAGCTCGGTTCGGTCGATACCCTCGCCGATCGCCGGCTTCCCCGGAAGCCCGTCGACGGCCTGGCCACCGCGATGATGATGGAGCCGAACGCTCTCTGGCTCGCGCGCTGGCTGCCGCGGCCCCTGTGGCACTACGACCGGTACGGCGACAGGGCCCCTGCGCCGCTCGGCTCGGCCGTCTCGGAGTTCCTGGTGCCCTGCCGGTCGCAATTGCCGGCCATGCTCACGGCGCTCGAGGACGACGGAGGCAGCCACCTGCTGGTTCCCTCGCCCGACCAATCCTGCGTGCTGGCGCTCTCGCTCGATTCCGGCGACGTCCAGCGCTGGCCGCCCGACATCGACCTGCGCGGCCCCATCAGCCTCGCCAGATGGAAGGGGCTGGGGCTCACCGCCGTGGGAACCGGCACCACGATCCACGTGCTCGACTGGCGCGGCCGCTCCATCGCCCGCTGGGGCACTCGCCCCCCGGCCGATCTCGCCGTCGGGCCCGACAGCTACCTCTACACGCTGGATCCCTATCACGGCCGGGTCTTCGCCTATACCAGCGACGGCGTGCAGGTCGATCGCTGGCGATGCTCGGAACTCACTCCCGGCAGCCGCATCACGGTCGATTCGGCCAACCGGATCTGGGTCCTGCTGCCCGATCGAGGCCAGGTGCTGGTCTTCGGCCCCCACGGCCGGCTGCTCGCGCCCGTCCGCTCGGTGGTGCCGGCCCGGCAGGCGGACACGCGCCACTGCGCCCACCGCGAGGTCCTCCCGGGTGACCTCGATTCCACCCAGGA
>CAZSVK010000044.1:0-20146 GCA_964610245.1 uncultured bacterium
TGTCCTCCCCCCGCATGACATGCACCCTCGCGGGACGGCGCGGTGGGACATGCCCACGGCTTGTGGTACTTTTCTTGTTGAACGCCAGCGATCTCCGATGGATCCCAATCAGGAGCCTGTCATATGCCGCGTCTGCGGCGAGCAGCTCGGTGCCGAGGCGGCGCTGGCCTGCCGCGACTGCGGTACGCCTCATCACGATGACTGCTGGAAATTCGCCGGCGGTTGCAGCGTCTACGGATGCGGCGGCAACCGGGCGGTGCCCTACACGACCGCCCCCCCCACCGACGGCGCCCTGATGATCCCGCAGGACGAGGTCCTCCTCATCGACGAGACCACGCCCACGCCGGCTGCCTACGCGCGGCGGCGAGACGGCTTCCCCACTCCGGCTCACCTGGCCACACTGGCTTACGGCAACAGCGTCACCGGGCTGAAACTCTGCGGCACCGGCCTGCTGATCTGGATTGGCGCCCTGGCTCTGGGACAGGCGGTGCCGCCCCTGCTGTTCTTCAGCGTCGCCGGCAGCGTCCTCTTCCTGTTGGCGCCTCTCTACTGGCTGGCCGCCTCGGTGCTGTCGGTGCTGTCCATCTCGGCAGGGCTGGCGGATGGCCACGTCGAACTCCGCGCGGTGCAGGCCTGCGCCATCGGGGCGATCGTGCCGGCGCTGTTCTGCTTCTACGCCGGTCTGGGCAGCTTCATGCTCGGCTGCATCGCGCTGCTGTTCGTGGCCGGCTTCGGATTCCAGGCGATGCGCTCCAGCCTCTTCGAGAAGATGAACCGCTAGGCGCCGGGCGCACCTGTTCCGCGCTCGCCCCGGGGCGAGCCGTAAGGCGAGCAGGGCCCCGGGCGGGACACGGGCTGACAAGGACGGCTCTCCAGTTCGTGACGGTGCGGGCCGCCAGGGAACCGGCTTCCCGGGGCGACGTCCGGCGGGTGTGGTATGCTGCCCGCGCTCCCATGATTGCCCTGCTGCAAGGCCAGCTCGTCGAGAAGACCGAGACCGGAGTCGTCATCGACACCGGCGGTGTCGGCTACGAAGTGCTGGTGCCCACCAGTGTGCTGTCCCGGCTGGGCGAACTCGGCGAACCGGTCCGCCTTCGCACCATCCTCGAGGTCCGCGAAGACAGCATGACGCTCTTCGGCTTCCTCGAGCGTGCCGAGCAGGAGATGTTCCGCCTGCTCACCTCCGTCTCCGGCATCGGCTCCAAGATGGCGCTGGGCATCCTCTCCGGCATGACCCCTCAGCAGGTCATCGAGGCCGTCGCCCGGGAAGACGCGGTCGCGCTCAGCCGCGTCAAGGGCGTCGGCAAGAAGACCGCCGCAAAGCTCATCTTCGAGCTGCGCTCCAAGGTGGGCAACCTGCCGCCCGTCGCCGCCGTCCCGGGCGCCCGAGCCGGCACCGTGTGGCTCGAGGCCAGCGAGGCTTTGCGCAGCCTCGGCTACAAGGAGACGGAACTCGGCGAGGCCCTGGCGTGGACCGCGAAGCAGCTGGGGGCCGAAGATAGCGCCGACGTTACCCTGGTCCTGCGCAAGGCGCTCGCCTACTTCCAGCAACCGGCGGGCGCCTAGCCCCGGCCGAGCCCCGCGGTCCCGCTCGGCGGCGCCCCGGACGTTTCCGTTCCCCCGCCCCCAACGCTCACCCCTCAGAGCCTCCCCGGCTCTCAGCCCACGAGGTCCCCATGGCCCGTTTTGACTGGCAGCTCGAGTTCCTCTCCGTCCACGCCTGCCGCCTCCGCACGAATTCCCAGGTCAAGGAAGCGCGGGCCATCGCCCGCTTCGAGTCGCTCTCGACCCAGGACTCGGTCCTCGAGAACCTGCTCGACGGCCTGCTCCTGTCGGCCTTCAAGAAGAAGCCCGACACCGGCACCAGCTCGGCCTGCAAGGCCTACGCCTTCCTGGACACCAGTTCCGGGCACGGCGATCGCAAGCTCCTGAACAACGCGCTGGAGGCAGCCCGTCTCGAGGATTTCGAGGAGGTCGCCCTGGACCTCGCGGCCCGCTACGCCGATCTGCCCGAGGCCCATCCGTCGCTCCTGCTCTTCCTGCGGGCCAAGGTCACCACTCCCTCCGACATCGTTCTGCCTTTCTTCGTGATGTTCGCCTGCGACTTCGACGAGGTCAGCACGCTCACCGGCGACGCCGTGGGTGTGCTGGAGCGCTTGGGCGAGGCGGTCACCCACCGGCTCAGGAAGGCGCTGATCTACCCGTTCCTCGACGTGGGCCTGCAGGACGTGCAACGTCTCGTCCTCTTCCAGGCTTCGTCCTCGGAGGGGTTCGACGAGCTGCTCTCGCTCGAGGAGCCGAAGACCACTCCGCAGCTCTTCACCGAGGAGCTGAAGACCGCCCTGGAGCGCAAGGCCCCTCTGCCGGCCTACGAGCGTTACTTCCGCGAACCGCCGCCCGCCACCCGCCAGCTCTTCGGCGAGGAGCGCTACGTGCGGCTGGAGCACCTGCTGCCGCCGGAAGAGGTCAAGCACGTCAACGACCTGGCCTTCCATAGCTCCAAGGAGAAGTTCGACAAGGAGATGAAGATCCGGATCGCGATGGACGACTTCGGCCGCTTCGAGGCCCGCCTCGACCGGCTGAACCGCGACTTCTTCTTCGCCCGGCGCGGCGACGACAAGTATCTCATCGTGAAGGCCGAGACCTTCCTCACCAAGGATCAGCTCAACCCGGTGGAGTTCATGGACGTCGAGGATCTCGATCAGGTGATCAAGAAACTCGAGTGAGTGCGAGGAGGCGGGATGTCACCGGAAGACGTGGGTGTACTGACGGCTGCCTTGTTTGCCAAGCGCAACCTGGGCTGGCTGATCTTCCTGGGGATCTCGGTGGTGATCTTCAAGCCGCTCTTGATCGGCATCGCCGCGGTCATCTACGGGGCGAAGGTGGCCTCCACGTACAAAGACCCCGCCTTCCGCCGGCGGTCGCTCGACGAGGCGGCCTACGTGCGAGGCGAGACGAAGACGCCGGTGGGCGCCGGGCCGGCGCGGGCGCGCCTGGAGGGCCGATACCTGGAACTTCGCAATCGCGCGGCCGCGACGGTGGCCGACGCGAACCGCCAGCTCGACTCGCTCTCGGACCCCTTCTTGCGCGACCAGTTCGCGCCGCTGAGACCGCAACTGGAAGGGCTCGCGGCACGCATCGCCACGCTCTGCGCCACCGCGCAACAGCTTGGCAAGACGGCCACGCCCGCGGCCGAGGCCGCGCTCCAGCTCGAGGTGAGCGCGCTTTCGGCCCGGGTGGCGGCGACCACCGACGCGCAGGCGAGAGGACACTTCGAAGAGGCCCTCCGGGAGAAGCGCAAGTTGCTCGAGAGCCAGGCCGGGATGCGGCAGTCGGCCGAGCGCCTGGACGCTGAACTGGAGAGCCTCAGCGGAGCGCTGGAACGTACCAGGGCCGACATCTTGCGGATCGTCACGGCGAGCCTGACCGGCGCGAAGGCGGGTCTCGAGGGCACGCCCCAGGTCTCGGCAGTCACGGACCAGCTCTCGGCCATCGAGGCTGCCGTCCACGAACTGGAAGCGCTCGAAGAGGAAGACCGCCGGGCGTCGACGAGGGCTCGAGTATCCTGACGCGCCGTCTCGCGCTAGAATGAGGCGTCGCCGCGCACCCGAACGGAGGAGTTGCCATGGGCCTCTGGGAACGAATTCGCAGGTTGTTTGCCAGCAACATCAACGCGATCCTCGACAAGGCCGAGGATCCGGAGCTCGTCCTCAAGCAGACGCTGGACGACATGCGCGAGGAATACTCCAAGACCAAGGGGTTCGTCGCGGAGGCGATGGTCCAGCTCAAGCGTCTCGAGCGCGACGCCGAGAAGCACGAGAAGAGCGCCGCCGCCTATAACCAGAAGGCCAAGCAGATCCTCTCCACCCCCGGGGA
The DNA here is from genome assembly GCA_964610245.1 of uncultured bacterium. Lineage (GTDB taxonomy): Bacteria > Muiribacteriota > UBA6191 > JACPRK01 > JACPRK01 > CAZSVK01. The sequence continues at coordinate 3,877 of CAZSVK010000044.1, forward strand.
GACCAATGACTTCCTGGCCAAGGAGGCCCTCCAGCGCCAGAAGGAGAACGAGCAGATCGCCGGCCAGTACCGGGCGGCGGCCTCCAAGCAGAGCATGGCGGTCGAGCAGCTGCACTCGAACCTGAAGCGTATGGAACGTAAGATCCAGGAGGCCGAGCGCAAGAAGACGCTCCTGACGGCTGAGCTGAAGGTCGCCGAGACCCGTCAGCGCATTGCCGACATGACCTCCGCGACGAGGCAATTGCCTGGCGGCGAGCCGTTCGACGCCTTCCGGCGGGTCAGCGAGAAGATCGAGGACATGTCGGTCAGGGCCGAGGTGGCCCACGAGCTGTCCGGCGGCAACGAACCTGCGATGCCGCTGCTCATCGAGGACGTCAGCTTCGGCAGCGACGTCGAGTCGGAGTACGAGAAGCTGAAGGCCGAGCTGGCCAAGAAATGAGCGAGACGGTCCTCCCCGCGGGCGAGCGGACACCGGTGCAAGGCATGCAGATGATCGGGAAGCGGCTGGGCAGATACACGATCGCGGAAGATCTCGGCAAGGGCGCGATGGCGGCCGTCTACAAGGCGCGCGAGGATTCCTCGGGCAAGCTCGTCGCGCTCAAGATCCTGCCGGGCCAGATCACGCGCGACGCCGAGCGGTTGCGCCGTTTCAAACGGGAATATCGCATCCTGGCGGAACTCGACCATCCGAACATCATCCGGCTCCTGGACGCCGACGAGGCCGAAGGGTTCCATTTCTACACGATGGAGTATCTGGAGCATCCGACTCTCAAAGCAGTGCTCCAGGCCCAGGAACGCCGGCCGATGCCGCTCCCGCGGGCAGCCGCCATCCTCGAGAACTTGCTGCGCGGGCTCGAGTACATCCACTCCCGTCAGGTCGTGCACCGGGACGTGAAGCCGGCCAACTGCTACATCGCGCCGGGCGATCGCACCATCCTGGCCGACTTCGGCCTCGTGAAGGCGACCGCGATGACGGCGATCACGATGGCGCCTTCATTCATCGGCACGCCGGAATACGCCGCGCCCGAGCAGATCATGATCGAGAAGGGCGTCGACGCCCGTTCCGATCTCTACCAGGCCGGGCTGATGTTCTACGAACTCGTGGCGGGCCAGCTCCCGTTCAGCGACGACCTGGAGAGCATCATCTGCGAGAAGTGCCTGCAGGAAAACATCCGGTCGCCCAGGGAGTTCAACCCGGCGTTGTCCGGGGAACTCGAGGCGTTCGTGATGAAGGCCACGGTCCGGGAGGCGTCCCAGCGTCACGAGAGCGCCACCCGGATGCTGCAGGCCCTGAGCGCTCTGGCGCTCTGAGTCCGTTCCCCCGAGGAGAATGACAAGCGGGGCAGAGAACCGATGGTTCTCTGCCCCGCGAAACTACTTGGGAATCAGACGTCCTTATTCGGCGGGAGCCTGGGCTGCCTCGGCGGGGGCGGCGGGGGCGGCCTCGGGCGTCGTGGCGGTGGTGGCCGTGGTGCTCTCCGTGGAGGCGGCGGCGTCGGCGGCGGGAGCCGGGGTCTCAGCGGGGGCGGCGGCGTCCTCGGCGAGGACGGTGGTAACGGCCATCAGACCGACGAGGGCGAGATACAGAGCGAAACGCATTTTGTTTCTCCTTGCTTGGTTACCGGTTCGTGTGAACTTCGGCCAACTGTTGGCCGGGATTGTGTACGAGAGTTAAACCCTGAGTTGAATCGTTCGGTGAACTCGTGTCTGGGCTTCCCGCGATTCTCTCCGGAATCCCTGCCGGGCCCGGCTGAGCGGCCCCGGAGTATCTCGGCGGAGTTCCTCACCCGAGGGTAAGGGCTCCGAGAATCACGGTGTGGCGTTTGACGCAACGCATGATGGACCAAGAGTGTCGGCCTGTCAAGACCTTGTGTTGCCCGGCGCGTCACGCCTCACCCTTCCGGCCTGATTCGATACCGCCCCCCCGGAAAGGTTACGTTCGTTCCGGAACTTTTTTCGGAGCCTCCTCCGGCTCGCGATCTTCCCAACCTCGATTCAGTTCCTCGAGCAACTCCAGGGCCTTCCGCTCCCCCAGCCCCAACTCCTCCAGCAACTCCGCCAGCAGGCGCGCCTCCCTCTCCCCGAAGCTCTCCGGATGACACCTCTTCAGGTTGAGCAGGTAGCAGGCCCCGACGATCGCCGACACCCGCCGGTTGGCCACCAGCCGCCGGCCGTTCTCGTAGAAGTTCTCGAGGATGAAGCTGGAGATGTCGTCCATGGACACGCCGATCATACCGCCCGGCCCGGGCCGTTGCCAGGGCGTGTCTGGCCGCCGGCCGGCCGCGGCCTGTATAGTTCGACGGGGAAGCGGCCTCCGACCGCCCGTTGCCCGTCGTCGCGATGCTCGACCTGTTCGACAAGAACTTCCTGAAGACCCTGCGCATGCTCAACCTGATCACGCGCAAGTTCTTCAAGCGCGAGCGGATGGGCGTGCGCCGCACCCGCTTCCGCGGCAGCAGCCAGGAGTTCTCCGACTACAAGGAATACGACCCCGGCGACGATCTGCGCTTCCTCGACTGGAGCATCTACGGCCGCCTCGACCGGATGTTCATCAAGCTTTTCTACAGCGAGGAGAGTCTCAACGTCTACGTCCTCCTGGACACCTCCGCGTCGATGGGGTTCGGCAACCCGAGCAAGCTCGAGTACGCGCGCCGGCTCGCCGCGGCCATCGCCTACATCGGCCTGACGCGTCATGACAAGGTGCACCTGGTTCCCTTCGCCTCGGGCCTGAAGGAGCCGGGGCCCCAGGCCAACCGGGCGGGCCACGTCCTCACCCTGTTCCGTTTCCTCGAGAAGCTGCAGGCCGCCTCCACCGCGAACCTCGAGAAATCGATCCAGGAGTTCACGCTGCGGTACAAGCGGCCGGGCATCGCCTTCGTCATCTCGGACTACCTCTTCGATTCGAAGGTCGAGACGGCGCTGCGCCTGCTCGCCTATCACCGCTTCGACGTCAACTGCATCCACGTGGTCGACCCCGGCGAGGAATCGCCGAAGATGTCCGGCCTTTGCCACCTGGTCGATTCGGAAGACAGCTCGCTCAGGGAGGTCGACATCGACACCCCCACGCTGGTCCTCTACCAGGAGCTGCTCCAGGACTTCTTCCACGGGCTCGAGTCGCTCTGCTCGAGCTGCCGCGCCAGCTACTACCGCGCCGTCACCTCGACCCCGTTCGAGAACGTGATCCTCAACCTGTTCAAGGAACGACGCGGGGCCGTGACCGCCGCCGGGTCTCAGTGATGCCGGAGTTCGAGCTGCCCGCCGCTCTGGCCCTGCTGGGCTTCGTCCCCCTCATCGTCGCGCTCTACCTGATGCGCAGCCGCCCTCGCCGGCACGTCGTCTCGAGCAACCACATCTGGGAGATGGTGCTCCGGCGCAAGCGCGAGCAGTCGTTGCTCGGACGCTTCCGCAACTCCATCTTCCTCTTCTTGCACCTCCTGATGGCGATCCTCGCCGCGCTGGTGCTCGCCCAGCCGACTCTCCCCGGCGGCATCCAGGGCGACTCGCTGTTCATCGTCGACACCTCGGCCAGCATGGGCGCCACCGACGAGGCCGGCTGCCGGCTGGAAGAGGCCCGCAGGCGCGTTCGGGAACTGGTGCTGCGCCTCGATCCCGGGGCCAAGGCGGCCCTGATCGAGGCCGGGCTTCACGTGCTGCCGGTGGTCGAGGCCACCACCGACCGGCACCGCTTCCTGCGCGCGCTCGACGGGCTGACCGTGACCGACAGCGCCGGTCCCGACCCCGCGGAGCTGACCGCCTGCCTCCTCGCCGGCTCCCAGGCCCACTTCGCCCGCACCTGCTTCTTCACCGACAACTGCCCCTCGACCCAGCTCGCCGAGCTGCCCTTCCTCGGCGCGCTCAGCGTGCGCACCGTCGGCCGTTCGGGCGAGAACCTGGGCGTCGCGTCGCTCGAGATCACCGACCTGGGCAAGGGCAAGGAGCTGGCCGCCCAGTTCCGGAACTTCGGCCCCCTGCCCTCGCGCTGCAAGGTGTCGCTGCGCCGCGCCGACTCGACCATCGTCGAGAGCCGCGAGCTGACGATCGCGGGCGGCGCCTCCCAGGCCGCGACCTTTCGAGGTCACGACCTGCCCCCTGGGCCGATCAGCCTGAAGGTCGAGCCGACCGGCAGCCCCGACTACCTGGCCTGCGACGACGTCGCCTGGGCCGTCCTCGGCGCCCGGGCGCGCAAGGTCCTCCTCCTCGATCGGCCGGGCTCGCCTCTGGCTCAGCTGCTGGCCAGCTCACGGCTCGGCCTGGAGGTGGTCGCCGGCACCGTCGCCGATACCGCCGCGAGTCCGGCTCGCCTGGAGCCGTTCGACCTGATCGTCAGCAACGGCCGGTATGGCCCGGCCCTGGCCTCGCGCAACCTGCTGCTGTTCGCGGCCTGCGGGCCGGACGGCCCCGCGGCGGGCGCCGAACTGCGCGACGCCAGCCTGGTCTTTACCGATCAGACCCACGCGGCGATGAAGTATCTGAGCTTCGACGAGGTGAAGCTCCACAAGGTCTGCACGCTTCCCGGACCCGGCCGGCCCCTGCTCGCCACCGCCGAGGGGCCCGTGATGAAGGCCATCGAGGGGTCGGGCTTCCGTCAGCTCGTCGCCGGGTTCACCCTCGAGAACACCGATCTCGCCTACCGCGTGACCTTCCCCATCCTGGTCGCCAACGCGGTCAACTGGGTCACCGGCGCGGGCGGGCTGAGCCAGGGATGCCTCCGCGTGGGCGACAGCATCCGCCTGCCGGCCACCCAGCCCGGCGCGGAACTCTTCGAGCGAGGCAAGAAACGCACCCTGGAGGGCCTCCTGGAGGGCGGGCGGCTCACGCTCTCGCCGTTCCTCGAGACCGGCCTCGTGCAGGTCCGCACCGACGCCGCCAAGGCCGATTTCGGCGTCAACCTCTTCTCGCTCTCCGAATCCCAGATCCAGCCGGCCCGCCAGGGCTTCGAGTCGGAGGCCCCCACCGGCGGCGAGCGCGGACGCCGGCCGGTCTGGCGCGAGGGGCTCTGGCTTCTGCTGGCGCTCCTGCTCGTGGAGTGGTTTCTCTGGCACAGGTTGGGAGGATGACACGCCGATGACCCTGGCCAACCCTCAGCTCGGATGGATGCTGCTGGCGCTGCTCGCGGCGACGGCGGTGCCTCTGTGGCGCAACCGTCAGATGCTGTCCCGGCGCGCGCGAGTCGTCGCGATGACGCTCAGGGCCGTGGCCATCGCCCTGGCCTGCCTGGCGCTGATGGAGCCCGGCCAGCCGACGGAACAGGCCCGGTCAGCCGAGGCAGGCCCGCAGACCTCGACGGTCTGTCTGGTGGATGTCTCGGCCAGCGTGAAGCCGGAGGAACTCTACCGTTCCCTGGAAGCCATCAAGCGGATGCTCGCTCCCGGCGCGGCCCGCCCCGAGGTGCTGCTCTTCGCCGGCGACACCTACCGCGCCACGGCCGCCGAGCTCGAATCGCTGCGCTCCCAGCCGCCCGCCGATTGGCTCAAGTCGATCGCCTGGCGCGGACCGGAGCGCGAGTTTCGCCAGTCGACCCATCTCGAGCGCGCTCTGCGCTCGGCGCTGGAGCTGCCGGTGCGGGCAGCGGTGCTCTTCAGCGACGGCAACGAGACCACCGGCTCGGCCGAGAAGGCCCTGCCGCTCTTGCAGGCCCGCAAGCTGAAGCTCTCGGTGGTGCCGCTCGAGCCGCTTGCGCCCGACACGCTGACGGCGGCGGCCCTCGAGCTGCCCCAGTCGGTCCTGGAGGAGCGCGAGTTCGAAGGGTGCGCCGTCGTCCGCAGCGCCACTGCCGGCCGGGTGAACCTGCGACTGCTCAGAGGCGATCAGACTCTCCGGGACAGCCCGGTGGAAGTGCGGGCCGGGCTGACGCGCGTGCCCTTCAAGGACAAGTTGCCCACGGCGGGCGTCTTCAGCTACCGGGTCGAAGTACGTCCCGAGGCCGGCCTGCCGGACGGCCGCCCGGAGGACGACCGCCTGCATGGCGCCGTGCGTGCCGTGCGGGTCCCCAAGGTGCTGGTGATCTCGCGCGATGCGTCACGGCTGGCGAAGATGCTCGACTCGGCCCGCATCAGCCACCACGATCGGGCGCCGGGGGCCATCCCGGCCGATCAGGAAGCTCTGGCCGCGTACTCGGCGGTCATCGTCGACAACATCGACGTTAGCGAAATGCCGGCGGCCCGGCAAGAGTTGCTGGCCAGCTATGTCAAGGATCACGGCGGCGGCCTGCTGGCGATCGGCGGCGACCACGGCTTCGGGGCCGGCGGATGGAGCGACACGCCGATCGACAAGATCCTGCCGGTCAACGCGGCCCCCAAGGGCTTCGATCGCAGCATGGGCCTGCTGGTCCTGCTGGACGCCTCGGGGAGCATGGCGGGCTTCCCGATCCTCTACGCCCGGCAAGCGGTCAAGGAGATCATCGGCCTGATGCGCGGCCGGTGGCTGGGCGTGATCAAGTTCAGCCACGTGACGGAGATCGCCGTGAGCTTCCAGGTGATCGGCGCGGAGAGCTACGTGGTGCGACAGGACATCGAGGGCATCGACGCGGGCGGCGGCACGCTGTTCTACCAGCCGCTGCGCGACGCCATCGACCTCTTCTCGAAGGTTAGCCTCGAGCAGAAGCACGTGCTGCTGCTCTCCGACGGCGAAGCGGCCGACTTCTTCATGGTGCGCTCGCTCTTCGACCAGCTGCAGTCGGCCGAGATCAAGGTCTCGACGATGGCGGTGGGCCGCTACGTGAACACTGCCAACCTCGAGGAGTTGGCCGACGCCACGGGCGGACGGTTCTACCAGGGCGAGGACTTCTCCAAGCTGCCCGAGATGTTCCGGCAGGAGGTCAAGCGCATCAGCGGGCCCCCGATCGTCGAGATGATGTTCCGCCCCGAGCGAACGACCGTCCCCGGCCCCTTCTCGGCGGTCATCCCACCGGGCGAACTGCCGCTCACGCACGGCTACGACGCCACCACCTCGAAGCCCAGGGCCGAAGTGGTGCTGCGCTCGGCCCAGGGCGATCCCATCCTGGCCGCCTGGCGCATCGGAGTCGGGAAGTCGGCGGCCTTCACGACCGATCTCTCGGACTGGGGACGGGACTGGGTGACCTGGTCCGACGCGCCCCGGTTTCTCTCGTCGCTGCTGGGGGAACTCGGCCGGCTGGAGGCCTCGGACTACCACATCACCGCGTCGAGCACGGGTGGAGTGGGCCGGGTCGTGGTGGATGCCATCGATCCGGCGGGGCAGTACCTGAACTTCCAGAAGCTGGGCGCCCGGTTGACGGTGCCCGGCGGAAGCTCGAGCGTCCTGGATCTGCGCCAGACCGGCCCGGGCCGCTACGAAACGACCTTCGAGCAACGCGAGGAGGGCACCTACGCACTGCGTCTGCACCGCTCGCAGGACGGCAAACAGGTAGACCTCGGCGAGACGGCGACCGCGCTGCAGGCCTTGCCCGAGTACCGCTGCGCCGGGCCCAACCTGGCGTTGCTCGAACGGCTGGCCCGGGCCACCGGCGGCGAGCGGCTCCCGGCGGAAAAGGCCGCGAGCTTGCCGTCGGAGTCGCTCGCGACGACTGGCTCGAATCCGGTCTCCACGCTTCCGTTCTGGCCCCTTGCCGCCTTCCTCGCGCTGCTGGTGTTCCTGTCGGAGATCACCTGCCGGCGCCTGGGGAGGTTCTCGGGTTCGTCGGAGTGGAGCAGCCAGGAGGGCTCCTCCGGAGAGAGCGCCACCGCTTACCAGAAGATCGCCGAGAACTACCTGAGGCTGGCCCGCGACATGGACGCGCGCGGCGAGACCGCCAAGGCCGCCGAGACCTACCTCAAGGCCCGTTCCTACTTCCTGAAGGCCCAGCAGACCGAGAAGGCGAAGGTGATGTGGGACCGCTACCGCCTGCTCGAGGACCGCCGGACGCACGGTCGATGAGAGAGCAGAGGAGAGAGGAAAGAACTCCAGCCGGGGACGCCGTCCCCGGCGAACCCTCGGTTGTCAGCTCCCCATCCCGGTAGTATTCCTTCCGTCGATGGATCCGCTGATGCGTTTCTACAGGTTGCGGCTGAGCGGCAACCCGTTCGAGGTGCTCGAGCCAGAGCGCCTGCTCGAGCTGGTGCCGGCGCCGCCGGCGCTGCGTCAGGTTCTCGACGGAGAGTGGCGGGCGGTGCAGTTCGCCGGCCCGCCGGGTTCGGGCAAGACGTTGCGCCTGCTGCTCGCGCTCAGGCTGCTGCTGGATCGGGGACTGCGCACGGCCCTGGCCAGCCGCGGCAAGGACGGCCGATGGAGCTTCTCGGGCCCCGGGGCCGCGGCCGCCGAGGTGCTCGGGCTGGACGACGTCGATCGCGATGGGCGCGCTCCTGCGTTGCCGCCGCATCCCGCGGGCGCGCGCCTGGTGTTGACCTCGACCCGGCCCGTAGCCTCGGCGCTCGGCCTCGCCGACTGCCGCACCTTCGCGATGGACACGCTGCCGGCGGATGAAATCCAGAGTTACTACCGGGCCCGCGTGGAGGCGGTCTCGACCGGCCCGGCGGGCCGCTACCCGCTGACCCGCGACGCGCTTCACCGGCTCCAGATGCTGAGTCAGGCGAGCTATTACAGGCTCAACCGCATCCTGTACCAGGCCTTCGAGGGGCTGGTCCGGGACGAGCCTCTCGAGGAAAAGGCGATCGAGCGAGGCCACGGCGGGTTCCTGCTCGAGGAGCAGGAGTCGGCGGCCGCGAGGGGCGTTCCGCCGGTCCTGCGCTGAGTTGCCGGCGCCAGTCGGGCCTCCACCTGACGTGACGGCGACGGCGTCTTAACGTAACCATCGGCACCACGCCAGCCCCCCGACATCCAAGCCGAGGAAGACCCATGCCCCCGCCATTCAAGCGCCACCTCTTCGTGTGCCTCAACCGCCGCCCGGACGGAAGTCCCCGAGGCTGTTGCGCGTCGAAGGGCGCGGAAGAGATCCTGGAATTGTTCAAGGTCGAGATCCACAGGCGTGGCCTGAAGACCGACGTTCGGGCCAACAGCGCCGGGTGCCTCGACGCCTGCGAACGCGGCGTGACGCTCGTCATCTACCCCGAGGCCGTCTGGTACGGCGGTGTCACCAAGGCCGACGTGCCCGAGATCATCGAGCAACACCTCGTCGAGGGCCACGTCGTCGAGCGGCTGCTGATGCGGCCCATCGAGCGTTCCAGATAACGTTGGGGCTTACTCGAACTCGAGCCGGCCAGTCGGGGACGCTGTCCCCGAGCCCCTGCCAGGACCGGTGCCCGGCCCTGGACCCGGCAATGAGAAGAGGAATCCAAGCTTGCTCGACATGCTCGAGGACTCCGAGCTGCGAGCGCAGGTCAGACTCTCTCCAGCCATCGGGGGTTCCAAGGGCGAACTTCGCCCTTGGCAGGGGTTCGGGGGCAGAGCCCCCGACAGGGTTTCACTGCCCTTCAACGCCCCTCACTCGAACTCGAGCAGCAGCTGTGCCGGTGACACCGGCTGGCCCGCTTCGACGTGCACGCGCGCGACTTTGCCGGCGACCGCCGCCCGCAGCTCGTTCTCCATCTTCATCGCCTCGAGCACCAGCAGCGCCTGGCCTGCGGCGACCTCGTCGCCAGCCTGGACCAGCACCTTCGTGACCTTCCCCGGCATCGGCGACACCACCCGCCCGCTGTCCGGCCCCGCATGGCGCTTGCCCCGCGCCGCGCCGCCGCCGCGGATTCTCCCGATGTCGTAGACCTCGCCACCGACCGTCACCCGGCAGCCATCCTCCCGAGGCTCGACCCACGCGCGGACGGTGCGGCCGTCGAGCCTGAGCACCAGGCCGGCGTCGTCCTGGCCGACCAGCTCGACCGCGACCTCCCGCTCTTCCAGGCGCAGATCGTAGCTGCCCTCTTCGGCCGGCGTCAGCTCCAAGGCCAGCGTCTGGCCGTCCAGCGCGAGTTCCAGCTTCATGGCTTGTCCTGCGAGCCGGTCTTCGCGCCCGGCAGCGGCCGGCCCCCGTTGCCGTTCTGCCAGGTCCCCAGCTCGTTCCACGGCGAGGAGGCCAGGGGCGAGGCCGGCGCCGCCGACGGCCCGGGCCGGGAAGGCCGGCTCAGGAAGAGCGCGGCCGCGGCAAGGGCGAGTGTGCGGTTCTCCCGGCGGGGAGAGGCCCCGTCGGGCAGGTGCTCGGCGAGGAATCCGGTGTGGGTGGCGCCCGCCGCGAAGGCGGGATGCCCGGCGACGGCCTTCATGTACGACACGTTGGTGGCGACGCCATGCACGTGGTAGGCGGAGAGCGCCTCGAGCAGGCGACGCCTGCAGGTCTCTCGATCCGAGCCGTGCACGATCAGCTTGGCCAGCATCGGATCGTAGTGGATACCGATCTCCAGCCCGGCGCAGAGCCCCGAATCGACGCGGACTCCCGGCCCCGACGGTTCGGCCAGCGCCGCGACGGTCCCCACCGAGGGCAGGAAACCGTTCGACGGATCCTCGGCGTAGATGCGGCACTCCATTGCGTGGCCCCGCGCGCCGACGTCGGTCTGGCCAAACGTCAACGTTTCTCCGGCGGCGATGCGGAGCTGCCAGGCCACCAGGTCGAGGCCGGTGATCGCTTCGGTGATCGGGTGCTCGACCTGCAGGCGGGTGTTGACCTCCAGGAAGTAGAAGTCGCCCTCCCGGGTCAGAAGGAACTCGACGGTGCCGGCGTTGACGTAGCCGGCCGCGCGCGCGGCCTCCACGGCCGCCAGGCCCATCCGTTGCCGCAGCGCGGGATCGAGCGCCGGCGACGGGGTCTCCTCGAGGATCTTCTGATGGCGGCGCTGGATCGAGCACTCGCGTTCCAGGAGATGCACCACGTTTCCCGAGCCATCGGCCAGGATCTGGAACTCGACGTGACGCGGCCGCTCCAGCAGCTTCTCGAGGAAGACGCGGCCATCGGCGAAGGCCGACGTGGCCTCGCGGACGCTCGCCTCGACCGACGCCCGCAGCTCGTCCTCGGAGCGAACGACGCGCATGCCCTTGCCGCCCCCGCCCGCCGCGGCCTTGACCAGCACGGGATAGCCCAGTTGCCCGGCCCTTGCGGCCAGCTCGGGCGACCACCCGCCGTGCGGCTCGGTCCCGGGGAGCACCGGAACGCCGGCTTTCTGCATCAGCGCCCGGGCGCGGGTCTTGTCGCCCAGCTCACGGATGACCCGAGGAGGCGGCCCGACGAACACCAGGCCGGCGTCGAGACAGGCCTGCGCAAAGGCCGCGTTCTCCGAGAGGAACCCGTAACCGGGATGCACCGAATCGCAGCCGGTCGCCTTCGCCGCCTCGACGAGTTTCGCCGGGTCGAGATAGCTAGCCCGTGCCTCGGCGGGCCCGATCGGCACCGATTCCGTGGCCGCGGTCACGTGCGGAGAAGCCTTGTCGGCGTCGGAATAGACCGCCACGCAGGCCACGCCGAGTTCGCGGCAGGCCCGAGCGATCCGCACGGCGATCTCGCCGCGGTTGGCGATGAGCAGCTTTCTCAGCATGAAGAGGCGGCTCCGAAGCGGGGGAATCTACCGCTACCCTTTGCGGCTCGCCCAGCGCGGCTTGCGCTTCTCGAGAAAGGCGGCGAAGCCCTCCTGGGCTTCCTCGTCGGTCCGGATGCGCGCGAGCATCCGAGTGGTGATGACCTTGGCGTCCTCGGGCGTGGCCCGGCCGACCGCCCGCAGCAGCTCCTTGGCCGTGGCCATCGCCTCGGGGCCGTTCTCGGCGAGCAGGCGCAGGTGCTCCTCGACCGCCTCGTCCAGCGCGGCCCGTTCCACGACGCGATCGACCAGGCCCAGCCTGTGGCCCTCGGCGGCGTCGAACTTGCGGCCGGTGACGATGAAGTAGCGGCACGGCCCCTCGCCCATCCGCCGGAGCAGGTACGGAGAGATCACCGCGGGCACCAGTCCGAGCTTGACCTCGGTGAAGGCGAAATTGGCGTCGGTCGAGGCGATCACGATGTCTGCGGCGGCAATCAGGCCGGTGCCGCCCCCCCGGGCCGCGCCGTGAACGCGCGCGATGACCGGCTTGCGCAGCGTGTAGATGCGGTGGAACAGCTCGCCCAGCGCCTCGGCGTCACGGATGTTGTCGAGCTTCGACAGGTCGCGGATGCGGCGCATCCAGCTCAGGTCGGCCCCGGCGCAGAAGCTCTCGCCCGCCCCGGCCAGCACGACGAAGCGGACGCGATCGCGCTCCTCGGCCTCGTTGAGGGCGTTGAGCCCTTCGGCGATCGTGACGTCGTCGAGGGCGTTGTGCACCTCGGGACGGTTCATGGTCAGGAACGCCGCGCCATGGCGCTCCTCGTACAGCCAATGTTTGAAAGTTAGCCCGGCTCTCATGGTCTACTCGATCGCGCGATTCTAACGCCCCCCCGCGTCAGACTCAACACCGATCTGTAGATCGGGTGCAGTCGGGGAAGATAGGGAGCCGCTGGGTCGAGTTCCGCGGGGGGCGCCCCGCGGCGTTCGCAGCCCATGCCGCGAGTGCGGGAGAGGCAGATGCTGTATGCTGGGCCCCGCATGCGACGGAAGCGTCAAGGGTTCACTCTGATGGAGATCGTGGTGGCACTGATCGTGGTCGTGCTCCTGGTGTCGCTCGGTGCCGCCAAGTACGCCTCGACGGTCCAGGAGGCCAGGCGCAACACGTGCATCGACAGCCAGGGCGTCATCGACAGAACCGTCCGGATGTGGGAACACCGCAATCGTGACCTGCCGGCGGGCGCATCGATCACCTTCGACATGAACGGCGACATCACCGAGAGTTCCGGGCTCGGCAGCGGACCGGTGCCGGCGGGCGGCGACATCCGCAAGCTCGCATCGACGGAAGACCTCTTCGCCTGTCCCGAGCGTATCGAACAGCTCGGCGGCAGACAGGCGCTGAGCGAGGCCGTCCGCGCGGGAGAGAAGGACTTCACCTGGCTCCGCTCGGCTTTGCCTGACGAGCGGCTGAACAACGCTCGCATCGGCGCCTTCTGCATCCACTACGTCTCGACCGGCCCCGACCTGACGGCCGATACCCGCCACAGATAGGGCGTCTCAGGGTGTTTCCACGGCCCGCACCGGGATCACGTTGGCCCCGACGAAGGTCTGGGTGATCGTCCGAGTGGCCATCCTGCGGCCGTCGGAGGCGCTGCAGAGGCCGGTCACGGTGAGCGTGAAGAGAGTGGCCTCGGAGAGCCGCGCGGCGCCTTGCAGATTGTCGCGGACAAAGCCGCGGTCGGAGCGGACCGGAGCAGGGCTCGGTTCGGGAGCGACGCGCAGGGTGAAGGAGACACTCATCGTGTCGTGAGGCGCGACCGCCTCTTGCAGCGTCACCGTGCGCGTCGACAGGTCCTCGATCCAGGCCTCCGTTTCCGGCAGCGCCGGGTCGGGTGGCGGGACCGCGTACTGGATGAATCGCAGTCCACGCTGGCGCAACCGGGCAAGGCCCCAGGCGACGCCGGAACGCGCGGCGATCGAGGCCCGAAGCTCCGCTTCCCGGTGAGAGATCATCCTCTGGGCCACGTCGGAGGTGTCGACCAGACCCGCCATCAGGGCGGCCAGGATGGTCATGCAGCCGAGAGCGAGAATCAGGACGACGCCGCGACGGTCACATCTCATGATCGGCGTTCACCCCCGACAGGACGTAGACAGCCGTGTTGGCACCCGAGTCATCCACTCGCGAGATCGTGACCTGGTACTTGTAGAGCACCCAGCGCTCGCCTGGACCTCCGAGGGGTTGCAGCTTCGTGGCGGCCGCGGAGGCGGAGAGGCGCATCAGGTCGAGAATCGGGTCGTCCGGCTCGGGCTGCGAGCGAGCGAGCGGGATGAAGGCCAGCGAGCTGACGTCGACCGCGTTCTTGCCCGTGCCCTCTGCCACGAGGAGCGATTGCTGCTGCCCTGGTGCCAGCGCCAGGAGGTCCATCTCGCGCGTCAGCGCGCCCATCATCTCGCCGGGTCGTTCGCGGAGCAGCCGCTCCAGCCGCTCCCGCGCCAGCCCCTGGTAGACGGCCTGATCGCGGGCGTACTCCTGCGCCGCTCGATAGGTCGAGAGCGACCCCGAAACCAGGAGGGCCGTCGCGCTCATCACGACCAGCGCGACCAGCACCTCGACGAGCGACTGGCCCGAGCGAAAGGCGAAGGGGAGAACGCCGTCTCGCGCTTCGCAGCCGCTGTCGCTTGCAAGCAAGTGGTTGATTCTCCGGTTCATCCGGTCCTCGCGAAGACGAAGCCGCCGCGATCGACCACGATCGTGTAGGCAGGGTCGTCGTCGGGGCCGCGGACGACGATGAGGCCATCGGTGTCGAGACCGGGCGAGAAGATGGCCGAGCCCCTGTCGAGCGGCTTGGGACCGGGGCCGGAGTCGGTCGAACGAAGATCCCTCTCGGCGAAGAGGATGTAATCGCCCGATGCGACGGCGGCGGTCGCGCTGGCGTCGCGGTAGAGGCGCGCCTCGGGGAAGTTGACGACCTGTGCCATCTCGAGCTGGGTCAGGCCGGAAAGGGCCGTCGCCGTGGGCATCTGCACGCTGGGGCGATCCGGATCGGTGGTGTAGTCCACGGGACAGACGAGGTAGCTGTAGGCGTCGGGTTCCTCCTGGTCCTCCACCTGCCACTGGGTAGCCTCGCGGTCCCAGCGGACGCGGCCGCGAAAGAGCATGACCCCTCCACCGCGCGCACCGCCGCTCGAGAATCCGGCGCGTGCGGCCTGCGCCTGCTGATCGCGCAGGGCAAACTCCAGGCGTAGGGTCGCCGAGCGAATCCGGAAGTAGGCGAGCTGCGGACTCAGTATCAGCACCGACGAGAGCGTCAGCGCCGAAAGGATGGCGAGGACCACGACCAGCTCCAGCAGCGTGAATCCGCGGCGACGATCGTTCATAGGGTTCTGGGCGGATTCGTGAAGGTCAGGCCTACCGCGGCGCTGAAGATCCTGCTGCTCAGGGCCGGGTCGACGACGATGCGCACGGTGTTCTCGGGGAGGTCCAGCGAGGAGAGATCGGTGCCGAGCAATTCCTCCCGGGTGTCGGCGAGGGCGCCGAGATCGCCGGTGAGAAAGCTGACGACGACACTCGCGGAGGCGACGCCCTGATTCGCGGCTACCTCGTCGGCCAGGTCGCTCGCGGCGATGAGTCGAGCGTCGGAGGTTCGGATGGGACGCCGTTCTCGCAGGAAGATATCATCCCCGGATCGGTAGAGGACTCCGGTGAAGGCCTCGTCGCTGGCAAGGTCTTCGACGTACCGGTCGGCGGCAGCGTCGAGGACGAGGGGGACTCGCTCGTAGACGAGCACAGGCCCGCTGGCGGTGCTGGCCACCCGGACCAGCGCGCTGGAGGCGCGGACCTTGGACATCAAGCGATCCATCGTGAAGACCTGCAGATAGCGGGTCTCCAGGTCTTGCTGCGCCTTGCGTTCGGCCTCGATACTCGCCGAGTACATGCCGAGGAAGCCGCCCAGGACGACGGTCGAGGCGACGACCACGATGAGCATCTCGACGAGACTGAAGGCGAGGGAGCGGCCCCCCGGGCCGGCGGCGTGACGCCTCACCCCCGAGAGTCCGGCGAAGAACCCCGACCTGCCGCGGCCGTCCGCGGGATCCCCAGCTGTCGGTCCGGCACGGCCCAGCCAGCTCTTGGACCGGGAGTCAGTGTGACGTCTCATGTCGATTTGGTGCTCTGGCAGGACCTTGAGCCGGCGGCTTCGTCTCTCCCACCTGACTGCCAGCCTGCTCCTGGAAGGCGGCGCACGCGTGGATCGGGCAACGGTGTGATATACCATGAGAGCGAGGCGGTTCCCATATGCGAAAAGGCTCGTTCAAGTTGAGTCCGGCCGTCACACTCCGGGCGATGGCGTTGGTGGCGGTGTTGCTGGCGTGTTGGGCAGGCGGCGTTGCCGCATCGCCTCCACCGACGGAGAGTCGGGGAAAGGGTGCCGCGGTCTCGGGGACCGAGGCAGAGGAAACGCATGGGGCCGCGGGGGTCGAGTCTGGCGGGATGCCGCGCCCCTTCGAGCGATCGCAGGTGAAGTTCGCCGGCGAGGAGGCCCAGGCGCCCGTGACTTCGCCTACGACTCCGCCGACTCCGACGACTCCGCCGACGACTCCGCCTCCGACAACGCCACCAACTCCGCCGACGCCACCAACTCCGCCGCCTACTCCGCCGACCCCGCCACCCCCGCCGACACCGCCGACGCCGCCGCCGACCCCGCCAACCCCGCCGCCGACCCCGCCAACCCCGCCGCCGACTCCGCCAACCCCTCCGACGCCCCCGCCAACCCCGCCGACCCCGCCACCTCCGCCAACCCCGCCGACGCCCCCGCCGACACCGCCGACCCCTCCACCTCCGCCGACCCCTCCGACGCCCCCGC
>CAZSVK010000045.1:0-15208 GCA_964610245.1 uncultured bacterium
TGATGGGCTAGGCCGATCTCGAGGAACGGCGGCGCGCGCTCTTCACCAGCCTCGGCCTCACCGCCTACCGGCGGATGAAGGAGAACACCGGCTTCCTCCCCGAGCTGTCGGGCTACAGGGAACGCATCCGGGACGCCTCGCAACGGCTGGACCGGGGCGAGAACGTCACCGATTCGCTGTCGCTGCGGCGCGACCAGGTCCACGCGCTGGGCGCACGGGTCTTCGTGCTGTTCCAGTCGGGGAAGGTCAACGACACCGAGATCGAGGAGATGTGCCGTCAGCTCATCGCCCTCGAGGTCGAACGGGAGCGCCGCCGCGCCAAGGGCATCGAGCCGGTCTCCACGAGCGTCTGGGAGTATCTGCCCACGCCGTTCTGGGCCGTACTCGTGCTCGGCGTCCTGCTGATGGGCCTGGCCTGGATGCTGATGCCCTCGGGCGGGGGGCCGATCGTCTGGCGCAGGGGCAACGCTCCCGTCGCGCGGCTGGCGGTGAGCGGCGAGCTGCTGCTCGCGGCCGAGCCGGGCTCGAAGCTGGTCGCCTATCGCAAGACAACCGGGCGAGTCTTCTGGGAGGCCAGCCCGGGCCGCAAGGAAGTGCATGCGCCGGTCGTGGCCAACGACCTGGCCTACCTGGCCGGCGACGGCGGAGTGCTGGCGGCCTACCGGATGGCGACCGGCGAGCTGGCCTTCTCGGTGCAGGTGCAGGGGCACATCCTCGCGCCGCCCGTGGCCGAGTCGGACGCCGTCTTCCTGCTGGTGTCGTCGCCGGCCACCGGGGCAGCGGTCGAGTTGATCGACGCCAGGCGCGGCACCCGGATCCGGCGCGACCCCCTCGGGCCGGGCGAGGGCCAGGCCCTGAACGTCACGCCGACCACGGAGGTTGCCCTGCTCGGCGAACGCGTGATCTCGGTCGAGCGGGCCAGCGGCCGCAAGATCTGGGAGTACCGGGCCGACGTGCCTTGCTTGACGGTGCCCAGCCCTCTCAACCACGGCGAGCTGACCATCGCCGGCGCCGGCCGCACGGTGTTCGCCCTGGATCTGGGCGGCCGGCCTTCCTGGATGCAGACGCCGAACGATGCCGAGCCGCTGACGGCCGGGCCGCTGCTCTGGCGCAATAACGTCGTCGTTCCCTGCGGCAACCGGCTCTTCGTCTACTCGGCCGAAACCGGCGCCCCGGTCGCCACCTACGAGCTGAGCGGCACGCTGTCGGTTCCGCGGCTGACGGGCGATCGGTTCCTCTACTCGCCCGAGCCGGGCGTAGTGTCGGTGCTCGCGCTGGACACGGGCCGCACCGCCGTGGTGCGGGGCCTTGGCGGCGACGTGCAGGACCTGTCGGCCGACGTGGACGCCATCTACGTGTCGACCAGCAAGGGGTTGCTGGCGATCAGGCTGTAGACTGAAGGTGAATCAGGCGTTCTCCCCGGGGACGCTGTCCCCGGGCCCCTGCCAGGGTGGGAGCCCCACCCTGGACCCGGCAATGAGAAGAGGAATCGAGGCCTGATCGGCACTGTTCAGGACTCTGAGCTGCGAGCGCAGGCGACACTCCCTCCAGCCATCGGGGGGTCCAGGGGAGAACTTCTCCCCTGGCGAGGGTTCGGGAGCAGCGCTCCCGACGGGGGTTCTGACTTCGCTACAGCCCGCAGCCCACGACGACCGCCTCGGGCGAACGCGCGAGCTTCTCGGCTGCGGCTTCCGCGGCGGCCGCCGGCTCGAGCTTGCCCTGCTGGCGTCTCAGCAGCGCCAGCCCCTCGTGCAGGTGCACCACTCGCGGCATGTCGGCCAGCACGCGCTCCACGCATGCGCCGGCCTCGTCCAGGAGCCCGGCCTGCGTCGCCAGCTTCACGAACGTCCGCATCAGCCCGGCCTCGAGCGCGGCCTCCTGCCTCAGCCAGCGCTCGAAGGTCGACAGGAACAAGGCGAAGTCACGCCGGGCCAGCGCGATGCGGATCAGGGGAGGGCCCCAGCTCCGGTCGTAGCGATAACCCTGGCGTTCTCCGAGCATCTCGTAGACCTGCCCCGCCCGGCGCTCCTGGCCCAGGTCGAGCAGGTAACGGGCGTACTCGAGCTTCAAGTCCTGGTCGTCCGGATAGGCCTTCATCGACACCCGGTAGTAGGACTGCGCCAGCTCGTGGTCCCGCACGGCGGCGTGGTAGCGCGCCTGGAAGGGGGCGTAGAGGGGGTTGCCGGTCGTCTTGAGGTAGTAGGCGCCCATCAGGTAGTACGGCTGGGGGCAGGCCCTGACCAGCCGGGTCAGCTCGTCGCACACCAGGCGTGACGAGGGGGCACAGTCGAGCGCCAGCAGAGCCGAGTGGACCGCGGCCGAACTCCTGCCCGAGGCGGCGAGGGAGCGGGCCCGTGCGAGGTGAATCAGGCTCCAGCCCTCCGGAGTGGCGGGCGCGAGCTGCCGGGCCGCGGTCGTCGGGAACTGACCGGGAGACGAGGCCGAGAGGATGTCCAGGACCTCGCGGGTCCAGCGGAGCGATTGAGGTGGAGTCGAGACACACTCCGAGGCGA
The DNA here is from genome assembly GCA_964610245.1 of uncultured bacterium. GTDB lineage: Bacteria > Muiribacteriota > UBA6191 > JACPRK01 > JACPRK01 > CAZSVK01. The sequence goes on from CAZSVK010000045.1 coordinate 2,514, forward strand.
GGGCCAGGGCCCGGTCGGAGTGGCCGGCGGCCTTCTCGGTCCGCGCCTGCGCCGCCCGCGCGTCGGGGCCGAGTCCGCCGGGCGCCTCCGACCACCGCCGCAGCATCGTAGAGAGGCTCGACTGCGCCGCGGAGCCGGTGGCGAGCCGGTCGAGCCGTTCGAGCAGGCCGGCCTGCAAGGCAGGCGGCGGAGGTGGCGTGGAGTGCAGCGTGGCCAGCGTCGAGAGCAGCTCCTCCGGGCGCAGCAGGGGCGCGCCGGTGCGCACGTATTCGTCGAGCAGCGCCGGGTCTGCCGGCCTGTGGCGCAGGCCGGACGCGAGGGCGTCGAGCGCCGCCGCGGGCTGGGCCGAGCGCACCAGCAGTCTCACCAGCCGCAACGTCGAATCCGCGTCCCGATCCGTCGAGGCCAGCTTGCGATCCAGCGCGACAGCTTCGTCCAGCAGGCCAGCTCGGTCGAGCGATCGGGCCAGGGCCCGCGCGATGCGCAAGTCCTTCGTTCGCGAGCGGCGCAGGAGATCGAGCGCTCGCCGACGAACCGAGGGCGCCAGCGCAGCCCGGCCGAGCACCGCCAGCGCCGGGGCCGGGTCTGGGCTGGCGGTCAGGGCCCGCTCCAGGCAGCCGAAGGCCGGGTCGTCGCGGCCGGTCAGCAGGGCCAGGGCGGCCCGTTCCGCCAGTCTCTCCGGAGACTCCGCCCGGGGGCCCGTCGACCAGTCGCGCTCCAGGGCGGCGGCCAGGCGCGCGGCCTGCTTGCCGGCGCCGCAGAGCTGCAGCAGTTCGACCAGTCGGAGCGCCGAGCGGGGCGGGAGACCGGAGAGGCTGGCCGCAGAGGTCGAGGTCGTGGCCAGGACCGCGTCGACGGCCCGGGTAGCCCAAGCCGTCGCGCCGGCCGCATCGGCGGTCGCGGAGCAGAGCAGCATCATTGCCGCGGAGGCGGAGGCGCTGGCGGTGGGGAAGACCGAGGCAACAGGCGCGGCCGGGGGCGCTGCCCCCGGTCCCCCGCCAGGAGGGGTGGCTTCCGGCCTTCTTGCATCTGCGGGCTCCCTCTTCGGTTGCCCGCGCAAGAAGGCGCTCAGCCTCGGCACTGCTGCCGGGCTTCGCCCCCCTGGACCCGGCGATGGCGGTGAAGCCTTCGATTGCTCCTCGGAGGCTGGTTTGCAGGACCGAGTCACACCCTCTGTTGCCGGGTGCAGGGTGGGGCTCCCACCCTGCTGGGGTTCGGGGCAAGGCCCCGACGGGGTCCGGGGCGGCGCCCCGGCGGGACTGCCGACTCGAACCCCACCCGCCCGCGCCTGCAGACGCAGGCGCAACTACTCGCCCGGTCCGGCACCCTTCGCGCGGGTGCGCGGGGCCACCTGGAGGTACCGGGCCAGTAGCCAGGGGTAGTCGCCGTGCATCGGCTCCAGCGGGTCGGCTTCCTGCAGGTGAGTTTGCAGTCGCCGCCGCCAGCCGTCGGGGCCGCAGGCCAGCCGGGCCAGCACGTCTTGGCAGTCCAGGCCCGCTTCGCGCCTGACGCGCAAGAGCAGTTCGAGTGCCCGTCCCTTCTCGGGAACGCCCAGGTTGCGCTCGACCAGTGCAGCCAGGTAGGCGTACAGGGCCGGCCGGGTGGCGAGAGGGCCGCCAGCTCCTGCGCCAGCACGCGACGTAGCGCGGCGGTCGCGTCCTCGGCGCCGGCAGCCAGGCCGACGTGTGCGGCCACGATCGCTCTCGCCGGTTCTTGCAGCCGTCCGGCCACGGCGAGGCCCGAGACCGCGTCCGCCGAGGCGAGGGCGGTCTCTGCCAGCTCCTGGGCAGCGGCCGGATCGAATCCCTGGGCCAGGGCCCGATCGAGCGCCCCGTAGGCCTGTCGGTAGGCGAGGGTGCGGCGATAGGCCGCCGCCTGTGCGACGAGATCCTCGACCTTCTCGGCGCTCGAGGTCGAGATGCTGGCCGCCGGAGTGCTGCCCACGGCGATCGCGGCGGGGCAGTTCCGGACCGCCGGCCAGGCGAGAGCGGCTGCGACGCAGCAGCTCACGAGCGCGGAACGTTTCGGAGACGAGGGCATGACGGCATCGGCGGGCGAGAGGCCGCCGACTCGATCATCGGCCTGCCCCGTGCGGCAGGTGAACGCTCGCGCGGGTCGCGGTCGCCCGGCCGGATCCGGCCGATAGCATGAGCGATGACCTGCGTGAGATCCCGGGCGTGTGCGGCGGCCGCGGTGTGGCTGTTGTTGCTGGGCGTGGCTCCGGCCCAGGCGGCGGTCGGGCTGTTCGAGAAGGTCCATCCGGTCTACTACGCCGGGCGGATCGATCTGCACGTCGGTCCGAAGCGGATCCTCCCGAGGAGCGAATTCATGGCGCCGTACTCGGAGGATTCGCTGTTGTTCCTCAAGACCCGCGGCATGCTGGACGGCTATGCCGGCGGCGACCTGGCGCTCGATCGGGTGGTCGACCGGCGCAGCGCCGCCTTCCTGATGGGGAAGTTCCTGCAGTTCGTGGAGTTGCGGCACGGGCGCATCTTCCCGGAGGTGGCCTCCGACCGCATCCACCTGGTGCTGGAGCCGGAGATGTGGGGCCACCGGCAGGTCGAACTCGCCCTGCGCGCGGACCTGTTGCGACCGTACAAGGTCTCGGACTGGTGGCGCCGGCCGCTGAGCCGCTACGAGCTGGCGACGGTCGCCGCCCGGGCGGTCCAGGGGCTCTCACGGCGGCTGCGCATCTTCCGGTACCACGACGGGGAGCCCTCTGCCAGGTATCGGGACCTGCACGCCTATCCGACGCTGGCCTACTGGAACCTGTCGCGGGCGCTGAAGACCGGCGTCGTGGAGGGGGCAGGGCCGGAGCTGTTCGGGGGCAAGGAGGCGGTGCGCGGCCACGAGCTGGTCCGCACGCTGCGCCGGCTGCTGATCATCGCGCAGGCTTACGACCCGCTGGCTTGACGCGGCCGGAGCGGGCGCGGGCCGGCGGGATGACCCAGCCCCAGGCGAGCTGTCTGCCGGCGCGGCCGGACACGGGGAAGACCTTCACGGCGCGCCGCGAGCGACGGCCCTTCAGCGACAGCTCGAGGTCGAGCGATGCGGGGCCGGCAGCCAGGACGGCCCGATCGAGGGCCCCCTTGCCAAGGAGCGACTCCACCGGCTTGCCGGTCAGGTCGTCCTCGGCCAGGTGGAACATGGCCAGTGCCTGCTCGTTGGCGAAGAAGACCGTGCCCTGCGGGTCGGAAAAGATGAGCGCCTCCGAGAGGTGGCGGGAGGCTTCCATGAAGAGGCCGGCATCCTCCTGGGCTCCCTCGAGTTCGCTCACGTCTTCCAGGGCTACCAGGAGGAAGGACGGGCCGCTGCCTGCCGGGAGCGGGGAGCGGGCGCTGACCCGCACGCTGCGGGCCTGACCGTCGGGCACCTGGGCTGACGCCGGTTCGCGCGAGAGTGAGACGGCGGCGAGCGCGCGGCCGAAGAGGCGCGGATAGTCCTCGGTGGTGAAGTAGCGCGACAGGGGCGAGCCGGGTCGCACCGCCCGGCCGCGATTGAGCCGGTGCTCGAACTCCGGGTTGGTGTAGGCGATACGGCCCTGGCCGTCGGCGACCGCCAGGCTGACGGGGGCGAGTTCGATGAGAGAGCTGAGGATGGCTCGCTCGGCGTCGGAGGCGGAGGAGGCGCCTTCACCGGCCTCGAGGACCTCGAGGAAGCAACCGGTCTGTCCGATGGGGAGGAGGTGGGCGCGAGAGGGGATCTCGCTGCCGCCGGCGTGGACCTTGAACCACTCGCCGCTCCAGGGCCGGGACTGTGCGAAGACCGAGCGGTCGCGAGGCGCCCGGAACTCCAGGCTCATGTAGAGTGAGTTGGTCAGCTCGACGCACTGGCCGGCGAGGTTTTCTCGCGTGACGCCGAGCAGGTTCTCGGCGGCGGCGTTGATCGCCAGGACGGTTCCCTCGCGGTCGAAGACGAGCGCCGGCGAGCCCAGGCAGGCTGCGATCGTCTGAAACGCCGCGTCGGAGGTCGCTTCGGGGGCTTCCGGCGGGGCCGCTGGGGGGGGAGGGGAATCCACGGCGGCAGTCTAGCACCGAATTCATGGGGAAGGGCGTCGAGAGGCGGGGTGCCCGCGGCGGGCGGCGCGGTGGTATGTTGTGGCGCGGCCCGGACCGGACCGGCGAGGAGCGGACGTGAATCCTATGGAAGGGAAGAGAGTGCTCGTGACGGGGGCGACGGCGGGGATCGGCGCGGCCTGCGCGCGCGCCTTCGCCGCGCTCGGGTGCGCGCTGGTGCTGGTGGGCCGCCGAGAAGAGCGGCTGGCGGCGCTGGCGGCCGAGTGTCAGGAGCGGTGGGGCAGCGAGCTGGCCACCGTGGCGATGGACGTGCGCGACCGGGAGGCGGTGGGGTCGATCCGTTGGCCGCCGGTCGACGTGCTGGTGAACAACGCCGGGCTGGCGCGGGGAATGGAGCCCCTGCAGGAGGGGGATCCGGCCGAGTGGGAAGAGGTGCTGGACACCAACGTGAAGGGCCTGCTGTACTTCACTCGGGCGTTACTTCCGGCGATGATCGCGCGAGGCGAGGGGCACGTCATCAACATCGGCAGCGTCGCCGGCCACTGGGCCTACCCGGGCGGGGCGGTCTACTGCGCGAGCAAGCACGCGGTGAAGGCGATCTCGGAGGCGATGCGGCTGGATCTGCACGGCACCGGCGTGAGGGTGAGCAGCGTCGACCCGGGGATGGTCGAGACCGAGTTCAGCGAGGTGCGGTTCCGGGGCGACCGGGAGCGCGCGGAGAAGGTCTACGAGGGGATGATCGCGCTCGGCGCCGACGACGTCGCCGAGACCGTCGTCTGGTGCGCCACGCGGCCGGCGCACGTCAACGTTTGCGAGGTGATCCTCATGCCGGTCGACCAGGGCTCGGTGACGATGGTGCACCGGCGCTCGTGACACGCTGCGTTATGAGTTCCGAAGGCAGATTCCAGCTCAGCCAGAAGCTCTTCCTCCGGCGCGGGGACGAGATGCTCATCGTCCGGGACAAGGTCAGCGGGGTCTGGGACCTGCCCGGCGGCCGGGTCGCCGACTCCGAGTTCCACGACCTCGATGCCGCTCTGCAGCGCGAGGTGGTCGAGGAGCTGGGCGACGGCCTCGAGATCGAGATCGAGACCCGCCCGCTGATCGTCTGTCCGCTGACGGTGCTGGAAGGCGGCATCGGCGTCATCGGCGTCGCGTACGAGGCCTGGCTACGCGCGGGCGAGGTGCGGCTCTCGGCCGAGCATGACGATATGGAGTGGGTGCGGGTCGACTCCTACGACCCGATGCGCCATTACCAGGGCAGCGGCCTGCTCCCCTTCGTCGAGTGCTACCTTTCTCACGCTCGCTCGCGCCGCTGAGGCGCCTTGCCGTCGCCAGGCCCCGGGATTGATTTCCCTCCGAGCCTCCGATATCCTCATCCTGACGGACTCCGGCCGGTCGCGGAGAGCCTGTTCTGGTTTCCACGGCGACCCAACCGGGTCCGTTTGCCCCATCGAGGGCAGCCGGAGACCCCCCTCATGCCGAAAGTTCCTCCTCAGAAGAAGAAGTCCCCCATTTCGAAATCTGCTCCCGCTGGCTCCAGCAAGGCGGCGGCGCCGGTGAAGGCGCCCGTGAAGGCGCCCGTGAAGGCGGCCGCGCCGGCCACCGTCCGGCGTGCCTCGCCCGTGGCCGCGAAGCCCACCGTTGCGGCCAAGGCGAAGGCCGAGGCCCCGGCTCGCGGCAAGCAGCCGGCCCCCGCCGCGCCCGAGTCGAAGCCGGCCGCAACGCGTGCCGCCAAGCCTGCGCCCGTGCGCCAGAAGTCGATCCCGGCGGTCGAGCCGGCCGCCGAGCCCGCACCTCCTCCGCGGCCCAATTCTCCGCCGAGGCTCAGCTCGCGTCCGGGCCGCCACGAATCGCCCGACGAGCCCGAGCCCGATTTCGAGCCGGTCCGCGTGACTCGCGAGCCGGCTCCGCCTCGAGAACATGTCGAGCCCGAGGAGTCCGAATCCTCCGACGACGAGTTCGAGGGCTTCCCCGCCGAGGAGCCCGAGGTCGGCTACGACGATTTCCTCGAATCCGACCTCGGCGAGAAGGAGGTCGTTCGTGCGCTCGACGTCCTCCCGGAAGACCTGGCCTCGGTGTCGGTGGTCGAGGAGCCTCCCGGCAGCACCGACCTCGAGACCCTCGTCCAGCGCCTGATCAAGAAGGGCCAGGGCCGCGGCTCCCTCGCCTACGTCGACATCGCCGACGAGCTGCCCGACACGCTCTCTCCCGAACAGCTCGAAGATGTGGTCAGCATGCTCGCGGAGCGCGGCGTGAGCATCACCGATCGCGACGAGCAGCCTGTCATCGCGAGCCAGGAGAACGAGGAACTCGCTGCCTCCCAGGGGCCCGAGGACGACGTCCGCTACGACGATTCTCTCAAGGCCTACCTGCAGGAGATCGGCAACGTTCCGCTGCTCACGGCCGAGGAAGAGGTCGAACTGGCCAAGCGCATCGAGCACGGCGATCGCTCGGCCCAGGCCCAGCTCGTCGAGGCCAACCTCCGGTTGGTCGTCAGCGTGGCGAAGAAGTATACCCGGCGCGGACTCCACTTCCTCGACCTGCTTCAGGAAGGTAACCAGGGTCTCATTCGCGCCGTCGAGAAGTTCCGCTACAACAAGGGGTTCAAGTTCAGCACCTACGCGATCTGGTGGATCCGGCAGGCGATCACCCGGGCCATCGCCGATCAGGCCCGCACGATCCGCGTCCCGGTGCACATGAACGAGACCATCGCCAAGGTCAAGAAGACCGCGCGCATCCTCACGCAGCGGCTCGGTCGCGACCCTTCCCACGAGGAGATCGCCAGCGAGCTGGGGATGAACGTCGACAAGATCAAGGACGCCTACCGCTCGGCGACCCATCCGATCTCGCTCGCCACCCCGCTGGGCAGCGACTCCTCCGACAGCAGCCTGGGAGATTTCGTCAAGGACCAGAACGCCGTCGCCCCGCACGAGGCGACCAATCGCTCGATGCTCAAGGAGCAGATCGGCGAGGTCCTCGATTCTCTCTCGGAGCGCGAGAACGAGGTCATCCGCTACCGCTTCGGGCTGGATAATGGCTGGCCCATGACGCTGGAACAGGTCGGCCACCGGTTCGGCGTCACCCGCGAACGCATCCGCCAGATCGAGGCCAAGGCGCTCCGGCGCCTGCGCCATCCCAGCCGCAGCAAGAAGCTCCGGGAATTCTACATGGAGTAGTCCTCAGGAGGTTTTCGACATGTCCGACAGAAGCATCGAGCAGGAGCACGAGATGCTCATGCTGGGCCTCATCCATATGCTCGGCGAGAACGCCTGGACCTTCCTGGGCAAGCGCGTCAATCCCGGCTCCGACAAGGAAGAGGTCGTCCTGCCGGCCGCCCGGGCGATGATCGACACGCTCGGCGCCCTCAAGGAACGCACCGAGGGGCGGCTCACCGAGCGCGAGCGCTCCATGCTCGAGAGCCTGCTGACCAACTTGCGGCTCAACTACCTCGAGGAGATGAAAGCCGAGGCGAACAAGCCGAAGGAGGCTTCCGCCTCCTCCGAGCCGTCGTCTTGAGCCGGGGTCGCCAGCCGGTGGCCGGCATCAGGCGGCCTTCGCGGGCGCCTCGTCACACTCCGCGAGGTCGTTGGCCTTGAACTTGAGGTAGCTCAGGACCTCGGCCTTGTCGCGGCGCGAGAGCTTGTTGAACTCCGTGATCAGCGAGCGCTCCTGGGAGTTCAGCAGCTCGGCCTTCTTCTCCAGGAGGAAGGTCCGGTAGAGCATCTGCTGATAGGCGCGGCACTCGGCCTGGTCGAGCTTCGACTCGGCATAGGCCTCGAGCAGCCGCTGCTCGGGGATCTCGAGGACCTTCGCCAGCTTGTCCTTGAACGCGTGCGAGCGAGGCAAGGCCAGCCCCAGCTCGATCTTGCTGATGTAGTTCTGCGACACGTTCAGCCGCTCGGCCAGATCGACCTGCTTCCAGCCCTTCTTCTCACGGCAGTTCTTGACCAATTCCTTCACTAACATCCTTGAGACCTCCATCGCGGACGGCTCGGGCCCCTCGGCGGTGGCCGCTTCACTCCAGAGCGACCTCCGAGCCAGGAGGGAACCTACCAGCGTTGGTAGGATACTGCACAACCTGAATAGGTGCTGCAGTCACGAAACAACTTTTTTCGTCGGGGCCGTCCGGAGTGTTACCTTCGCCGGACACTCTGGCTCGGCCTCTCCGGCGATATGCTAGGATGTTGGCTGTGAGTTCCCCCCGTGAATCTGCCTCGCCCCTGCGCATCTTGCTCGTGGATGACGACCGGGACGCCGTGTTCGCCGTCAGTCAGTGCCTGGAGCTGAGCGAGGGAGTTACCGTTCTCACCGCCTACGACGGTCAGGAGGGCGTCCGGGTCGCCGAGGCCGAGCGGCCGGATGTCATCCTCCTGGATGTGATGATGCCGGTGATGGACGGGCTCACCGCCTGTTCGATGCTCGCGGGAAACAGCGCGACGCACGACATCCCGATCATCATGCTCACCGCCCGCAGCGACGTCTCGACCGCGGTCGACTGTTTCCGCCTCGGGGCGGTCAACTACATCATCAAGCCGATCGATCCCGGCAGGCTGCTGTCGAAGATCCTCGAGACCCTCGACCGGATGGCTGCCCAGCGCGAGGCCTCTTCCAAGCCCTGAGCCAGGCCAGGAGGATACCGACGTGTCACCCGATCAAGAACGCCCTGAAGCCGGGAAGACGGCCCGCTTCGATTCACCCACACCCATGCGAGTGCTGATCGTTGACGACGATCCGGGCACGCTGCTGCTCATGAAGGAAGGGCTGGAGCGATCTGCCGACGTCACCGTCTTGACGGCGGTCAACGGCCAGGACGGGGTCGACACGGCCGAGCGCGAGAAGCCCGACATCATCCTGATGGATCTGACGATGCCGGTGATGGACGGGCGCACCGCCTGCTTGATGCTCGCCGGCAACAGCGCGACCCACAACATCCCGGTCATCATGCTCACCGCTCGCAGCGATGTCTCCACGGCCGTCGACTGCTTCCGCATCGGGGCGGCCAACTACATCATCAAGCCGATCGATCCCCGCCAGATGCTGTCGAAGATTCTCGAGACGCTCGACCGGACGGCGGCCCAGCGCGAGGCCTCTTCCAGGCAATGAGCAAGGCCGGGGCCTCCACGGCCGGATGGCCCGAGCGGCCGCTGCCGTTCCGTGAGCCCTTCGTCGTGCTCGGCTCGGCGCTGGCCGACGTCCGCGCCGTTCCCAGGCCGTCACGAGGCGTCTGCGCCGCCGGCACCGTCACCCTCTGCGCCGGCGGTTGCGGCCGAAACATCGCCGAGGATCTGGCGCGACTCGGCCGCCGGACGGCGCTCCTGGCAGCCGTGGGAGATGATGCGGCCGGCCGCTTCCTGCTCGCCGAGACCGCTCGCGCGGGGGTCGACGTGTCGGCCGTACGGACGTTCTCGGGGCAGGCCACCGGGTGCTTCGCCGCCGTGCTCGGCCGGGGCGCCAGCTTGAGGCAGGCCACGGCCCAGACCTCGATCCGCCAGGTGCTTGACGAGCCGTTCGTCCGGGCTCGGCTGCCGGCGCTGCTCGAGCGAGCGGGCGCCTTGGTGGTCGAACTCGCGCTGCCGCCCCGGGGCCTGGCCGCTGCCGTCGACCTCGCGGCAGCGGCGTCGGTCCCGGTCTGCCTGGAAGTGGCCCGCAGCCCGGGAGTGCGCGGCGCCCCGCCTTCCCTCGCGGGTCTCCATCTGGTCAAGGGCAGCCTGCCGGAGTGCCGCGCCCTGGCGGCGGCGCTGGGCGGCCCCTCCTCCTCCGCCGTCGAGGCGGCCGCCACGTTGCTGGCCGCGGGCTCCCGAGCCGCTCTCGTCACGATGGGGGCGCAGGGTGCGCTCGTCGCCTCTCGCGAGGGCGTCCTGCGCCTCTCTCATCCGGCGGTCGAGGCGCTGGATACCGCGGGCGCCGGCGATGCCTTTCTGGCCGGCCTGCTCGACGCCTCGGCCCGGGGCGCCGGCTGGCGTCAGGCGATGTTGCGGGGCGCCGCGGCCGCCCGGCTGGCCCTGTTCTCGACGCTCAGTTGCCCCGAGGAGCTGGGCCCGGACGCCCTCGACACGCCCGAGCGAGCCACGATAACGGTAGAGGCCTTGCCGGCCTGAAAGCGAGCGTTAGCATGGATCCCGCAGCCCTCCGCATCTCGGACGAGATCGCCGAAGCCCTCCAATCGGCCCGTCCCGTCGTGGCCCTCGAATCGGCCCTGCTCTCCTTCGGCTTGCCGGCCCCGCTGAATCTCGAAACCTATCTCGAGATGGAGGCGGTGATTCGCCGCGCCGGCGCCATTCCGGCCGGCACCGCGGTCCTGGCCGGCCATCCCTGCCTGGGCCTCGCGCGACCCGACGTCGAGCGGCTGGCCGATCCGGCCGGCTGCGAGAAGGCGTCAGTGGCGGACCTGGCCTGGGTGGCCGCCTCCGGCCGGCCGGGCGCGACGACCGTGGCCTCCACGATGGCCATCGCCTCGACCGCCGGTTGCCGGGTGTTTGCGACCGGAGGCATCGGAGGGGTGCACCCGGGCGTGGCGGAGGACCTGGACATCTCGGGCGATCTGGCCGCCCTCGGCCGCTATTCGATGGGCGTGGTCTGCTCGGGGGCCAAGGCGATCCTCGACGTTCCGAAGACGCTCGAGCTGCTCGAGGCGATCGGCGTGGCGGTCGTCGGCATCGGGACCTCTGAGTTCCCTCTGTTCTACTCCAGGAGTTCGCGCCGGCCGATCCGCAGCGTCGCCACGGTCTCCGAGGCCGCCTCCGTGGTGCGGCAGCAGCGGCTGCTGGGCCTGCCGGGCGGCGTGCTGCTCGGCAATCCCGTGCCGGCCGCGAGCGCGTTGTCGCTCCGCGAGGTCCAGGGCTGGCTCGACCAGGCCGAGGGGCTGATGCGGGAGGCCGGCATCACCGGCCGCGACCGCACCCCGTTCCTGCTGGGCCGCCTGGCCGAGCTGAGCGGAGGCCGCACCGTCGCGACCAACCGGGCGCTGCTGGTCGATAACGCGAGAGTTGCGGCCGAGCTGGCGGTGACGCTCTCGGCGATGGAGGGCGCCGGCCCTCCGGGCCGTGGCCCGCTGTACGGTTGGCAGGGCCCATCCGCCGGCTGGTGACCTCGGAGCCATCCTTCGATCGAGCCTCCTCGAGGCCGGGGTTTCCGCTGCGCGCCGCGCGGTTGGCAAGAGACGTGCTTGCAGTCTGCGGTGAGGCCCTCTCGCGCCTCGACCGGGGCATGGCGCGTCGCCATAACGCGCACGCCCATCTTTCGCATGTCCCGAACCATGACGTCCGGCCGCGCCACGCAATCCCAGGAGGTCCCCCGCTGCACAGCCTAGAACCGCTGGAAACGCCACCTGACCGGCCGAAGTCTCCCGGCCTCCACTGCCCCGTCTGCGGCCAGTGGCGGCAAACGCGTGGGCTCCCGGGCGCCGGCATCGTCCAGTGCGTCGAGTGCCACACAGCCTTCCGAGCGTCCGTCCGCGGGGACGGTACCGGCGCCCAGGGTGAGGCCCTGGCCTGTCCGAGCCTGCCGGGGTTCGTGGTGCAGGAACAGCTCGGGAGGGGGGCAACCGGCGTCGTCTACCGGGCCCGGCATGTCGCCACCGGGCGCGCCGTGGCGATCAAGCAGATGCTGCCGTCGCGGTCTGGCCAGAGCGATCGGGCCCTGCGCTTCGAACGCGAGGTCGAGCTGCTGCGGCGGCAGGCGCTCAAGCCCCACGAGAACGTCGTCCGGTTCCTGGGCTGCTGGCAGGACCCGGCCACCGACTCCTATCTCTCCGTGCTCGAGTACATCGACGGGCCCTCGCTGGCGGAACTCCTCCAGCGGGCGCCCTTGCAGGTGCCGGCCGCCCTGGAGATGCTCGAGCAGGTGGCGCGCGGCCTGCAGTCCCTGCACGAGGCCGGATTGCTCCATCGGGACCTGAAGCCGCGCAACATCCTCCGGGCAGCGTCGGGTCACTGGAAGATCACCGACTTCGGGCTGGTGCGCGAGGTCTCGGCGTCCGATCCGCTCCGCCAGTTGACCGCCCCCGATACCGTCCTTGGTACGCCCGATTACCTCGCGCCCGAACTGTTGCAGCGGCGGGGCGAGGCGAGCGTCCGCTCGGACCTCTTCTCGCTCGGCGCCGTGTTGCACGAGGCGCTCACGGGCGCCCCTCCCAGGGGAGTCACCGAGGGGCTGGACGACCTGCGCCAGGGCCTGCCCGACGGCCTGGCCGACCTGGCCGCCTGGATGCTGCACCCGGCGCCCGAGGGCCGCTGCCCCGACACCCAGCGGTTGCTGCTGGCGCTCGAGGACCTGCGTCGAGGCGAACGGCCGGTGCTGGTTCCGAACCGGCGGGCCATGTCGCCCCAGTTCTGCGCCAACCCGAGACATAGATCGACTTCGGCGAGAGTTGCCGCCGTCCGGCCTCCGGCGGACGACCGCCTCGCCGTCACTGCGGAACCCGGCAGATGGTCCCGGCTGCTCGCGTTGCTCGCACTCCGGCCGCTGACCGCGGGCGTTCGGCGACAGACTCGTCGCAGCAAGGATGAGATCGATGGAACAGCTGAGCGCTGGGCACGTGGACGCATGCATCGCGGCTTTGCGTGAGACGCTCGCCGCAGATCGGAAGCGCGTCGGGGAGGGTACGCGAGCAGCAAGCGGTGTAGATCTCGGTGGTCGCCGGATCATTAAAAAAAAAAAAACCGCCGATAAAAAGCTGAC
>CAZSVK010000045.1:15218-19985 GCA_964610245.1 uncultured bacterium
CGCGAGTCTTCTCCTGTCCCTGGCACTCTGAAAGGCGACCCCGGCAATCGCATGGCGGCTCAACTCGCGCTCTGTCCCCACTGCGGCCTCTCCCAGGCGCGCGGCCAGCTCTCCCGCCCCCAGTGCTGCTCGGGCTGCCGGCGTCTCTTCGACCCCGCTGCCGCCCTCGATGGCGAGGCCCCCCGGTCAGGCTCGACACCGGGCCCTGCCGGCCGCCCGCGCCGTCCGGCGGTCTCCGCCAGGCCGCGGCGCCAGCCGGTCCTGACGCGGGACCTGGTCGACATCGAGGAGCAGATCGGCGAGGGCGGAATGGGCGTCGTCTTTCGCGGCCTCCGTCGCGACACGGGCGAGCCGATCGCGGTCAAGATGCTGGGGTCGCGGTTCGCCTCGCAACCTCACTTCGCCGCGCGATTCGCCCGCGAGATCGAGCTGATGTCGCGTTCCGAGCTGAGCGACTGTCCGTACCTGGTGCGCTACCTGGGCCACTCGACCGACGCCGAGGCAGGTGAGTACCTGGTCTTCATGGAGTACCTCACGGGTGGCACGCTGCGGCAGCGGATGGCCGGCCGACCCCTGGGGCTCGAGGAGATCGGCCGAATCCTGCCCCAGGTCTGCACGGGTCTCTCCTGGCTGCACATCCACGGTATCGTCCATCGGGACATCAAACCCGAGAACGTGATGTTCGACGACCGCGGGGTCGCCAAGCTCACCGACCTGGGGCTGGCGAAGACCGTGTACGGCAACAGGCCGGCGGCGACGCTGACCCGGACGCGTTCGGTGATGGGCACGCACTACTACATGTCGCCCGAACAGCGAGCCGACAGCAAGCGTGTCGGCCCCTCCGCCGACATCTTCTCGATGGGCGTGATGCTCTACGAGATGCTCACGGGGACCATCCCGGGCGGGGCGGCGCAGTTCGTGAGCGAGCTGTGCCCCTGGACGTTGCCGCCGCGGATGGACCAGGCCATCGCCCGGATGATGGCCTCCGAGCCGAGCGACCGCTATCAGACGGCCGAGGATGTGGCCTGGGTCTTCCGCAAGCTCGTGGGAGACGACGTCTGGTGGATCGACCGCGAGGTCCGTCCCTGGAGCCTGCGCAAGCCGGCACAGGAGCCGGCGCAGGAGCCTGCGCCCGCCTCGGGCGATGCTCCGATCGACCCGGTGGATCTGGACGCCGCGGCGAGAGCGCTGGCGCTGGACTCGGATCCGAAGACCTCTCGACTGCACGGCTCGACGACGCTCGCCTGGCTGTTGAGAACGGTGGCGTTCATCGGGCTGGTGACGGTCGGGGCTGGCATGCCGAGTGCGACACCGCCGCTGGCCGGACGGGCCGAGTCCTCGGAAGCGGTGAAGGAATCGAGGGCTGCTGCGGGGGCGCTGCCCCCGCCCCCCCGCCAGGAGGGGTGCCCCCCCCTGGACCCGGCGATGAGAAGAGGAGTTGAGGCCTGCTCGGCACAATCGAGGACTCCAAGCTGCGAGCGCGGGCAGCGCTTTCTCCAGTCATCGGGGGGTCCAGGGGAGAACTTCTCCCCTGGCAGGGGTGCGGGGACAGCGTCCCCGCGGAACAACACCCTTTCCCTCGCCGCAATCGCGCCTGCCGCGGCGCCCGCCTCCTGCGATCTGGCGCGGAGTCAGGCGATGACGGTGCTCTCCTCCGCGGCCCGGGTGGCCAACTGGCACGCCGTGCTCCACGACGGGAAGGCGGCGGGCCTGCCGGAGCTGTATCCCGCCGGCGGGGTGCCGCGGGATCCGTGGGGACTGCCGGTGGTCCTCTCCGAGGATCGGCGCTCCGTGCGCTCCTCGGGGCCCGATCGTCACAGTGGCACCGCGGACGACCTCGTGATGGACCTCTGGAAGCCCGAGCAGGTGGCGCGGGCCCAGGTCGCCTGGTTGGCGGGCCGCCGGCCGCTGGACGCCGACGCGGGAAGCCTCGGCCTGGCGGAGGTGCGTCGGCCGGGATGGCTGGACCCCTGGGGCCGTCCGGTGCAGTTCGTGGGCTCGCAGGTGGTCTCTCTCGGACCGGACGGCAGGTTCTCGTCCGACGATCTGATCGATCGGAGGGGCGATGCCGAGTTGCTGGTCCAGGTCCGGGGCCAGGACGCGAGGGTCTGGCTCGCCGATCCCGCGGGCGTCTCGGAGCGGCCGCTCGGCCGGGGAACCATGCCGCCACGATGGCCACCCGGCCACCGGCTCTCCAACCTCGACCGCTTGCTACAGGAGTGAAACGAGCTGCCGTGTCCGATATCGTCCTGTGTCCCCGGTGTGCGCATCCGTTCCGGCCCGGCCGTGCCTCGACGGCGGTTTGCCCTGCCTGCTCCCAGTTCTTCAGCGTCCCTGCCTCGGACCTGGGGGCGACGCTGACGGTGGTGGAAGGGGCGGAGGCCGGGCGCAGCTTCTTCCTGGGGTGTTCGTTGACGCTGGGCAGCAGCGATACGAACCTGATCCAGCTCTTCGACGACGACTGCTCGCCGGTGCACACCCGGCTGATCGTCAGGGCCGACCGAGTCGACTTCGTCGACCTGAAGAGCCGCGGCGGCACGCTCGTCAACGGCGAGAGACGGGCCGAGGGAACGCTCGTGGCCGGCGACGAACTGCGGGTCGGACGGACCCGGCTTCGCTTCGAGGTGGGCCGCCGTCCCGGCACCGTAGGAGAGCCCCACCCACCGGTCCAGGCGCCCGCCGGCCCTCCTCGCCGCGCGTCGATCGTCGCTGAGCTGCCCAGCCATCCGGATTCGCAGCTGTTCGAGCCGCCCGCCGCCGAGGAGCCGGGGTCGGGGAAACTGGAGAAGCGGTTCCGCAAGCTGCGGATGGTCTACGCGGCCAACGAGGCGATCAGCGAGATCACCGACCTGGACCGGCTGCTGGAGCGGATCCTGGACGTGGTGCTGGACGTGGTCCCGGCCGACCGGGGCGCGCTGCTGCTGAGGGCCGATGGGATCCCGCGGCAGCAGGCGGTACGGAGCCGGCCCGGAGCGGCCCCGTTTCTGGCCGAAGACATCTCGCAGAGCATCGTTTCGCGCGTGCTGTCGGAAGGAGTCTCGCTTCTGAGCGAGGATCCGCTGCAGGACGACCGGTTCGAGGCGAAGGGAACGTTCATCAGCAAGGGAGTGCGGTCGGCGCTGTGCACGCCGCTCATCCACCGCGAGGAGATCTTCGGAGTCTTCTACCTCGATTCGACCTGCGAGGCCGGGGCGTTCGACACCGACGATCTGGAGGCGCTGCTGGCCATCTCGCGACAGGCGGCCATCTCGCTCGAGAACGCGCGGCTGCTCGAACGAAGCCGGGAAGAGGCGGTCATCCGCAACAACCTGGAGCGCTACCTGCCGGCGCCGCTCGTCGAGCAGGTGCTGCGCGGGACGGTGAGCCTGGAGCCGGGCGGCAAGGCGGCCACGGTAACGGTGCTGTTTACCGACCTCCGCGGCTTCACGGCGATGTCGGCGGGGATGGAGCCTGCCGAGGTCGTCCGCATCATGAACGCCTACTTCGAGGAGATGGTGGATGTCGTCTTCCGCTTCGGCGGGACGCTGGACAAGTACATCGGCGACGCGCTGATGGCGGTCTGGGGCGTGCCGGTGGCGCGGCCCGACGACGCCCTGCAGGCGGTGCGCTGCGCCGTGGAGATGCTGGCGCGGCTGGAGCGGTTCAACCTCGAGACGACGGACAAGTCCTCGCCGCGGCTGACGATGGGAGTGGGGATCAACAGCGGCGAGGTCATCGTCGGCAACCTCGGGGCCCGGCGGAGGATGGAGTACACCTCCATCGGAGCCACGGTCAACCTGGCCAGCCGGCTGGAGAGCCTGAACAAGGAGCTGGGCACGTCGATCCTGCTGGGACCGGCCACCTACGAGCAGGTGCGCGACAAGATCCAGGCGAAGTCGATGGGCGCCACCCGGGTGAAGGGGCTGCACGAGCCGGTGCCGGTGTACTGCGTCGGCGCGGTGGCCCCGCCCGCGGCCCCCGGACCCGAACGCCGGACGACCGCCAGGCCGAGGCTCTCGGCCCTGGCGGCTTGCACGCTGGGTGGCGAGTCCCGGCCCATCAAGGGAGTGGTGCTGGACCTTTCCTCCGGCGGCGCCGGGTTGGCGCTGAGAACCGCGGTGCCGGTGGGGACGGCGATTCGCATCCGGGTGCTCGACGGCGGCGGCGCTGAGGTCGTGGTGCTCGAGGGCGCGGCGGTCTGGTGCGAGTCGGCCCAGAGCAAGCTGGGCAAGAGCTACCACCGCGTGGGCGTCAAGTTCGATAGCCCGCTGTCCGGCGTCGAGGCGATCATCGATCGGCTCGCCTCGAGGGGAGAGGGCGGCGCGGCCAGCCACTGAGGCTGGCGGGCAAGAGGGTTGTCCTGGCATATGGGTGCAGGTCATGCGGGGGGGCTCGCGCCCGACCGAACCTATCGCGTGAATTGGCCCGAGAGGTTCGGTCCGGTGCAGAGGCTGCGGGGCAAGGTCCTGCTCGAAGAAGGCCTGATGGTCCATTTCCCGCAGCGGAACTCCTCGGCAATCGTGACCATCGAGCCCGTCGAGGACGATTGACCGATTCCTCCGACCCCGGGGGCTGCGTTCAGGTGCGCCGGCTTGGAGGAGCGGCTTGGTTGTCCGGGCGCACCCTGCGGTGCATAGAGCTTTCGACGTCGGCGAACCCTCGAATCGACTTCTCCGGCCGCATCCGCGCGAAGTCGCTCGACGGTGCAGGGAACCAGTCGTTCCCTTTCGACGAGGCCTTCGGCGGCCCGGCAAGGCCGGCGTCCCCCCCCTTGCCCGAGGTGCTGCT
>CAZSVK010000046.1:0-16979 GCA_964610245.1 uncultured bacterium
AGGTGCCGCTGCTCCCGTACTTCGTGTACGCGGTGAAGTTCTCGAACTACCGGGCGCTGTGGCCGGGTCTCTCATGCCTGCGCTGCGGACACGAGTTCGGATTCCCGGACTACCTGCCGCTGGCGTTTCTGCTCCAACCGAGCGGCTGGTTGCGAGGGGGGCGTTGCCCGTCCTGCGGCGCTCCGAGAGGCTGGCTGAAGACGGTGATCGAGGTCGCGACCGCCGCGCTGTTCGGGCTCTTCGCCTACCGCTTCGGCCCGACCTGGCTGCTCGCCGGTCACCTGACGCTCGTGGCGGCGTTCGTGGTCTGCGCCACCGTGGACTGGCAGTTCCAGATCATCCCCGACGAACTCAACACCATCGGGCTGGCCCTGGGCTTCCTGTATTGCGGGCTCACGCAGGCGTTCCTCGCGCTGGGCTGGATGGCCGATTCCTCGTTGGCCTCCTGGGTCGTCTACCAGTACGACCGGCCGTATTCCTACATCACGCTGCCGGACTCACTGCTCGGGTTCCTGGCCGGGGCCGGTGCGTTGCTGCTCCTGGGCCGCATCGGCACCTGGATCGCCGGCACCGATGCCCTGGGCGGCGGCGACATCAAGCTGGCCGGCTTCATCGGGGCCTTCCTCGGCTGGAGGCACGTGCTGATCTCGCTGTTCTATGCGGCGCTCATCGGTGCGGTGGCCGGCGGCTTCGTGCTCTGGGCGGGTCGCGGCCTGAAGGAACACGGGTACACGAAGTTCGCCTTCGGGCCGTATATCTGCATGGGGACCCTGCTGGTGATGTTCTTCGGGGCCGAGACGATGTTCTACTCGTACATGGGCCTCAACAACTGGCTGACGGGCAAGCTCTCGTTGTGGCTGTTCCCGTCGTCGTTCATGCCATGAACCGGTCGCGCCGGAGTGTCGGTTTCAGCCTGGTGGAGATCCTGGTCACCATGTCGATCATGCTCGCGCTCGCGTCGACGGCCGGGATGTACTACGGGGCGATCGTGCCCGAGCAGAAGATCGGGCGGGCCAAGACCGACATCCAGCAGTTCAAGAAGGCGGTGGCCTACTTCAAGGGCAACTACAAGGGTCCGCTCACGAGCGACGTGTTCCGCTACGAAGAGGACGGCCCCCCCTGGCCCGACCGGCTCAATGCCTACCGCAAGGACGAAGGGCCGGACGTCGACCCTTCCCTGGACAAGCTGCTCAAGTTCTCGATCATTCCTCGCCTGACGCCCGACCCCTGGGGCATGGATTACCGGATCGACGTGCAGAACGGCTGGCTCTACTCGCCCGGCCCGGACGGAACAGCCCATGTCGGAAGCGACCTCGGCGACGACGTCGTCGATTCCTATCAGCCCGGCTTCCTGCCGCTCAGGGCGCGGGCCGTCGGCCGGATGGTGGAGGTCGAGTTCACCCGCGAGCTTTCGCGCCGGGTGGAGGGCGTCGACCAGGCCGCGGCCGCGCCCCGCGTGGTGACGCTCTATCGCCTGGCGTCTGGTAACTTCACAGTTAAGGCCGTCTCGGGGGAGGCCCTGTCGATCGAGACGGCGGTGATCGATCTGTCGACGCCGTTCATCGTGAACCTCAGGCTCGCCGAAGGCAGCGCGCGTCCCTCCGAGATCCGGGTGAAGCGAGACGGCATCCCCGGAAATCCGCTGGGACAGCTGCGCAGCGCCGACGGTGCCCTGCTCAGCACCGCCGAACTGGCGCTCACGACCAGCACCACCAGTCGGTCGTTCTACCTCCCCTGACGCGGGAAGTCGCGACCCCGCCCGCCGGAGGCAGCAGGCAGAGATGGAGTTCGACGTCGTGGTCATCGGTGCGGGCCACGCGGGGTGCGAGGCTGCGCTGGTCCCCGCCCGCTCGGGTCTACGAACCGCGGTGCTCACCGTCGACCTCGAGAAGATCGGCCACATGCCCTGCAATCCCTCCGTGGGCGGCCCGGGAAAGGGACACCTCGTGAGGGAGGTCGACGCCCTGGGCGGTGAGATGGCCCTCAACACCGACGAGACCGCCCTGCAGGTGCGCTACCTCAACACCGGCAAGGGCCCTTCGGCCCGTTGCCTGCGAGCGCAGTCCGACAAGAGCCTCTATCGCAAGGGGATGCGCGAGCGGTTGCTGGGCACCGCCGGGCTCACGGCGCTGCAGGCGATGGCCGTCGAGCTGCTCTGCGAGTCGGGCCGCGTGACCGGGGTGGCGACCGCCGACGGGCGGGTGCTCCGCTGTCGGGCCGTGGTCGTGACCACCGGGACCTTCCTCGGCGGCCTCTGCCACGTCGGAAGGCGCAGCTTCCAGGCCGGCCGGATGGGCGAGGCGCCCGCCCTGGCCCTCTCGGGCTCTTTTCGCCGGCTCGGGTTCAAGATGCATCGCCTGAAGACCGGCACGCCGCCCCGGATCCATCGCGACACGGTCGACTACCGCCGCCTGGAGATCCAGGAGGGGCTGGATCCTCAGCCGCCCTTCAGCTACCTGTCGGAACGCCTGAGCCGCCCGCGGCATCCTTGCTGGGCGACCCGGACGACGGCCGAGACGCACCGGATCATCCGGGAGAACCTCGACAGCTCGCCGCTGTACTCGGGAATCATCGAGGGCATCGGCCCGCGCTACTGCCCGAGCGTGGAGGACAAGGTCGTCAAGTTCCCCGCGAAGGAGTCCCATCCCGTCTACATCGAACCGGAGGCGCTGGATTCGGTCGAGTACTACGTCCAGGGTCTCTCGACCTCGATGCCCGAAGAGGTTCAGCTGGCGATGCTGCGCTCGCTGCCGGGCCTGGAGCGGGTCGACATGCTGCGGCCGGGCTACGCGGTCGAGTACGACGCCATCGATCCGACGCAGCTCGGGCCGACGCTGGAGAGCCGCGCGGTGCAGGGGCTCTACTTCGCGGGTCAGGTGAACGGCACCTCCGGCTACGAGGAGGCGGCCGGCCAGGGGATCCTGGCGGGGCTCAACGTCGTGCGCCGGCTCGGGGGAGGGCCGCCTCTGGTCGTGAGGCGCGACCAGGCCTACATCGGCGTCATGGTGGACGACCTGATCACTCGCGGGGCCAGCGAGCCCTACCGCGTCTTCACCTCGCGCTCCGAGTACCGGCTGCTCTTGCGCCAGGACAACGCCGATCGCCGGCTGACCCCTCTGGTGCTGGACATGCCGCATCTGAGCCCGGAGCGGCGCCGCCTCCACAGGGCCAAGGAGGCCCTGATCGCCGAGGAGCTGGCGCGCCTGCACCGCACCGTGATCGAGCCCGGACCGGCCGTCGTACGGACGCTCGCGCAGGCAGGTTCCTCGGCGCTGGCGGGGCGCCGGCCGGCGGTCGACCTGCTCCGGCGGCCGGAACTCGAGTTCTCACACCTGTTGGCGATGGGCTATCCGGCCGATCCGGGTCTGCCGATTGAGGTTGTGGAGGAGGTCAGCGTCGCGGTAAAGTACGCTGGCTACATTCGAAAGCAGGAGCGTCACCTGGAAGACTTCCGGACCTTGGAGGAACTAGCTCTGCCCGCCGACCTCGATTACACGCTGCTTCCCGCGCTCAGTCGCGAGGGGCGGCTGCGTCTGCAGGAAGTCCGTCCTGCGTCGGTGGGGTCGGCCTCGAGGATTCCCGGGGTCCGGATGTCGGACGTGTCTCTGCTGATCGGCTGGGCGAAGCGTCTCGCCGAGCGCGCGGGCGGAGAGGAAGGAACGTTCCGGCCATGAAGGGACCCCAGGAATTGAAGGTCAAGATCGTGGACTTCGTGGCGCTGCTACAGGCGGGGCCAACGGCCGACCGGCCGTTCGTCGAGGCGTTCGCCACGGCGGTAGAGACCGAGGATTCCGACGGCACCTTCTTTCCCGAGTTCCTGGAAGACTTCCGTAACGAGACGGCCGGCATTCTCTCGAAGGTGCGTTCGAGCATCCAGCAGATGGCCACGGAACCGGGCGTCGAGCAGGCGGTACTCGTCGAGGCCTACCGGTTGTCGCACATGCTCAAGGGCTCCGCCGCGACGATGGGCTTCAACCGGCTGTCTTACCTTGCCCACGGTCTCGAGCGAATCTTCGAGGATCTGCGCGAGCAGCGGCTGCCGATCACGAAGGAGATCGTCGCCATCCTCCAGGAAGGCATCGAACTGGTCGACGAGGCCATCGAATCGATGAAGACCGCGTGAATCGGGGCGGGCACTCGGGCGAGGGCGAAGGGCAGGGGGCGCCGGGCGGTTCGACGTGCGACTCGGCCATCGATGAGCCGGCCGTGCGCGCGGCGCTGGAGGGCACGCTCGCGCCGTGGGCTCGCGAGCGGGGCCTGGAGGTTCCGGAGGCCGCCCTGGTGGGACTCGCCCGCTTTGGTGCCCTGCTGCTGGACGAAAACCAGCGGATGAATCTGACCGCCTGCCGGGATGCCGGCGAGCTGGTCCGGCGCCATCTGTGCGATTCCCTTCAGTTCGCGCTGGCGCTGCGGCGGGAGGGCGGGTGGCCGTCGAGCCTGATCGATCTCGGTTCGGGCGGAGGGATGCCCGGCATTCCACTGGCGATCCTGATGGAGGGCTGCCGGGTGACGTTGGTGGAGAGCATCCGTAAGAAGGCCTCCTTCCTGGAGAGGGCCGTGGGCGCTCTCGGGCTCGGCAGGGCGGAGGTCGTCTGCGGGCGGGCAGAGGAGCTGGGGCGCGATCGGCGGCGCAGGGGACGGTTCGAGGCCTGCACGGCGAGGGCCTGCGCCGCTCTGGCGGTGGTCTGCGAGTACGGGCTGCCGTTGCTCGCCCGGGACGGGCTGCTGCTGACGCCCAAGGGTCCGTCGGCTACGGCCGAGATCGAGGCGGCGAACAGGGCGCTGGGGCTCCTGGGAGGGGATCTCGAGGGCGTCGACGGCTATCGCCTGCCGGGGGCCGACGTCGAGTTCCACATGATTCGCGTGCTCAAGAAGCGGCCCACTCCCGAGGCGTATCCGCGCGCTGCCGCCGTGATCGCTCGCCGGGCCCTGTGACCGGCGCGGGCCCGTGGCCTGCGTCTCACCGGGCACCCCGCTTCCTGTTGTGGGCGTCCCCCGAGCTGCGGACTCCCGGTCGGGGTCCATGCGGTGGCCCCGGGGCCCTGCGCGCCGGGGATTTCCACTGTGGAAACGGTGAAGAACCCGGTGGATAAGGTTCCCAGACTGGATCATGGCGCTGTGGATGAACCTGGCGCAACGACGGGAGGGCCGCGCGGGCGGCCCGAGTGAGATCATCGGCAGATGCGGGTTCCGGGGCGAGCGACCTTTGATCTGGCGGGAGGCCGATGCTAGGATGGTGGCGAATGGAAGCGAGGAGGCACCGAGTCGGATGACCGCCCAGGACGCGCGGGATCTCTTTGGAAAGCTCTATCCGGACGGAGCCGTGATCTTCCGGGAGGGAGACGCGGGGGCCGAGATGTTCATCGTCCAGGAGGGCCAGGTCGAGATCTCGGCGACCATCGACGGGGAGCGCGCGGTGCTGGGCGTCGTGGAGAAGGGCCAGTTCTTCGGCGAGATGGCCCTGTTCGACGACAAGCCCAGGTCCGCGACGGCGGTCGTGAAGGGCTCGGCGCGCCTGATGGTCCTGAGCCGGTCCACCGTGAAGGACAGGCTTCAAGACGATCCGCACATCGGTCTGTCCCTGCTGCGAGGGATGTGCCAGCGCCTGCGCTCGCTCTACTCCAATCTGGAGGATCTCATTGCCAGGGGCGAACTCGATCCGGCACGGCTCGAGGCAACCCTGCGAGCCCACGCGGCCCACTGAGCTCGTTCATCGTCCCAGACCCCCCTGCATCAGTGTCCCAGACCCGCCACAAGATCCTCGTCGTGGACGACGAGGAGAACATCCTGGAAATCCTCGCCCTCCTCCTGGAGCGAGGCGGCTACGAGGTCATCACCGCCGGCTCGCCCGCGGAGGCGCTGAAGCTGCTCGAGACGCAGCGGCCGAACCTGATCATCTCCGACGTCAACATGCCCGGGATGGACGGCTACGCCTTCTTCCAGGCGATCCAGGCCAACCCACTGGTGTCGACCACGCCGTTCCTCTTCCTCACGGCCCGGGGCGGCAAGGAAGACATGCTGATCGGCAAGGAGCTGGGCGCCGACGACTATCTGGTCAAGCCGCTGACGGGTGACGAGTTGCTCGCCTCGGTGCGGGGCAAGCTACGCCGCGTGCAGGCCCGCGAGCAGGAGCAGCGGGAGTCGGTCGAGGGGCTCAAGCGCGAGATCTTGAACGTGCTCTCCCACGAGTTCGTGACGCCGCTGGTCAGCATCAAGGGCACCACCGACCTTTTGCTCTCCGACGATCTCAAGTTCGACGAGCAGGAGCTGAAGTCCTTCCTGCAGTCGATCCGCAAGGGCGGCGACCGGCTGGGTCACCTCGTCGAGGACTTCATCATGTCCGCGAAGGTCCAGACGGGGGTCCTGCGCCAGGAGGCCGAGTTGCTCGGTTGTCCGCTGGTGCTCAACACGGTCCTCGAGAGGGCGGTGGAGCGCCATCGGGCCCAGGCCGCCGCGAAGGAGCTTCCTTTGCAGCTGGAGCCCTTCACCGGCGTCGTCCAGGTAGAGGCGATGGAGGATCACCTCGCGGGGATCCTCGACCGTCTCCTCGACAACGCCATCAAGTACTCCGGCCGCGGGGCCGGCGCGATCAGAGTTCAGCTCACCGCCGCCGACGGGAGGGCAGCCGTTTCGGTGGAGGACCACGGCGCCGGAATTCCGCCGGAACAGATGGAGTCCATTTTCCGCCCGTTCCACCAGGTGAACCGCAAGACCACGGAGCAGCAGGGGCCCGGTCTGGGCCTGTCGCTGGCCCAGGGGATGGCGGAGGCCAATCGCGGGGCGCTGAGTGGACGGAGCCAGCTCGGCCAGGGAAGCACTTTCGTCCTGACCCTACCGTTGAAGGAGGCCGTGTGACCGATTCCCGGATCATCGAGGCTGCCGAAGACACGCTGGGTATCATTCTGGGCGGCGGGCGGGGCACCCGCCTGTTCCCTCTCACCGAGGAGCGCGCCAAGCCGGCGGTGCCGCTGGGCGGGAAGTACCGCCTGATCGACATCCCGATCAGCAACTGCATCAACAGTCAGATCCGCCGGATCTTCGTGCTGACGCAGTTCAACAGCGCCTCGCTGAACCGTCACGTGAGCCTCGCCTACAAGTTCGACAGCTTCTCCCGGGGCTTCGTGGAGGTGCTGGCCGCCGAGCAGACCGAAGACCATCCCGACTGGTTCCAGGGAACGGCTGACGCGGTGCGTCATAACTTGCGCCACTTCGTGCGCTGGTCGCCGCAGCACTTCCTCATCCTCTCCGGAGACCAGCTCTACAAGATGGACTACCGGAAACTGCTCTCCGACCACATCAAGAAGGGCGCGCACGCGACCATCGGTACCGTACGGGCCACGCGAGAGCAGGCCAAGGGCTTCGGCATCATGGAGGTCGGCCCGAACGGGCGCATCGTCGACTTCGTCGAGAAGCCGAAGGACACGCCGACCCTCGATCGCCTCGCCCTGCGCGGCGACAAGGCCGCGGCGTACGGTCTCGACCCCGACTCCGAGAGCTACCTGGCGTCGATGGGCATCTACGTCTTCAACCGCGACGTGATGCTGCGGATGCTGCAGGGCAGCGAGGGCCAGGACTTCGGCCACGACGTCATCCCGGAGGCCATCCGCGGCTTCAAGCTCAACGCCTACTTCTTCGACGGCTACTGGGAAGACATCGGGACGATCCGGTCGTTCTTCGACGCCAACCTGATGATGACGCAGAAGTTCCCGCCGTTCGACATCTACGACGCGGACATGCCGATCTTCACCAACGCGCGCTTCCTGCCGAGCAGCAAGTTCTATAACTCCAGCGTGAAGTCCACCCTGATCGCCGAGGGTTCGATCCTCGACAATGCCGAGCTCAGCGATTCGGTGATCGGCGTGCGCAGCATCATCATGTCGGGCTCCAAGCTGTACCGCACCGTGATGATGGGGGCCGACTTCTACGAGACCCCGCCCGAGTACGCTCAGAACCTCTCTCGAGACGTGCCGGAGCTGGGCGTGGGGCCCGACTGCATCATCCGGGAGGCGATCATCGACAAGAACGCCCGCATCGGGGCCGGCGCCAAGATCGTCAACGAGAAGAACCTCCAGCACGCCGACGGCGACGGCTACTCCATCCGCGAGGGCATCGTCATCATCAAGAAGAACGCCGTCATCAAGGACGGCACGGTGATCTAGGGTCTGAGACTCGGGGCGTTGGCCCGGAGGCCCGGGTCACGGTCTCGGCTCGTGGCGCCGCGTCCGGCCGCGGCGCCTCCGACACCTGACATCTGAAAGCTGACGTTCAGGCCTGGCTCGGGGCCGGCCCGCCGCCGCTGCCGCCGCGCCGGCCTCGGCCGCGCCGACGCCGCCGGCGCCGCCGGCCGTTGGGTGTGCCCGGCGCGCCCTGCTCGCCCGCGGGCTGGCCCTCGGGGCGTTCGCCTTCTTGCGCGGCGGACTCGTCACCGTCGTCGCCCTCGTCACCCTCGTCGCTCGGGCCGCCGTCGGTGCGCCAGTCCTCGAACCCGGGCAGCGTGGGCTCTGCCGGATCGGAACCGCGCTCCTGCTGACGCCCTGGCTCGGGCGCCGACACCATCGCGGCCACCTGCGGCAGGGGCTCGGCCCCGCCGAAGAGCGTCGGCTGCTCGCCGAAATCGGGCTCTTCACCCTCGGGCCGCGAACTCGATGGCCGCTGGGCTGCCTCGGGGGCGCCGGGGCCGTTCTCCGCAAGGCCCCGCCCGCCGCGTCCTCGACCGCGCCGCCGGCGCCGTCGGCCCGCGCCGGCCCCGTCGAGCCCCGCGGCCGCCGGGGGTCCACCGGGGCGGAATTCCTGGGGCGGACGCTGCGTCTGGGGCGCGGCGGGCGGCTGGGCGGTCGAGCCTTCGCCCTGTTCGGGTTGGTTTGCCCGCTGTGGGGGCCGGGCCGGTGGGCGCTGAGCGGGCTCGGGCCGCCGTGGGCCGCGGCCTTGTTCGCCATGCCGGCCGCCTCCGCCCTGGGGAGGCTGGTCGCGGCGGCCCCGGTCGCGGCCGCGGGGGCTTCGCTCCTCACGCCGGCCGCGCGCTTGGCGGGCAGCCGGCTGCGCTGCCGGTCTCGTGGGCGGTTGGATCGGCCTCAGCTGCGGTTCGGTACCCGGCTGGGCTTCTTCGGCCGCGTCCGGATCGAAATCGGGCAAGTCGCTGTCGTCCGGGAGAGCGTCCTCGGAGTAGACGCGGTCGTGGCCCGTGGCCTCATCGGCCCGCATCCCCTCGAGGATGGTCGAATCCCTGACCGCGGCGACCTTGCGCTGGATCAGCGCCGACTCCTCGGGGACCTTCGTGAAGAGTTCCAGGCAGTCGGGATTGAAGACCTGTTCGTCGAAGCCGGTGCGCAGCGTGAACTCGAAGCGCACCCCGCACTCCTTCTCCATCCGCGCCAGCTCTTCCCGCTTCTTGTTGAGCAGGTAGGAGTAGACGTCGATCGGCAGGTGGGCGCGCACCATGTAGAGGTTCCCGTCGGCCGCCGAACTCTGCAGCTTCCTGAGCAGGATCAGCGCCTTGGCCTCCGTGGACTTCACCATGCCGATCCCGTTGCAGGACGGACAGATGAGATAGTTGCGGTCCATGATGGCCGGCTTGAGCCGCTGGCGGGAGAGTTCCACCAGCCCGAGCTTCGAGACCTTGCCCACGTTGATGCGGGCCTTGTCCCTCTTCAGCGCGCCCTTCAGGCAGCGCTCGAGCGCGGCGTTGTGCTTCCGGTCCTTCATGTCGATGAAGTCGATCACGATGATGCCGCCCAGGTCGCGCAGCCGGAGCTGGCGGGCGATCTCCTCCGCGGCCTCCAGGTTGGTCCGCAGGGCGGTCTCTTCCGCCGTGCGCTCCTGGGTCGACTTGGCGCTGTTGACGTCGACCGCCACCAGGGCCTCCGTCGGGTCGATCACGATCGCCCCCCCGGACGGGAGGCGCACCTGGTGCTGGTAGATCGTGTCGATCTGCTCCTCGATGCCGTGGTGCGAGAAGAGCGGCTTCTTGTCCTCGTAGAGTTGCAGGCAGCGCTGGTAGCGCGGCAGGAAGGTCTTGAGGAACTCCAGGGCCCGGTCGAACACTTCCTTGTTGTCGACCACGATCGCCCCGATGTCGGAACTGAAGTGATCGCGGATGGCCCGCGTGACGATGTCGCGCTCCTGATAGATGAGGGCAGGGGCGCGGCAGTGGGCGGTCGCCTCTTCGATCGCCGACCAGAGCCTGCGCAGGTAGTTGAAGTCCTTGACCAGATCGGCCTTCGACTTGCCCGTCGCCGCCGTCCTGACGATCACGCCGATCCCCTCGGGGATGCTGAAGCCGTCGATCACCTCGCGCAACCGCTTCCGGGAAGGCTCGTCCTCGATCTTCCGGGAGATGCCCACCTCGGTGGAGCCGGGCATGAGCACCATGTACCGGCCGGGGAGCGAGATGTAGGTGGTGAGGCTGGCGCCCTTGCTGCCGACCTCTTCCTTGACGACCTGGACGAGCAGCTCCTGCTTGAGGCGGATGACGTCCTGGATGGGCGGGCGCGGGCCGTTGCCCACTCCGGGCCGGGAGCCGTCCGCGGCGCGATAGAAGCGGGGGTCGATCTCGTCTATCGAGAGGAATCCCGCCCTGTTGCCGCCGAAGTCGACGAAGCAGGCCTGGAGGCTCTTGGCGATGCTGACGACAACGCCCTTGTAGATGTTGCCCTTGACCTGCTCACGGCCGGCCGACTCGACGTAGAGATCTTCGAGGGTGCCGTTGCTCTCGATCGCGATACGGCTTTCCTCGGCGTCGATCATGTTGATCAACATCTGCTTGCTCATGGATAACTGTTTCCTCCGGAAACGGGGAGCGGCCACGCGCGAGCGCGGCGCATGCCGGCGACCGGCCAGCGTCCGATGAGCCCGAGAGCTGTCTCGATGTCGAGACGGCCCAGGCCCGGCGGCTGGCACGAGAGCCGTTGAGCGGCTCCTGATTGGTTGGGTGCCCGAACAACATCACTTCCGGCCCAATCCCTGAGAGACTGGCCGGGTGGCGGCTCGGGCGCTCGACGGTCGTCGTATGGATGCAACCCCTGCTGTTGATGCCAACCGGAACGCGCGGACGACTGTCAACGCAGCGCCTGCCAGGTCGGCTGGCCCGTGATGGGCCCTGGAACGGGCGCCGGTTCAAGGCTGAGCCGTGAGGTCACGACCGCCCAGACCGGTCTCGCCCGGTTCTGAACTGAACGATACGGAATCTGTGTTCGGGAATGCCGGGAATGACCCCGGAATCCCTGGGTGGAAAAAAGATGCAAGGAAGGATGGAATAACTGGGCCGTCTCCCCGCTCAACGGAAAGAACACGACCGGGGCCGCGGTGAGAGTCTGGATCCAGCGCCCGAAAATCCCTGGGAGGATGGCTCTGGCGCGGTGTTCTCGGCACCCGGGTGTCGTTCCGGAGCGGGGAGACTGCCCACGAGTGGTCACCGATACCGGCTGGATGCCGGCGCGGCAACCCTCACTTCATGTCCTGGAAGCACTCCTTGCAGTAGACGGGCTTCTTGCCAGTCGGCCGGAACGGCACACGGGTCTGCTTGCCGCACTTGTCGCACGTGACATCGTGCATCTGGCGGGCGCCGGGACCGCCGGCCGAAGCTCCCATGCCGTTGCCTCCCGTTTCCTTGCGCTTCTGGTTGCAGGGCTTGCAGCGCGAGGGCGGATTCGTGAACCCCTTCTGGGCAAAGAAGTCCTGTTCCCCCGAGGTCCAGATGAACTCCTTGCCACAGTCCTTGCAGATCATCTTCTTGTCTTCGAACGCCATGGGGCGATGCTCCTTCCTATATACCGACTGACACCGAAACCCAGGCCCACCCAAAGGAGTTCCACCCCTCGAACACCCTCCCAGAAGCCAAGGCAAAGGAGCTCCATGAACCGGCCTATGCGTAATTATAGCGCACCAAAGGACCGCAAGTAAACGGTGATCGTGTCCGGCCGGCCGCCGGCACATGCTATCATCCCGGATGTGCGGCCTGCCGCGAGTGTGACATCCCGGGGACGACAGACGGCGCCAGGCCGATCGCGGCCCAGCGCCCTCGCTCGTCGCTCCGCCCGGGCGGCCGCGGAAACTCCGCGCGCGGCAGCGCTCGCGGCAGTGGCGGGCCGCCTCGACACGGTGCTTCAGTGGTGCGCTCGCCTGTCGCAGGGAGACCATGGCATCGAGACCGTCCACCAGGCGCGCGTCAGCACCCGGCGGCTGCGCGCCGCCCTTCGCATTGTCGGCCCGCGCCTGCCCGAAGCCGCCCGTCTGGCGCTGGGCCGTCAGGCCCGGAGGCTGGCCCGGCGCCTCGGCGTGATCCGCGACGCCGACGTCTTCCTCCGCCACCTGGGCCTGCAACGGCCTGGGGGCGACCCCGCCGCCGGGGCCGCCCTCTGTCACGCGCGCGGGTCGCTCCGCGCCTTGCGGATGGAAGCCTTCCCCCGCATGCTCGACCGGGTTCGCGAGTTCCTGGAAGCTGAGCTGCCGCGTCTCGTCGGGCTGGTGCCTCCTGGCCCGGCCAGCCACGGCGTCGTGGCACCGCCCGAGCCCGAGACCGCTCGGGTCCTGGGCTCGCTGGTAGCCGAACTCCTTTCCGAGGAGCGGGCAGTCCTGGAGCGCCGTGACTTCGAGGCCGCCCACCGCATGCGCATCGCCTCCAAACGCCTGAGATACTCCCTGGAGCTGCTGCAGGGGACCCTCCCGCAGGCCTTGCGCCGCCCGATTGCTGGCGCGCTCCGGGCCGCTGCCGATCTCCAGGGCATCCTCGGCCACGTCCACGATCACCACCTGTGGCGTCAGCAGCTCCGGCAAATGCGCCGCGGGCTCCGAGCCTCGAAGGGCTCTGCCGGTCTCATCGACGGCTTCTCCGCGCTGGCCAGGGCCGAGCGGCGCCGCCGCGATCGCGCCTTCGAATCATTCATCTCATGCTGGGAACGGTGCTCGCGCGATCGGGTCCTGCCGAGGCTGACGGCGGCGCTGCAAGCGCTCGAAGGTCCCGCGGGAGGCCGCCAGCCTCTTCCCGCGCCGGCGCGCCGGCCGACTCGCCGGCCCGGACGACCGGCCGGGCCGTAAAGTAGAGATCGACACCCACGACGTGCCGGACCGCGGGCCAAGGCCTCTCAGCGGCGCCGGCCGGACAGCAAGGAGATCCCCATGCCCTACGGTGGCTGGAGCGCCGATCGAACCGAGTTCATCGTACGCAGGCCCGATACGCCCCGCCCGTGGCGCAACCTGCTGGGGAATCGCAAGCTCAGGTCTCTCGTCAGCCACACGGGCGGCGGCACCTGCTCGGCCTGGGCCTCGGGTCCCGAATCGGTGCTCGAGCCCTGGCGCAGTTCGGCCGACAGGCCCGGCCGCTACCTCTGGCTGAGGGACTGCTCGACCGGCCGCTTCTGGCCCCTCAACTGGCAGCCCGCCTGCTCGCGGCTCGACCTGTGGGAGGCCCGTCACGGTCAGGGCTACACCCGGCTCGCCTCCGAGCTGGGGGGAGTCCGTGGAGAACTCCTCATCTTCGCCGCTCTCGAGGATCCGGTCGAACTCTGGCGCTGCAAGATCCTCAACTCCGGCTCCAGACCGGTCAAGCTCACCCTCTTCTCTTTCGCCGCCCTGGCACCGGATTGCGGGCTCACCGGGAAGGCCTCGCTCGTCTGGGAGGGCCGCTTCGAGCGCGCTCTCGGCGCGGTCGTGGTCGAGCGGCGTCCCACCGCCGATAGACCGGCCGGTTCGCTCCGATTCCTGGCGGGGTCCCGGGCGCCCAGCGGCTACGACACCCATCTGGAGGCAATCCTGGGCCGACAGGGCTCGCTGGCGGCCCCGGCGGCCATCCGCGAGGGGAAACTGACGGGCAGTCGCGGTCCCTCTTCGAGCCCGGCGGGCGCGCTGCAGTTCGACCTGGAACTGGAGCGTGGCGAGGAGGCGGTCCTGCACCTGGTGATGGGACACGCCCAGAATTCCGACGAGATGCGCCGGCTCGTCGCGCACCATCTCGAGCCGGGCGCGGCCGCGGCCGAGCTGGAGTCCGCCCGCGCATGGTTGCGCGAGCGCACCTCCCGGGTTCGCCTCACGACCCCGTCGCCCGACCTGGACCTGATGGTCGGTTCCTGGGGCGCCTATCAGGTGCTCCAGTCGGCCCGTACCTCCGCTCTGGCCAGCGGAGAGCACCTGGCCACGCCGGCCGAGTTCCTCGCAGCCGCCGACGCCGCCGAGGCGTTGCTGCCGCTCGACCCGGCCCTGTCCCGCGAACTGTTGCTCTCGCTGCTGCAGCATCAGTTCAAGAACGGCAGCGTGCTGCACCCCGGCGCGGATACTCGTGACCTGACCGTGCCGGCCGAGCTGGGCTGCCTCGACACCGCGCTGAGATTGCCGCTGCTGGTCTGCGCCTACGTGAAGGAGACCGGCGAGGCGTCGCTGTTGAAGGAACGCGTGGCCTACCTCGACGACGGCTCGGCCACGGTCCACCAGCACGCCACGGCTGCCGCCGACTTCGCGCGCAAGCACACCGGCCAGGCCGGTTTGCCCTACCACCCGGGTTCGGAGGTCTCCTCGGGGCTCGACGCCGGCGGCGACGACGCGCCCGACGGCTCGGTGAAGCTCGCGATGATGCTGGCGGCCGCCTACTCGGAACTCGAGGAACTCTCGCTGTTCCTCGGAGAGCGGGCCAAGGCCCGGCGGCTCAAGGAACGGTTCGAGGAGCTGGCCGCGACCATCGATCGCACCGCGTGGAGCGGTCGCTGGTATCGCCGCATGGTCTCGGCCGAAGGGCGCTGGCTGGGCGGCGAGGAGCGCGGTGGCCCGCTGTTCCTCGACGTCCAGGCCTGGGCGCTGCTCTCCGGCGTAGCCCACGGGGAACGCGCCCGGAAGATGCTGGAGGCGATCCGGCAACTCAACGGCTCCGCCTTCGGACCTTGCCTGCTCTCGGAACCGTTCGCGGGCTGGGCCCCGTCAGTCGGCAGCCTCAGCTCCGCTTCGCCGGGCCTGGGGCCCAACGGTTCGATCCGTGGGGTCGAGGCGCTGCAGCTCGCCGCGGGCGCGCTGGAGCTGGGGGAGAGCGAGCTGGCGCTCGGCTGGCTCCAGCAGCTCTCGCCGCTTTCCTGCGGGCAGTCGGCCGATCAGTACCGTGCCGAGCCGTTCCTCTGGCCGGGCTGGATCGCCGGCGCGGCCGCCGGCTCGCTGGCCGGGGAAGCTCACGGTGCGTGGGAAGGCTCGACCGCGGCCTGGGCTCTGCGGACGGTCGTGGGCTGGATGTTCGGCGTCCGGCCGGGTTACGCGGGACTGGTGGTCGATCCGTGCTTGCCGGCCTCGTGGGAGACCTGCACGCTGGTCCGGCCCTTCCGGGGAGCCGTCTACCGGTTCGAGTATCGCAACCCGGGCCGGCGCTCGCGGGGCCTGGCCGCGCTGAGGGTCGACGGGAAGAAGCTCCAGGGTAACGTGGTGCCGCCCTTCGCCGATGGAAAGGAGCATCGCGTCGAGGTCACGATGGGCTGAGCCGCCCGATGCGAGGCGCTGAGGGAGCATGTCATGCGGGGGGTCCCCCGGGCTCCGCCCCGTACCCCAACGGGGCTTTGCCCCGAACCCCAGCAGGGTCCGAGCCGGACCCTGCACCCGGCAATGACCGGTGTAAGTCGGTCTTGCCAACGAACCCTCGGGAAGCAAGCGAGAGCTTCCCTGCCATGGCCGGGTCCAGGGTGGGGCTCCCACCCTGGCAGGGGTCTGGGGACAGCGTCCCCAGAAAGCAACTGAGTTCGAGGAGGGACCCCCTGCGTGACCTGCACCCAGGCCCCGGCCCGGGTTCCGGCCGGCGTCCGCGCTGTGTTAGCCTGTTGCCGATGCGACGACTCCCGGCCGGCGTGAAGCTGCTGCTGTTCGATGCGGGGAACACCCTGCTGTTCGTGGACTATCCGTTCCTGGCGAAGACCGCCCGACAGGTCGGGGCGGTTTCGGTGACGGCCGCCGGCATCCGCCGCGCCGAGGCCGCTGCCCGGGTCGAGGTCGATCGGCTGGTGGCCCAGCAGGATGGCACGACCGACGCGTCGCGCTGGCGCCGCTACTACCAGGTGATGATGGAAGTGGCCGGGGTGAGCACGGCTCAGTTCGAGGCGGCGGTGCCGAGCCTTCAGGAGCGCCACCGGCAGGTGGGCCTGTGGATCGTGGTCAAGCCGTGGACGCGCCATGTGCTGGGCCGGCTCAGGAGCGCGGGCTATCGAATGGCGGTGGTTTCCAACGCCGATGGCCGCGTCGAGTCGTGGCTCCGGCGCAAGGGCCTGGGTGCGTTCTTCGAGACCATCGTCGATTCGCACGTGGTGGGCATCGAGAAGCCCGATGCCGGCATCTTTCGCATTGCCCTGGAGCGTACGGGATTTGCGCCGGAGCAGGCGATCCATGTGGGTGACCTCTACTCGGTGGACGTCGTCGGAGCGCGCAGGGCCGGAGTGACACCGGTGCTGCTGGATCCGCACGGGATGCACCCCGCGAACGACTGCGTGAAGATCCGGCGCCTGGCCGATCTGGTGCCGATGTTGCCGGCGCTCGGGCCGGGGCGCGAGGCAGGGAAGGGAAGGGCCGACTGATGACCAGTTCGCAGAGCCAAGGGCTCTTCGGAGACGTCTATGCCGATGGTACGGTCCTGTTCCGGGAGGGGGAGCCGGGCGACCGGATGTACATCATTCAGGAGGGCCAGGTAGAGATCTCCTCCGCGGTGGCGGGAACGCATACGATCATCTCGGTCCTGGGCAAGGGCGATTTCTTCGGCGAGATGGCCATCCTGGACAACCAGCCGCGGTGCGCCACGGCGACGGTGCGAGGCACGGCCCGGCTGATGGTGCTTGCGCGCGAGTCGCTCCTGGAGCGGGTGAAGCAGGATCCGAACACAGTTCTGCGCCTGCTGCGCAACATATGCGAGCGTATCCGTTCGCTCCGCCAGTGCCTCGAGGAGCTCGAGACGTCGGGTCCGCTCGACGCCGCGAAGGTTGCCGAGGCCCTTCGATCCCACCGGACCCACTGAGGCTCGGGGCTGGGGGCTC
>CAZSVK010000046.1:16989-19835 GCA_964610245.1 uncultured bacterium
AGGGGAGACCGCGGCCCTGCGGCCGGCTTCGACGCGCGGCGCGCGGGCCTTCGGACTCCGTCGCCGGGAGTTCTCGCGCGCCGTTTCGTAACGTTTCGTGGTTCGGCCATCGCGCTGCATGACACGGGGCGTGCTCCGGCGTCGCCGGGACGCGCTCGGGAAGGCGCATCAATGAAGGAGCTGGGGGCTGATCTGCCGTTTGGCACCACCCCTGCTATGGCGTGCGGCGAGGACCACGATGCTCGACGCACTCAACAGATACGATCGGACCTGGCTGCTGCTGAAGGTGCTGGTGGCGGCGCTTCAGTTGCTGCCGGGCAACTGGGACCAGAGCCGCCTCTACACGATGGTCAAGGCCTCGCCGGTCGAGCTGGCGCTCGATACCCTCGACACGGGACTGGCGGCGGTCGGGTGCCCCGCGGCCCTGCGGAGCGTCGTCTGGCTGGCCAGCGGGATGCAGACCGCGGTCAGGACCGGCTGGCTCTGCCTGACCCGCTCAGGCCGGCCGGCACAGCGTCTCGACCTCCGCGATGAGTCGCTCGACGGCGCCGGGCACGAACAGCCCGCGGGCGCCCTGGCGCATCGCGTCGAGCCGTGCGGGATCGGTCACGAGCGACGACACGGCCTCGAGCAGCCTGGGGCCGTCGAGTTCGGCCTCTTCGATGGTCAGGGCCTGGCCGGCGTCGACGAGGAGCCGTGCGTTCTTGCGCTGCTCGTCTCCGGCTGAGGTTGCCAGGGGCACCAGGATCGCCGGAAGTTCGAGCGCCATCGCTTCACACACGGTGCCGGCGCCGGCGCGACCGACGAGCAGCGTGGTGGCCGCCATCAGGTCGCCCAGTCCCCGATCCAGATAGTCGAAGAAGAAGTAACGTCGGCTTGACTCGGGCGGCAGCTTGGCCGCGGCTTCTCGCATCATCGCGAGGGCGTCGTAGGAGGGGTGCTGGCCGCACTGGTGGGCCACGCAGGCCACCTCGAGCAGCCGGGGCAAGATCGCGGCGACCGCCTCGTTCAGGACCCGCGAGCCCTGAGCGCCTCCGGTGACGTAGACCAGCGGCGGGGCGGGCTCCAGTCCGGTGGCCGCATAGAAGGCCACGGCCTTTCCCTCGAACAGGCTCCGTCGAAGCGGAATGCCGGTGAGTACGACCTTTTCTTCCGGGAAGAAGCGGGCCGAGCTGGCGAAGCTGATGGCCACCCGGTTGGCCAGGCGCGAGGCGATGCGGTTGGCCAGGCCGCTGCTGACCGTCTGTTCGTGGGCCAGGATGGGAATACCCAGGAGCCGGGCGGCGGCGACCACCGGCACCGAGACGAACCCGCCGGTCGAGAAGACCGCGTCCGGCCGGAGCCGGGCCAGCAGGGCGAGCGCCTGCAGCATGCCGGCGGCGACCCGGAACGCGTCCGAGAGGTTCCTGAGGGAGATATAACGGCGCAGTTTCCCCGTCGCAATGGGGTGATAGGGAACGTTGCGCGCCGCCGCCAGACGGGATTCGACGCCGGTATGGCTGCCGACGTAGTGAAACTCCGGTGAGGTGTCGACTTGTTTCTCGCGCCAGCCCTCGATGAAAGCAATGGCGGGATTGGCATGGCCGCCGCTTCCTCCGCCGGTCACGACAATGCGCAAAGGTCGATTTTCCATCATCGGCATTGTAATTCGCTTCCGACTGCAATACAATCAGGTCGAATCGGCGCAATGTCGCACCGAGTTCCCGTTCAGGCTCAGGAGGCCGGATTGATGTATTCAAAGAGGGAGAGGCCGCTCAGCGGCTTTGCCGACCTGGTGTTGCTCATGCTGGAGAGGGGGATCACGATCAGCGAAGGAAAGAGGTCCTTCACTCTCAGTCTTGGGGATGGGCGTCCCGCCCGCCAGGAAGGGAAGGCCGTTCCCCGGCTCGTTCCGGTCCCTGCCCTGCCCGGACGCAAGGCCCGCAAGTCCGCCGACAAGCTGAAGATCGGAAAGGCCCCCGCCTCGGCCAAGGCCATGAAGCCGGCCAAGGCAGCCAAGCCCGCCAAGGCCGCCAAGCCTGCGAAGGCAGCCAAGCGCGTCAAGCCGGTGCCGGTGGCCCCGGTGCTCCCGACGCCTCTGGCCGTGTTCGCGGCGCTCGAGAAGAACAAGGTGCGCGGGCTGAAGCTGACCGACATGTCGAAGCTCTTCGACATCACTCGCAATCAGATGAAGAAGGCGCTCGAGCCGCTGCTCAAGGCGGGCAAGGTCGACTTCTTCGACAAGACCAAGAGCTTCATCCCCATCGGCAAGCTGCGGGGCAAGGGCTTCCCGGCCGAGCCCGGCGTCGCTCGCAAGCGCGAGAAGCCGGTCGACACGAACGCCATCCTCGAGGTGCTCAAGGCCGCGACCCAGCCGCTCGATCGGCACGCGATCGCCGAGCAGCTCAAGATCAACTACCACCGGTTGATCCGGCGCATGGATGCCCTGGTCAAGGGGAACGCCGTCAAGACGGTCGGCAACGCCTTCACCTTGCCCTGACGCTTTCAGGCCTACCTTTCAGATAGAGCCCCGTGGAGGGCCGTCCGGCAGTCGTGCGGGCGGCCCTCGTCTATCTCCGGCAATCGGCCAAGGTCCCGGCAGAGTCTTCGAGAACTCGCATCGCTCCGTTGTCGATACTGCTTCTTCACCACGGGCAAGCAGAGGATGCGGAGCCTCACGGAGGCCTGGCTGGAACTGGACTCTCTGGGAGCTTCCGCGTTCTCCGCCGGTGCGTGGTGAAAGGGACTTTGCCGATCCCCCGGGGCGATCGGCCTGGGTGCGCGCGCGGAGAGTGGGGGCCCCTCCGGTTCGAGTTCTGCCGGGGACGCTGTCCCCGGGCCCCTGCCAGGGTGGGAGCCCCACCCTG
>CAZSVK010000047.1:0-7941 GCA_964610245.1 uncultured bacterium
TCCTGAGCAGCCCGCGGAGCGGGCGTGTCGAAGGGGGTGAAGCTCCCTCCTGGCCCCCCCCGGTGACTGGAGAGACTCTTGCCCGCGCGCGCAGCTCGGAGTCCTGGAGAGTGCCGATCAGACCACGACACCTCTTCTCATCGCCGGGTCCAGGGGGTGGCTCACCCCCTGGCGAGGTCTGGAGCAGCGCTCCAGCAGGGGTTCGGGGACAGCGTCCCCGGCGGCAGCGACGCTTGGCTTCATCCGGCAACACTCTCTGAAGGAACCTCTCTCGAACGCTACCGCCGGTGCGCCCGCGGCAGCGCGCTGCCGAGCGCGCGCTCCAGCTCCGCCAGCCGGCGCTCGAGTTCGGCCGCCGCCCGCACCTGGCCCATCGAAGACTCCTCGAGCGACCGCTGGGCGTCGATCAGGGTCAGGAAGTCGACCTGGTTGGTTTCGTAGTTGACGCGCGCCGAATCGAGAGTCTGGCGCGCCTGCGGCACGAGCTTGTCGCGGAACAGCGCCAGCGAGGCTACCGCTTCCCGGGTGCGAAGCAGCGCTTCCCGCAGGGCGAACCGGGTCTTGTTCCAGACCGCCTCCAGCTGCCGTTGCTCGCCCTCCACGCCGACCTCGGCCTCCCGGACCTCGTTCTTGCGCCGTGAGCTGAACCACGGCAGGTTGACGCTGACCATCGCCTGCCAGGACGAGGTGTCGCCCAGGGGGTCGCGCATCCGTCCGACCTGGCCCATCAGATCGGGCCGGTTGCGTTCGGCCGTCGCAACGCCCAGCTCGCTCCTGGCTCGATCGACGCCGGCGGACGCCGCCAGGAACTCGGGCCGGCAGGTCCGCGCGAGCGTTTCGAGCTGTTCGACACTGGCGGTGACGGGCTGCGCCGGAGGCAGCGACGCGCTCGGCACCGCGGCATCCGCCGGCCTGGCGAGCAGCGTACAGATCATGGATCGGGCCACCTCGGCCATGCGCGTCATGGCCAGCCGCTCGTTCTCGTAGCGGGTGGTCTCCACCTCGGCCTTGAGCACGTCCTGCTGGACGATCAGGCCTGTCGTGTACTTGATCCGGGCCACCTCGGCCAGTTGTTTCGACAGGGCGATGTTCTCGTCGAGGATCTGGGTCTGCCATTCGGCCGAGTACAGCTCGGCGGCGGCCAAGCGGGCGTCCCGCCGCAGATCGGCGACGACGCCTTCGTACTCGTGGAAGGCCCGGCGGGCGTCGTGGAAGGCAGCGGCGGCCTTTCGCGAGAGCTTGCCGCCCAGCGGGAACACCCTGGAGAGCGCCAGCATGTTGCCCTGCATGCTGTTGAAGTCCGGCACGCGAGTGAAGCCGGAGGCTTCGAGCTTCAGCTCGACATCGGGCAGACCCAGCTCCTTGCGGACCGTCACGAGCTGCTTGCGAACGCGAGTCAATGCCTCGATTGCCTCCGGATTGACGCCGGCCGCGAGCCGGCCGACCTGGCCCGGGTCGAGCGGCGAGGAGAGCGCTTCGGCCGCGGCCCGGGAGGCGGCGTCGATGGATGCCATCGCGGCGCGGACCCGGCCGTCCAGCTCGGCGTATCCCGCCGGAAGGTTGGCCGCCGGCGCCGGAGCGCCGAAGCCGAGCGCCATCAGGATGGCCAAGAGCCCGGCGGTCCACGGACGATGGCCCGACGGATGTGGGAAAGCGACAGATCTCGAGTCGGTTGAGTGCATGGCGTGTCCTTGCTGGGCCGGCGAGTTCGATCGGGCGAGGCTTGTTCTGGCCTGGCCGCGCGGTGTGGCACTCGCGCTCGCCCGCATCGTAGCAGGGGGCTGCGCGGTTGAGGCACTATCCGTGCCAGGCAGGTGAGCTGGTACCCGGGGTCGCGCCGGCAGCCGGCTCCACGCGACTTCTCCCGGTCGAGTGTCGCCCGGCGACCTCTCGGATGAACGATCCCAAAGCCCGAACGTCTCCTTCGGCTCGACAATCTCGTCGAGTTCGACGAGGCTGCCGCACTGAGGCCCTGGTGGGGGGTGAGGGCGCCGGGGCGCTCCGACGCGCCCTGGCCGTGCGGTTGGCCACCACCCTCGCGTTGGCTGGCTTGTTGCTTTCGAGGAAGCGCCCGGATCGCTTCTGCCGGTAGTGTATTGCTCGCTCGACTCGTGGTGCTGCGCTCGACTGCGAGAGACGCAAGCTGTGAAGATCATCCCGTTGCCCCGTGCCGAGTAGCGGCCCGGCGGCAACCAACCTTGACGGCCGCCGGAGTCCGGCGGCTCGAGACCTGGAGGTTTCTGATGAAGGCCATGTTTCCGATCCTGACGGCCGCCCTGTTTGCCTCGCTGCTCGTCCCGGCCACGCTCAGCGCCCACTGCGGCCACTGCGGCTCCGACGCCAAGCACGAGGATGCCGCCCCCGCCGGCGAGGCCAAGGGCGAGGAGAGCGGCGCCGCCGAGGCCACTCCCGCCACGACCGCCAGCGCCAGCGAGGCGAAGTACGTCTGCCCGATGCACCCCGAGGTCACGTCGGACACGCCCAGTGACTGCCCCAAGTGCGGAATGAAGCTCGAGCCGCCCAAGGCGAAGAGCGATTCCGAGGCCGGCGAGACCGCGCCTGCCGAGGCCGGCAGCGGCAGCGCTCACTGAGATCGTCGAAAGACCCCAGTCGGAAGCGCTGCTCCCGAACTCTCGCCAGGGGCGAAGCATGTCCTGAGCAGTCCGCGAAGCGGACGTGTCGAACGGTTCGCCCCTGGCCCCCCCCGATGGCTGGTGGGAGACTTGCGTGAGTACATGCCAGGTCTTCCTTTGCCGGGAGAACCGACTCCCGACTGCGTGCAATCCGTGCCGGGTCCAGGGGGAGGCTCTCCCCCTGGCGGGGGACCGGGGGCAGAGCCCCCGGAGAAAGGCCGGATTCGATTTCCTCACGACCTCTGAGGTCTGTGGTCTGTAGCCGCCCTGACGCCGTCACTTCGGAGGCGAGTCCCCGAGCGCGTCGAGCCCTTCCTTGGCCTCGCGCATCCCGGGCACGAGGGCGGTCAAGTGCTTGAACGCGGCGCGGGCCTCGTCGCGCTTGCCGTTGCCCGCCAGCAACCTCGCCAGGATGTGGTTGCCTCGGATGTAGTTCCCGGCCTGGTCGCCCATGAGCGCGAGGGCGCGCTCGATCTGTCTCAGTGCCAGGGCCGCCTCGCCGCCGCGGCCAGGCAGCGCCTTCAGCCCGCTGCTACCCATCGAGAGCCCTCTGGTGGCGTCGGCCAGCTCGGTCCAGGTCGAACTCGACCGCGGGTCGAGCACCACCGAGAGCCGGGCGGCCCGCTGCGCCAGTTCGAAGTCCCCGGCGTCGTTGGCGGTCATCGCATAGCGGTGCCATGGCATCAGCCAGCCTGGGTAGAGCCGGATCGCCTCGTCCAGTTTCTCGGCCGCGCTGTCCTTGACCTTCCAGATCGTGGGCAGCGCCTCGACCTCTTCGCCCAGCACCGTCATCCCGAGCGAGAATCCCCAGTCGCCAGCCGCCCTGTTCTCCAGGGCGATCCGGAACTCGGCGTAGGCGCCGGTCACGAGAAACTCGCCGCACCGGGGATACTGCTTGTACAGCTTGGCCGATTCTCGCCTCACCCTGAGGAGACGCCCGGCGTTGTACTTGTCCCACTGCTTGTCGATGAGCTTCCTGTCGGGGCAGCAGTCGGGGCATACGTCCTCGGGATTGCTGAGCTTGAACGAAGGGAACTTGCCGGCGCGCTCGAACTCGAGCCTCAGGTCGATTCGCCGGTCGAGAAGAGCCTCGGGCACCTCCAGCCTCACCCGGTTGGTCCCGTCGTGCAGTGTGCCCGTCGCCAGTTCCGCGACCCAGGCGCCTCCGCTCGAGGCCGCCGCGGGCCGCACTACCAGCTCAGGGGAACCGGGAGCGGTCTCCACGGCCAGGCGCGGGGCTTTCATCGCGGCGGAGGCGGGCATCTCAGGGATGCGTACGCGCAGCACAGGCCGCCCGATCGACTTGACGTCTACGACCAGCAGTCGGCCGAAGAGCGGCTCGAATCCCGGCGCGGTGCCAAGCTGGCCAGGCCGTTTTTCGAGCCGGGCGAGCAGCGTTGTCTCGGCGCGCAGGGCGGCCCACACGCCCGCGGCAAGTTCCTCGCGCGGCGCCCCGGCGGGCAGTGCCGGCAGCTTCGTGGGAGTGGCGGTGACGGCTGGAATCGGCCTCACTGCGGCTGGCGGGGCGGGTTCGGATCGGAAGCTCGAGTAGCACAGCGCGATTGCCGCCGCCAGCGCCACTCCCAGCGCCGGAGCCGCGAACCTGCGGGTCGAACGGGCCGCACCGGGGCGTGCGACCGCGCGGGTGGCTTCGCCTGGGCGGCTTGCCTTGGCTGACGCGAGGGTGGCCGCGGAGGAACTTCGCCCGCTCAGACCGGCCGTACCCACGCGCCTGGGACGACTTGCGGCGAGCCCCTCGGCTTCCGGCAGCAGCTGTTCGAGGACTTCGCCCATCTCTCGTGCCGAACCGAACCGGTGAGCGGGATCCTTCTGGAGCGAGCGGAGCAGCGGCTTGTCCCAGGCGGCGGGCAGCCGGGGGTTGCGTTCGGACGGAGGCGCGGGCTCCTGGCGAAGGTGGGCCTCCAGCAGCTCGATTGGCGTGGCGTGGTCGAAGGGGAGGCCTCCGGCAAGCAGTTCGTAGATCACCACACCCAGCGAATAGAGGTCCGATGCGGCCGTGACCGGCAGGCTCGAGCACTGCTCGGGCGACATGTAGGCGGGAGTGCCGAACATCAAACCGGCCTGGGTCTGGATGCCTTGCGACAGGTCCTTCGCGATACCCAGATCGGTCAGCTTGAGCATGCCTTGCGTGTCGAGCAGCATGTTCTCGGGCTTCACGTCGCGGTGAACGGCGCCCGCTTCGTGCACCGCGTCCAGGGCGTTCGCCGCCTGCTGCATCAAGAGCAGGGCCCTGACCGGTGTCATCGGGCGGCCCATCGCCGCCCGCAACGACTTGCCGTCGACCAGCTCGTAGGCGATGTAGAGCCCGTGCTGGCCGCTGCCCGGCTCCAGCACCCGCACGACGTTCGGGTGGGAGATCCTCGCCGCCAGGTGGGCCTCCGCGAGGAACCGGCGCTCGGCTTCGGCCTGCCAGGCCGAGTTACGCTTCAGGACCTTCAGAGCGACGGACCGGTCCAGCGAGAGCTGGGTTGCCCGATACACGGTCCCCATCCCGCCC
Organism: uncultured bacterium; assembly: GCA_964610245.1. Lineage (GTDB taxonomy): Bacteria > Muiribacteriota > UBA6191 > JACPRK01 > JACPRK01 > CAZSVK01. Next base: position 5,152 of record CAZSVK010000047.1, read on the forward strand.
TCCGCGAGCACGCCCTCGATGGAGTACCTGCCCGTCAGCCCCAGGCCTCGTTCGATGTCCCCGAATCCGCCCATCGGTGCGAAGTGTAGCCTGCCTGGGGCCGGTGACAGCAGCGATCGAGCAGAAGGGGAACCACCCCGCCCCTACTTCTGGATCGCTCGTTCGACGCTCGTAGCCTTGTCGAGCAATTCCAGAGCGTGCAGGCGAGAGTCCGGTCCGTCTTGCCGGCAGTCCAGCTTCAGCATCGTCTTGCCGTCATCCCAGAATTGCACGGTGTGCAGCAGAGCCTCGGCGCGGTACGTGTACTGTCCGGCCGGCTGACCGTAGACGGCGACCGCCTTCTCCAGCGCTGTCCGGCCGAGGTACGGGCAGTCCCGGACATACCGGATGGCAAGTTCGCAGACCTTGCCAGCGGCAAACTTGTAACCGGCGGCAGTGGCGGGCGGCTCCTCGACGGATCGGAATCCGTCGCACCAGGGGTCGGTCTTGGCCGGCGCCTCGAGCTGGTGCTTCTTGCGCAACGTCGCTTCTTCCAGGCCGAGTGCCTCCGTACGATAGGCGCGGGGTAGCACGCCGGCCTTGGGACGCGGCGGCAGGAAGAGCGCGGGCAGGGCGGGAACGGCGGGGAGAGGCTCGAGGACCGGGGTCGGTTTCGCGGCCAGTTCGCCCAGCACGCGGGCAGCCTGCCGTGGAAGCCAGACGAGGTGCCACCAGGCGAGCCCTCCACCGGCGGCGAGAGCCAGCACCAGCACGCTCGCGGCGAGCCGGCGCAGCCAGACGCGCAGGGCCCGTGGCTTGTTGAGGGCTGCCAGACTCGACGGAGGAGGCTTGGCCCCGGCCCGGGCGGTTACCGGCGTGCCGGCCTCGGCCACCCGGCGTCGGCGTACCCGCGGACTGGAACCCGCGACCCCGGCTTCGCTCTCCCCGGCGGCGGCCTCCGGAGGCGCGGCCGCCGCTCCCGGCGCGGCCGTTCCGGCCGGCAGTCGCGTCCGCACGCGGCCTCCGCTCGAGTTCAGCGGCGGCTCGCCGTCGTTGGGGCCTTTCGGATCGGGCTTGTCCATTTCGTGGGGACGCGGGCGGCCGGCGCCGGCCCATCGAGGCCGGTCATCAGGCCACTGCCCGATCCTACCACGCGCGCCGCCCCGAGCCCGGAGCCTCCTCCCCTCGACGGCCGCGGAGATCCGACTTTGTCCGTCCTTGTTCGGAATTGTCCGCCGGGTGCCGATGGAAGAGCGGGGGAGTTCCAGGAGGAAGCCATGCCCATCATCGAAGCGTCGAATCTGGTCAAGCTGTTCGGGTCGTTTGCCGCCGTGGACGGCATCTCGTTCGACGTCGCCCAGGGCGAGGTCGTTGCCGTACTCGGGGCCAACGGCGCAGGCAAGACCACCACGATGCGCCTGCTGACCGGCTACTACGCCCCGACCGCGGGTTCGGTGAAGCTCGACGGCATCGACGTGGTGCGCGAGCCCCGCCGCTCCCAGGCGATGGTCGGCTACCTGCCCGAGGTGCCTCCGCTCTATCCGGAGATGACGGTGCAGAGCTACCTGCAGTTCGTCGCCCGGCTGCGCGGGGCGCGTCGAGCGACCTCGCGAGTGCAGGCCCAGCGCGCGATGGAACGCTGCTGGCTGGCCGATCGGGCCGACTGGGTCATCGGCCACCTGAGCCGCGGCTATCGCCAGCGGGTCGGAATCGCCCAGGCGATCGTGAGCGATCCGCAGGTGCTGATCCTCGACGAGCCCACTTCCGGGCTCGATCCCGAGCAGATCCTGATGGTGCGCAAGCTCATCGCAGAGCTGGCCCGCGATCGCACGGTGCTCTTCTCCACGCACATCCTGGCCGAAGCCGAGAAGGTCTGCAGCCGCGCGCTCATCGTGCGCGACGGCAAGCTCCTGGCCGATGAGCCGATCGCGTCGCTCGTGGCCAGGCGCGGGGCGACCGACGAGGTGCGTCTGACCGTGAGCGGTTCGGCCGCCGTCGTCGTGCCGGCCCTGGAGGGCCTGTCCGGCGTGAGGCACGTCGCGGTCACCGCGAACGATGCCTCGTCCAGCCGGCTCGAGTTGCACGTGACCGCCTCTCGCGGCGCCGGCCTGGTCAACGAGCTGACCAGCACGGTGCTCGGCGGCGGCTGGCGGCTGGCAGCGATCGAGCCATGCCGGCCTTCGCCGGAAGACGTGTACCTGCAGCTGGTGGGCGCCGCCGAGATCTCGGCCTGACCCGCGCAACCCCTGAACCTCGAGGGAGCCAACGAAATGCAAGCCATCCTGGCCATCGCCTGGCGCGAGATCTACTCGTTCTTCGTGTCGCTCAGGGCCTGGGTCATCCTGACCCTGGGCCTGGCGCTGTTCACCTTCTTCTTCGCCCTGCTGCTCGCCGACGGCCGCGAGGCCAGCATGCGGTCGATGTTCAAGATCATGGAGTTCCTGTTCCTGACGATCTGTCCCCTCCTGACGATGGGAACGATCGCCGAGGAGCGCCGCTCCGGCACGGTCGAGCTGTTGCGGACGGCGCCGGTCTCCCGCACCGGCACGGTGCTGGGCAAGTACCTCGGCGTGATGGCGATCTTCTCGCTGCTGCTGGGGCTCACCGCGCACTTCTACGGCGTGCTCGAGCACTTCGGGGCGCCCGATCGCTGGCCGGTGGTCACCGGGTACGCGGGCCTGCTGATGGAAGGGGGCCTGCTCGTCGCGATGGGGCTGCTGGCCAGCTCCGTGACGTCGAGCCAGGCGGTTGCCGGGCTGCTGACCTATGCCGGTTGCTTCACTCTGTATGCGCTGGCGTTGATGGCGCCCT
>CAZSVK010000047.1:7951-19805 GCA_964610245.1 uncultured bacterium
TGCCGGAGGGCTGGGTGGGCGCGGTCACTTACTGCGGGCTGGGGACGCACACCGGCTCGCTGGCCCGGGGGCTCGTCGAGGTGCAGGACCTGGCTTACTTCGGGTCGCTGACGGTGTTCTTCCTGTCCCTGACGGCGTGGCACTACTCCAACCAGGAATGACCCGCATCCCGCGAGAACTTCCCGAAAGGACGAGATGACGATGACGAACCGAGCGAGCAAGCTTCACACCCTGTTCCGGTTCGGCCGCGGCGTGCTGACCCTGACGGCGGCGACGGCGCTGCTGGTGGGAGCGAACTGGGCCGCCCACAATCACAACCTCCGCTGGGACCTGACCGTCTCGAGGAGCCACTCGCTCGGCCCGCGCACCCTGCAGATCCTGGGAGGGCTCGCGGAGAACGTGAAGCTCACCGCCTTCTACCCCGGGGTCGCCCCCGAGTCGGTATCGGACTTGCTGGATGAATTCGGTCGCAATTCGGGCGGCCGCGTGACGACAGAGCTGCTGGACCCGCTCCACAACCTGGGGTATGCCGCCCAGTTCGGCAACAAGATCGACGCCGGCGAGCGGGTGGTCTACATCACGGCCGGCAAGCAGCGCGAGTCGCTCGACTGTTCCGAGAAGCCCCTCGACGAGAACCGTCTCTCGGCCGCCATCTACCGCGTGGCGACCGAGAAGCGGAAGGTCTACTTCCTCAAGGGCCACAACGAGTACGGCTGGCAGAACCCCGAGGCCGACGGCTACAGCAAGCTGGCCACGGCGCTCGAGGAGCTGAACTTGCATGTCTCGGGCCTGGAACTCTCCACCGCGGGCAGGGTGCCGGACGACTGCGGCGTGCTGATCGTGGGCGGCGCCCGCTCCGCCGCGGGGCCCGACGAGCAGAAAGAAATCCGGCGTTATCTGGACGAGGGCGGCCACGCGCTGTTCCTCGTCGAGTCGGCCCATCGCACGCAGGCCGCCGAACTGACCGAACTCGAGAAGCGCCTGAATCCTACGTGGAACGAGGTGCTGAGCGACTGGGGCGTCACGATGGGTGACGACGTGGTCGTCGACGTGGCCAACCACATGGGCCAGGACGTGGGCTGCCCCGCCACGAGCAAGTACCCCGATCACGACAAGATCATCAAGGGCCTCGGCATCACGTTCTACGTGCGCCCCAGGTCGATCGCGTTCGCCCGCCCCGAGAAGCGGCAGGTGCTCTTCGCGCCGCTCGTCACCACACTCGAGAACGAGACGAGCTGGGCCGAGACCGACAAGAAGCTATTCATCCAGTTCACCCCCGGGAAGGATGTGCAGGGCCCGGTGACCATCGCCGCGGTGCTGATGCAGGACCCGAAGAGCTGGAAGGACGGCCGCCAGACCAAGCTGGTGGTGATCGGCGACGCCGACTTCGTGACCAACCAGTACACCGGGCGCTACAGCAATCTCGACCTGGTCGTGAACAGCGTGAGCTGGCTCGCTCAGCGAGAGATCCTGCTGGGCGACGAGAACCAGGCCCCGCCCGAGGCCCGGCTCGAGATGACCTCGCGCGATCTGAAGCTCGCGGTGGGCGGTTTGTGTATGGTCCCGCTGGCCGCCGCGCTGCTCGGCATGGCGGTCTGGGTCAGGTACAGGCGGCACGCCAAGCGGCGGCATCGGTGACGTTTGGCCGCTCCGGAAGCGGAACTCGATCGTCGAGAAGGGGCCTCCTCGTGAGGTCCCTTCGCCTCTCTGGCCCCACTCCGGACACCTCGACGGGTGGTGCCTATCTGTTACATGTCTGATCCGGATTGCCGATTCCCCGATCGGGGAGGGCTGGCGACCGCCGGTCCCAGGGACCTTCGAGCGAGACCGTGAGAATTCCAATCCTGATCCTGGCAGTCGCGTTGGCGGCCGTCTCCCTGGCCGGTGCGGAGCGTGAGCCGCCTGTTCCCTTGGACCGGAAGGGCGTCGTCAACTTCTCGATCGCGAGCGCCCCGGTGCGGAGCTTGATCGAGAGCATCGTCACCAACGGCGACTACGACTTCATCACCGCGGGTAACGTGAGCGACGTGGTCAATCTCTCGGTGATGGGGGCGTCGATCGGGGAGGCGCTCGACACGATCAGCCGGATCACCGGCCTCGAGTACCGGGTCGAAGGCCGCATCGTCACGCTCTACGCGCGCGGCACCAGTTCCGAGTACACGCAGATCTACTCTCTCAAACGTCTGTCGCCCGTGTGGGCCGCCGACTACCTGCGGCCGCTCCTGGCTGGCCCGCCCTCGGCCGGCGCTCCGGGCGGCGGCGGCGCCTCATCCTTCTCCTCCCTGCTGTCGGACGGAAGCGGCACGGGAGAAGACGCCCCGGCGGCGACCTCCACGTCGATTCTGGCCGATCCCGACCATAGCCAGCTCATCATCACCGCCCGGCCGAGCGCCCACCGCCGCATCGAGAAGGTCCTGGGTTCGCTGGATGCCGAGCGGAGCGCCGAGCCGCGGCTCTCCCGGGTCTTCGAGCTGAAGTACGTCTCCTCGTCCCTGTTCCGGAACGTGCTCAAGTTCGAGCTGCCGGGGTTCCAGGACAACCAGTACATGGACCTCAACGACGGACCTGCTTCCGGCGCGCCGGGCGTCAGCAGTTCATCCTCCGGCAGGGGTAGCTCGAGCGGGGCCGGACGGTCGTCCTCGGGCTCCGGCGGTTCCGGACGGAACACAGGCTTCAGCTCGGGAGCGAGCACGCCTTCCTACGGCGGCACGGGTGGCTATGCCTCTCAGACGGCCGCCGACGGTGGCACCCCCGGGGCCGGCACCCCGCAGGCGAGCGTCATGGGCGCCGCGAGCCAGGCAGGCACCTCGAACACGCGCCGGGTGCTCATCAACGATACGGAGAAGAACCTGGCCAAGATCGAGCGACTTTCGAGGGAGATCGATCGCCCGCTCAAGCAGATCTTCGCGGAGGTCACTCTGATGAAGATCAATCGTACCCGGCGAAGCCAGAACGGCTCCCAGGTGGAGGCGGTGGCTCGCCAGGCGCCCTGGGCGCGGCAGTTGCCGGTCGGGAGGATCCTGAGCACCCTGGGCCTGGACGGCAGCTCGGGCCCTTCGAGCGAGTCGAACATGCAGCTGCGGTTCGGCACCATCGGGCCGGAGGACTTCTCCGTGCTGTTCAACTACCTGAAGAACCAGGAGCGAGGCGAGGTACTGGCCAGCCCCAAGATGCTCGTGCAGGAAGGGCAGGAGGCCCGGATCAACATCACCCAGCAGTACCCGGTCTTCGAGACCGAGGTGACCGAGGGAGTTCCGGTCACGAAGGTGACGTTCACCGACGTGGGCACGATGGTCCGCTTCACACCGGCCGTCTTTGCCGACGGCACCATCCAGTTGACGATCAACCCGGAGATCAGCAGCGTGCTGCGCACCGTCTCGTTCGGCACCAACGGCGAGGTGCCGGTGAAGGACTCGAACATCGTCAGCACCGTGCTCAACGTGATGAGCGGAGAGACCGCCATCATTGGTGGGCTGCGCGCCAAGACGCTGAAGCGCTCGCTGGACTCCCAGCCGCTGCTGTCGGGGCTGCCGGTGGTGGGAGAGCTGTTCAAGCGGCGGGTGGACACCGACGAGACCTATGACCTGATCTTCCTGCTCACCCCGCGGATCGTGGGCCGCCAGGACGACATGCTCGTCCGCGGGAACGTCGTGCATCAGCCGGTGGCGCAGGAGAGCTGTGCGATGTCGGTCTCGTGGGGGAACGACGACCGCGTGCAACACCTACCGGTCTCTTCGCCCGATAGCTCTCACGCGACGGCGCCGGTTGGCGGAGTGCCGGAGCGGGTCGGGCGAGAGAAGCTGATCGAGGAGCTGCGAACCAGGCGGGCGGGGCCGAGGGCCAGTGCCGGAGCGCTCACGACCTCGATGGGGATGGCCCCGGTGGCCGTCGATGCCGAGTTGCGGGAACTGCGGGAGACTGTGAGCCGCGAGCAGTGCACCGCGGCGACCGCGCCTCAGCCGACTGCCGCCGCGAAGCCCGCCGTCGTCGAGGCCGCGGGCCCGAAGCCGCCGCTGCCCTCCGCTGCGTCCGGACCGGCCTGGCTGAACTGAACGGCCGGCCTCGACAGTTGACGGAGCCTTCCCCCGGGGACATTATTAGCGGTGGGCCACACCACCCGGAGTCGTGGGCGGCGCGACGACGCGCGTGACGGGAGTTCGGGGCGAGATGCTGCGCGACGAGGTCTTCAAGAAGACGCTGGAGCACTACCTGGCGCCGATCCGCCCATTCCTCGACGACCCGTCGATCTCCGAGGTGATGATCAACGGCCCCGAGGAGGTCTTCATCGAGCGCAAGGGCCGGCTGGAGCGCACGCCGGCGCGTTTCTCCGATGAATCGTCGCTGCAGTCGGCGGTGAAGAACATCGCTCAGTTCGTGGGGCGCACCATCAACGAAGATTCCCCGCGTCTCGACGCGCGCTTGCCCGACGGCTCGCGCGTGCACGCGGTGTTCCCGCCCTGCGCGCGCCGCGGCACCTACGTGTCGATCCGGAAGTTCGCCAAGGAAACGCTGACGATCGACAAGCTCATCGGCTTCGGCGCGCTGACGGCCGAGGGCCGCGAGTTCCTCGACCTGCTGGTGAACGTCGAGAAGAACATCATCGTCGCCGGCGGCACCGGCTCGGGCAAGACCTCGATGCTCAACGCGATGTCGGCGATGATCCCGCCGACCGAGCGCGTGCTCGTCATCGAGGACAGCACCGAGCTGCAGCTGCAGCGCGAGCATGTCGTGCAGATGGAGACGAAGACCGCCGACCGGCGGGGCCGCGGGCGCGTGAGCATCCGCGACCTCTTCCATTCGGCCCTGCGCATGCGCCCCGATCGCATCGTGATCGGCGAGATCCGCGGCGAGGAGGCGCTGGATCTGATCCAGGCCCTCTCCTCGGGTCACGGCGGCTCGATGTCGACGCTGCACGCCAACTCGCCGGTCGACACGCTGTACCGGCTCGAGACGATGGCGCTGCTCTCCGGGGTCGAGATCCCGCTGTTCGCTCTGCGGGCGCAGATCGCCTCGAGCGTCCAGATCGTCGTGCACGTCTCGCGCTTCCTCGACGGCTCGCGGAAGCTCGTGCACATCTCCGAGGTGCTGCCGATGGGGGAGGGCACCGGGTACCGACTGCAAGATCTCTACGTCTTCCGCGAGAAGGGCCGCGACCCTTCCGGCAAGGTCCTCGGCGAGCTGACCTGGACGGGAATAACTCCAACGTTTGCAGATGCGCCTGCCGGCAAGGGCCTGAGCGACAGGATCGACCTGACGCGGCGTGTCTGGAGCCGGCCGGCAGCGCCTGCGGAGGCCGCTCGTGGCTGACAGCGACGACAAGCCTCGCGACGGAGCCCCGCCCGCGGACCCTTCCGGTCTGGAGGCCGCCCTGCAGAGTTCTCGCCGCGCCACGATGATGGGGAGCCAGGCCGACCTGCTCGCCCTGATGCCTCCTTCGCAGCCAGGGCAGGTCAGCCCGCCGGAGCCGGTCGCGCCGTCGCCCGCCCCCGAACCGCTCGCCGCCCCCGCCGAACCTCCCCCGGCGCAGGAATCGGCGCTCAGTCTCGATCAGCGGCGGCAGACGATGCTCTGGGCGCCGGGCCAGCAACCCGGCCTGCCGCCGCGACGCGACGGACCGGTGGCCCCGGCCCCGGTCGTCAGGGCGCCGAAGCCGGCCCTGCCCCGCAAGAAGATGTCGCTCTGGGTCTGGGGCGCCGGCTCGATGGTGCTCTGGCTCAGCGTCTTCTTCGTGATGGTCACCGTCGATCCCGACGGCCCCGCGGGGCAGTTGGTGGGAACGGCCGTGAGCGCCGCCGCCAAGCAGGCGTTCAAGGAGCTGAGGCCCGAGGCGGCCAGGGCGCTCGAGGGCGAGGAGCCGCACGCCATCGAAGAGGTCCTCAAGAAGTACAACGCCCTGCGCAAGCGGTTCGCCGCCGAGCCGGCCCGCTTCGCCGAAGCGGTCGACGGGGTCTGCCTGGCGCTGCGCCGTCAGTACTACTCGATCGCGTCCGGCTGGTTCGAACAGGCCAAGAAGCAGGCCGAGCCGGGCGGTAGCCTGGACAAGGCCGCGGCTCTCTTCGACCGCATCGAGGCGCTTCAGCCGCTCAACCGCCGCATCGAGGGGCTGCAGATGGAGGCCGCGGGCATCCAGGGCGAGGTGCAGGACCGGCTCCACGCCCGGTTTCCGACCGAGGCGCGCAAGGCGGTCTCCGAAGGCAAGTATGCCGCGGCCGCCGTGGCGTACGACCTGTGGCTCGCGAGGGACGAGCATCCCGACGGCCTTCAGGAACGGAACCTCCTGCGTGGCTACCTCGCGGCCGAGGCGCTGGTCGCCGGCGCCAGGCCGGGCGAACTCTTCGAGAGCCAGCTCCAGCAGGCGCTCGGGCTGCTCGAGCCGAGCCTGACCGGTTCGCCGGCGATGGCCAACCTCGAGCGTCTGAGCAAGGACGCCGAGTCGCTCGAGGCGCGCATCCAGGACAAGCTCAATCCCCGCCAGCTCGCCGTGGGATGGGAGCTGATCGCGGCCGGCCAGTTCGAGAAGGCCAGGCAGGCCTTCGCCAACGTGGTGGCCAGCCCGCCTCCCGAACTCTCTCTGCTGCAGCGTTCGGTCGCCCGCTTCGGCCTGGCCCGCTCCCTGGCGCTGCTCGGCCGCTACCCCGAGGCCGAGATGGAGCTGGAGCGCGTCAATCGGGAGGCCCCGCAGATGAGCGAAGTCTACCTGTGGAAAGGCCATTGCCTGACGATGATGGCCGTCGATCTCTCCGATCCGCAGGATTCCCAGACCCAGGGCGCGGTCGCGGCCTACAAGACGGCCGTCGAGCTGATGCCCGGAGACGCCCGGCCGCTCGGCCGACTGGCCCAGATGTGCGCCGGCCTCGGCCTGGCGGCGGAGGCCGAGACGTACCGGAAGCAGGCCTTCGACGCGGCCCGCTCCTTGCCCAACCAGGTGAACCTGCACGAGGCGGCGCTGATGGCCCAACCACGTCCCACCGATCGCTGACGGAAGGAACCCTGCCGCGATGAACTCCACCCGGAAGTCCGCTCGCTCCTGCTGCGCGAGAGCGCTCGCCATCGCAGGGCTGGCGCTGGGTCTTGCAGGGCCGGCCCTTGCCCGGGAGCCCTCGGGCTCGGCCTTGCTGGAGCTGGCGAACCAGGATGGCGTCGGGAGCGTCTCGAGCATCCCCGAGGAGCGGTTGCTTCGCATGCCGGTGTCGCTCGAGAGGCTCGGCGCCGACCTTCGGCTGCTACGACGAGATCTGCAGACCGCCATCGATCTGGGGGCGGTGGCCGGCGGCGAGGGCGGGGCGCAACAGATGTCCCAGGCGCTCGTGCTGGCCCACTGGTGCCAGGAGCGGGGCGGTCAGGTCCTGACGCAGCTCGAGGTGCTCTCCGGCCGCGGGGTCGGGCCGGCGGCGGTCGAGAGAGCCGGGACCGCCCCGGGCGGCACCGCGATCTCCCGGGCCTCCCAGGAGACGAGGGCGATCGTCAATTCGGCGCGCGAGCTGGTGCGGCGATTGCGCGGGCAGCCCGAGCACCTGCTGGACGAGGGGGAGCTGATGCCGAGCGGAGACGACGTGCTGACACGCTATGCGAAACAGTGACGTTATGAGGCGGTTCCGGTTCCGCGGGGCCGCGCTCGCCCTGGCGGCCGCCCTCTGGCTGGCGCTGCCCGCGGCGGCCGACTTCACCGAATCGCCCAACGCCGAGGAGGGGCAGCAGCTCATCGAGCAGGGCCAGTGGGAGCCCGCCCGGGCCGTGCTGGAGGCCGCGGTGAGGAAGGCCCCCGAAGACTCGGCGGTGCTGTACTGGCTGGCACGGTGCTGCGAGCAGATGGCCGACTACGAGCGCGCGAGCGAGCTGCTCGGGCGGCTGCAGTCGCTGCCGGCCTATCGCTCCAGGCCGTCGGGGCCGGTCGAGCAGATGGCGCGCTCGTTGAGGGAGCGCCTGGCGGTCGCCCGGCGCCTTCTCGACCAGGCCCGCGAGAACATGGTCCGGCCGGCGCTCAGGCCCAAGGCGGCGAACCTGCTGTCGGGCGCGGCGTTGCTGGTGCCGCGGCTCTGGGAGGTCTGGCTGGAGCGGGGGCGGCTGGCGGCGCTGACCGGCTCGCAAGACGACGCGGCCAACCATTACCGGCAGGCGATCGCGCTTCGGGGCGATCGGCCCGAGCTGCACGGCTACCTGGCGCTGTCGCTGTTTCACTCCGGCCCGAGCGTGCCGGACGTGCTCGACAGGGTTTTCGACGAGGCCCAGCGAGCGATCGAGTTGCGCGGCGGCGACCCGCGCTCGGCCGCGGACGACGGGACCGACTTCGATCTGATGGGCGTGGCCCGCTACAACCAGGGCCGGTACCGCGAGGCCGCGGAGCTGTTCCGGAAGGCCGCGGAGCTTGCCCCGGCCGTGGGCCTCCACCGCCAGCACCAGGAGCTGGCCGAGCGCCGCGCCGGCCGCTGACCTGCCCTAACCCCTGCTCTCATGGCCGAACTCCGAGTCAAGACCCAGTCCGGATCCGCCGAGGAAGCCCACGCGCTCCGCGAGCCACGGGTGACCGTCGGCCGAGGCACGCAGTGCCAGGTGCAGGTGCTGTCGCCCTACGTGAGCCGGGAACACTTCAGCCTGTTCGAGCGGGACGAGCGGTGGGAGCTGGAGAGCCTGGGGATCAACGGGACCTTCGTCAACGGCGAGCTGATGGCTCCGCACACGCGGCAGGCGCTGCGTAACGGCGACGTTATCATGTTCGGCGACTGCTCGTCGGTGTTCGCCGACGAGCGAGCGGAAGCCGGCGGCGAGACGCCGGACGACCTGCGGGCGCGCTTCTTCGAACTTGAGAAGGCGATCCACAGCGCCCTGCTGGCAAGGCTCGACCTGCGGCGGTTCGCCATCGACGAACGGACCGTCGAGGAGAACTCCGATCGCATCTTCGGCACGCTGGAGACGATCGTCGGCGAGAACCTGTCCGGGATCGACGAGCGTCTTCGCCGCCGGATCGTCCACGACGCCGTCAAGCAGGAGCTGAACGGCGCCCTGCTGTTCAGCGCGAGCGAGACGCCGATCCGCAAGCTGCTGGCCCGTCGCCGCAGCCCGCAGGACCTGGAGAACGAGGCGGACCTGCAGGAGTTGCAGCGCGTCCTGCGAGCGCGCCTGGGCATCACGGGCGAGCGTGCGAAGATGTTCGCCGAGCTGGAGCTGGTGGACAAGAACTTCTCGGAAGAGTTCACCTTCGAGCGCTACAAGCTGACTCGCAGCATGGGCGACTACCTGATCGCCAAGACGCTGATGCGGGACACCGCCGACCTGGTCTTCGGTCTGGGGCCGTTGCAGGACCTGATCGACATGGCCAACATCTCGGAGATCATGGTGGTCAGCAAGGACCTGATCTACGTCGAGCGCGCCGGTGTCCTCGAGAAGGTCGACAAGAGCTTCATCTCGGACAACGTCGTGCTCTCGATCATCGAGCGCATCGTCACTCCGCTCGGCCGGCGCATCGACAAGAGCACGCCGCTGGTCGACGCCCGCCTCAAGGATGGCTCGCGCGTCAATGCCATCATCCCGCCGCTGGCGCTCAAGGGCCCGGCCATCACGATCCGCAAGTTCTCCAGGACGCCGCTCACGATCGACGATCTCGTCGAGCACGGCTCGATCTCGAGCCGCGCGGCCCGGTTCCTGCGCGCCACGGTCGTGGGTGCCAAGAACGTCGTCATCTCCGGCGGCACCGGCTCGGGCAAGACCACGCTGCTCAACGTGCTCTCGAGCTTCATCCCGCACAAGTGCCGGATCGTGACGATCGAGGACTCCGCCGAGCTGCAGCTCAACCAGGAGCACGTCGTCTCGCTCGAGTCCCGGCCGCCGAACATCGAGGGCAAGGGCGCCTACAGCATCCGGGACCTCGTCAAGAACGCCCTGCGGATGCGGCCCGATCGGATCGTCGTCGGCGAGTGCCGCGGCGGCGAGACGCTCGACATGCTGCAGGCGATGAACACAGGCCACAACGGCTCGATGACCACCGGCCACGCCAACAGCCCGCGCGAGATGATCTCGCGGCTCGAGACGATGACGATGATGGCCGGGATGGACCTGCCGTCCAGGGCAATCCGCGAGCAGATCGTCGGAGCCGTTCACGTCATCGTTCAGCAGAGCCGCCTGCACACCGGCGAGCGCCGCGTCACCGAGATCTCCGAGGTGATGGGCATCGACGAGGAGACCGGCAATGTCACCCTGGAGCCGATCTTCGTCTACAGGTTCGGGGAGAAGGGCACCGCCGAGCTGTTGCCCACCGGCTTCATGCCCTCGTTCATCACCGACCTCCTGGCGCAGGGGATCATCTCGATCGAGGAGTTCTTTTGATGGCCGGCGACGCAGTCCCGTCGGCGCAAGTTCCGGCCCCGTCGGGTGGGGCCGCCGACGGGCGCATCCCGTTCAAGCTGGTCTTCGAGGCCGGCGAGCGCAGGGGACAGGTGCGCGATTTCCTGCAGAGGGCGGTGACCCTGGGACGGGCGTCGACCTGCGACGTCATCCTCGGCGACCCGGTGCTCACGGCCCTGCAGGCCGAGATCCGGTGCCACGAGGGCTCCTGCTACCTGGTGCCGCGCGGGTTCAACGCCATCCGGTTGAACGACCGCGAGCTGGAGGGCGGTCTCGAGATCTTCGACGGCGATCGCTTCGAGCTGCCCGGGGGCAACGTCATCCTCTTCGTCGAGACCGCCAAGCTCGGCCAGGATAGCGAGACGGAGGAACTGCGGCCTCGCAGGCTGCTGCCGGTCGACGAGACGCGGATGGTCTTCGGGGCCGAGCAGGGCATCCCCTGGGCGCTGAAGCTGGTGCGAGGGCCCTGGGAAGCTCCGCCGGGCCACGTGATGGCCTACTTCGAGCGGGCGGTGGTGCGCATCGGCAGGTCCCGCGACAACGACCTGGTGCTCGACGACCCGCAGGTATCGCGCCGCCAGCTCGTCGTGCGCTGCACCGACGGCAAGCTCGTCGCGGACGGCCAGGGGCTGGTTCCCTGCCTGGTCGGCGGGCAGCCCATGCGCGAACGGCAGGAACTGGCCGACGGCGATCGCATCGGCTTCAGTCCCGACATCGAGTTGCAGGTCGCCCTCGGCCTGACCCGTCCGAGGGCCGCCGCCGTGACCGTGCCGGGGCCGGCGCCCGACGCGCCCCCGAAGAAGTCCTCGGACCTGTGGCTCTACGGTGGCGTGAGCAGCCTGCTCTGCACCGTTTTCTTCCTGCTGATGGCCTTCGTGCCCGACCCGGAGGGCCCGGGACCGCGGGCTCGCCTCGAGACGATGCCCGAAGAGGAGCTGGCCTGGCTCATCGTGGAGTCGTTCGGCGACGAGTTCTTCGAGCCCACCGCGGAGGAGGCCACCGTGACGCGGAACGGCCTTCGCCGCTTCGGCGGGCCCGAGCGCTGGACGCTGCGCGCCCGGCGCACGCCGTTGTCGCTGCGGGGCCGCGCGCCCCGATCGGTCGGCGAGCTGCGGCTCAAGGCGCGCTACGTGCTGAGTTCGGCCAACGTCTCGTCGGGCGCCTACCGGGACGGCTTCCGGCTGCTCTACGAGGCGGCGGCCCGGGCCCCCCGCGGGGACCGGCCCGGGGTGCTGCGCGACCTCGACACGCTGGCCAAACCCTACGTCGAGCAGCTCGCGGCGCTGCTCTTCGACGCCAAGGTCCAGCGCAAGGAGAGCGATCTCGCGCGGGCCACCGGCAACTACGAGCGGATCCGCGCCCTCGTCCGGACCGAACTCAATCCCGGTTACCGCGTGGCCTCGGTGATGATGCAGAAGATCCGGCAGGAGCCGCCCGAGAAGCCGACGACCGACGCGACCGCGCCAGCCGCGAAGTAATCGAACTGCAACCCCTGCCGGAGACGCTGTCCCCCACG